>JAPYQK010000072.1:6431-12559 GCA_029941275.1 Longimicrobiales bacterium | reverse complement strand
TCACGCGTCGTCACTCGCTGGCGGGGTCGGAGGGGTCCCAAAGCAACGCCGTCGGGTGGTCCTGCTGCATCAGACGATCCAGGTCGTACACGAAGCGGTCCCGCGTATATTCTGCGTTCTCAAAGTCACGTCCAACGTGTATCGCTTCGACCGGACATACCTCCTGACACATTCCGCAGAAGATGCAGCGGAATTCGTCGATCTCGTAGACGATGGGATACCGATTCCCCTGGTCGTCCTCTCCGCCCACGAGCCGGATGCAGTTCGCCGGACAGACGGTCGGACAAAGACCGCACGCGACACACTTCGGCCGCCCATCGGCGTGTACTTCCATCCTGTGTGTGCCCCGCCAACGCGGGCTCAATTCGGTCTGCTCCTCGGGGTACTGCTGGGTCACCGTCTTCGGATTCACCATGTGACGGAGGGTCAGGGCCATGCCCTTGAAAGCGGCCCGCAGGTACGAATTCTGCCCGGGATCCGGTCTTTGGATGACACGCGTTGTTATCGCTATCTTATTTCTCCGTAGCAGTTAAATGGTATACATCTAATGGGGTTTCTAGTCACCGGCCGTCGCTCCTTCTCCGGGAATCACACCTTGGCTCGCCGCGGTGAGTCCCCGTGGCGACTTCCTTTGTCCCACCGACGCTCCCCCAATGATTCGGCCCCGATCGAGGTAGAAAACGAACGCCACGGTGCAGACCGCACTGACGCCAGTGAGCGCCAGGCCTTGGAAGAACCGAGAAACGCCGACCTGGTCGAGAACTAGCAACGTCGTGGCCACGACCATGACGTATGCCAGCGCCGTTGGCAGCATGACCTTCCATCCCAATTCCATCACTTGATCGTAGCGGAACCGCGGACGCGTCCACCGAATCCAGATGTAGAGAAGAAGGAAAAATGATGTCTTGGCGGCAAAGCCGGCAAAAGTCAGCAGGGTCTTCCAAGCGGCCGGTGCGGCGGCGATGGCCGCACCCGACGCATCGAAACCTCGAATCAGTTCACCCTGGTACCAGAACGCATCGTCCCACGAGCCGGGAAGGTCCCACCCGCCGAAGAACAGCGTAGCCATGAGGGCCGCGGCGGTCAGCATGTGGGCGTACTCCGCGATGAAAAACATGGAGAATTTTATCGCTGAATATTCCGTGTGAAATCCGGTGATCAGCTCGGACTCCGCTTCGGGCATGTCGAACGGTAGTCGATTCGTCTCCGCAAACGCGGAGATCACGAACAGGATGAATCCGAGGGACAACGGAAACGCAAACCAGAGGCCCAGCTGTTGCTGCTGCCACACGATCTCCGTGAGCGTGACGTTACCGGCCATCATGAGCACCACAACTAAGCTCAAGCCGAGCGCCACCTCGTAGCTGACCATTTGGGCCGAGGCCCTCAGAGCACCGAGGAAGGCGTACTTGTTGTTGGACGCCCATCCCCCGATCACGATGCCGTAAACACCCAGAGAGCTGAGCGCGAGGATATACAGAATGCCGACCGGCACGTCGGCGATGATCATGTCGACCACCCCCCACGGAGTAGGAAGCGGTGCTGCAAAAGGTATGACTGCGAACGTCACCATAGCCGGAACCATCGCCAGCATAGGCCCCAGCATGAAGTAGAACTTCGAGGCGCTCCCGGGAAGCGCTTCTTCTTTGACTAGGTTCTTGAGACCATCCGCAATCGGCTGCAGCAGCCCGAACGGTCCCACGCGGTTCGGGCCCACTCGGTCCTGGATGAACGCGGAGACTCGCCGCTCGGCAAGCGTCGTGTAAGCCACGGTCAGCAACACCACGCCGAACATGATGGCGACCTTGAGTGATGAAGACAGTAGCAGCGGCAAACCGGTGATCGGGGTGTTCACATCAATCCCCCCGCACCGGTGCGCTTGCATTCGACTGAACACCCTCTGCGCCGATCGTCTCGTAGTCCATTCCTTCGTAGGACTCCACCGCTTGCGCAACGAGGGCGAAGGCCTGATCCGCCCGGCTCGGTCCCGCCTCATCCCGGAGGGCGCCTGAAAGCGCGCCGAGAACCAGCCAGGCGGGGCGAGCCGCGCCGGGCGCCGAGAGGGCGGGCCAGAAGCGTTGCACCCTCCCGTCTAGGTTCGTGAACGTTCCTTCCTGTTCAGCGAAGGTCGTAATCGGGAACTGAAAATCGGCCGAGATGAGAGCAAGAGACGTATAGGCCCCGAAGTAGACGACCAGCGCGGCGTTCTTCGCGGTGCCCTCCGGCAGATCGTCCAATGCGTCGCCGAGGACTAGGACCACGCCATCGTGGTCGGCGAGTTCGTCCAGCCCCCCCTGCCCCGCGTCGTCTCCCACCCGCTCATATCCGAGCAGCTCCGCCCCCCGAGCATTCGGCGTGAGGTCCTTCCTGCGGGCCAGCCCCTCGAACCCCTTCAGCGCCACCTCGGCGTCAGCCCGAGGAGAGCGGAAGACGATGGAGCCGCCACCGAGAGTCTCGATCAAGCGCGCCACGGCTCCCAGGTCTTCGTTCGACCAGAAAGGAGAAACGACCGCCTTCACCGAACCCTTGCCTAGCCCATCAGCGAGCGCATCGATCCGGCCCTTCAGCGCCTCGAGAGATGCCGTCCAGCCCATGGCTGTGTTGCGACCGCCAGCACGCACAACCGGTGCTTCCAAGCGGTCACCGCGGTTGAGCCACTCGTATGTCGCACGCCCATAGTCGCAGATCCAATGCCCATTCACATCTGGGTTGGTCCGTGGTTTTATCCGGTGCACGAGGTTATCGCGCGTGTGCAGATCGATGTTGCACCCCTGACTGCAATTCGGGCAGACGGAGGCTGTATGCTCGAGGTCCCACGCCCGAGCTTTGTAGAGAAAGTCTTTCGAAACCAACGCGCCCACCGGGCAGATGTCCACCACGTTTCCGCCCCATTCGGCCTGCTCCAACCCTTCATCGAAGAAGGTGTCAATCACCGAACGGTTCCCGCGGTCCACCACCGTGAGCAGCGGGTTCTCTTCTACCTCGTTCATGAAGCGCACGCAGCGGGTGCACATCACGCAACGATCCCCGTAGAAGAGGACGTCCCCTCCAAAGTCGTCCCGCCCCAGAACTCGCTTGGCGTCGCGCCCACGACCGTGCTCTCGACCCTCGGCGAACACGAAGTCCTGGAGGTCACACTCCCCCGACTGATCACATATGGGACAGTCGAGTGGGTGATTCAGCAGATAGAACTCGAGCACGCCTCGCCGCATACGCGTTGCGTCGTCGCTCTCGGTTCGGACCACTTGCCCGTCTGCGACCGTGGTCGTGCAGGAAGGAAGCAGCTTCGGTGCTCCCTCCACCTCGACCAAGCACATTCTGCACATGGCCGGGGATGAGAGACCTGGGTGATAACAGTAGTGCGGTACCTCGGTGCCAGCGCCTTGAGCCGCTTGCAGCAGCGTAGTGCCCCGTGGAACGGTGACCTCTTGCTCGTCTATGGTCAGCGTCACCATGTCGATCGGGCCGGCTTCCAACGGCGGCCCGGTGACAGCGGTCTTCTTCTCAGTCATTCTGCTACGCCGCCCCCACTCGTTCGCCGCGACGGATCAACGCCAGGTACTCGTCTCTGAACTTCTTGATGGAGGACTGCACCGGAGCGGCCACGGAGTCCGAGAGCACACAGATGGTCGTGCCGGTCATCTGGTCCGTGACCTCGACGAGGGTGTCCAGATCGTCCTCGGTTCCACGCCCGTCCTCAATGCGCTTGAGAATCGTCGTGACCCACGCGGTGCCCTCGCGGCACGGCGTACACTGGCCACACGATTCGTGCGCGTAGAAGGATGCCATGCGAGTGACCTGGCGCACGATATCGGTGGTTTCGTCCATGACGATCACGGATGCGCACCCGAGCATCGAACCGGCCTCTACCACACCTTCATAGCAGAGACTACATCCCTCGGCTTCTTCGGCGGAGAGCAGCGGCACGGAGCTACCACCCGGGATGACTGCCTTCAGCGCCCGGTCCTCGATCATACCGCCACACACATCGAAAATGAGATCCTTCAGGGGGAAGCCCAACGGAAGTTCATAATTACCTGGACGTTTTACGTGACCGCTCACGCAGAACAATTTGGTTCCCGGACTCTTCTCCGAGCCCCACTGCCGATACCACTCGCCACCATTGGCAACGATATGCGGGATCGCACAAAGAGTCTCGACGTTGTTGATCGTGGTCGGCATCCCGAAAGCACCCACTGCGGCCGGGAAAGGTGGTTTCACACGGGGCTCGCCCCGATCCCCCTCGAGAGAGTTCATGAGGCCGGTTTCTTCACCGCAGATATAGGCGCCTGCGCCTGCGTGGACCGTCAAATCGATCTTCTTGCCCGAGCCCAGGATGTCCTCCCCGATAATGCCGGCCTCGTAAGCGTCTTCGACGGCCTTCGCCAACACCTGGGTGGCTTCGAAAAATTCCCCGCGGCAGTAGATGTAAACGTGCTCGGCTCCCATCGCGTAGGCACCGATCAGGCATCCCTCGATGAGCTGATGAGGCACCCAGCGCATGAGCTCACGGTCCTTGAACGTGCCCGGCTCCGATTCGTCCGCGTTACACAGCAGGTAGTGGGGTTTGTCCTTGGTTTTGGGCATGAAACTCCACTTGAGTCCGGTCGGAAAGCCGGCTCCGCCGCGGCCACGCAGACCCGACTCCTTGACCGTATCCACCACTTCCTCAGGGCTCATATTCAGGGCCTTTTCGAGGGCCTCGTACCCGCCCCGTGCCCTCCAACCGTCGAGGGTCCGCGCTTCGGGGTCACCGAAGTGTTTCGAGAGAATCGGGACTTCGCTCGGGTGGCTGTACGGGTATCCCATACCTACTCCTCGCCCTCCAAACTCTCCGTGGCGGGACCACTTTCCCTCAAATGAGCCACGATCTTGGGGACTTCTTCGAGGGTCACGTTTTCGAAGTAGCGGGAATTGATTTGGACACACGTCGGAAAGCCGCAGCCCGCTAGGCACTCCGCCTCGATCACCGTAAACGTGCCGTCAGCGGAAGTCTCGCCTACCTCCGTGTTCGTGTGCTCCAGGAACGCGTCGAGCACCTCCTGGCCACCGCAGAGGTTACAGCTGATGTTGGTACACACCTGCACGAGGTGCCTCCCCACCGGCCGCTTGTTGTACATCGTGTAGAAAGTCGCCACCCCACGCACGTACGCTGGCGACAACTCGAGGAGCTCCCCGACACGATCCATGGTCTGCGGCGAAATGTGGCCCCGTATTTCCTGAGCCAAATTGAGAGCCGGAAGCAACGCCGCGCGTTTCGTCGGATACCGGGTCAGGATTTTTTGGAAGCGGACCTCGTACGGACCCTCGAAGAGGGGCGCCTCAGGGTGTTTGTCCTCCAACATGTATGGATAGGTAGCCGACCCCGCGGCGTGCCCACCCTCCAGAGGCCGAACCCCGACGAAGTCGATCCCCCGAACTTGTTCTTCGGTCAGATCGTACTCACCCACGTTCCCAGCCCATCCGGGATTCTTGAAGGGGATCTCGCTCATCGATCGATCTCGCCCAGGACGATATCCAGAGATGCGTTGATCATGATCAGGTCGGAGACCAGATGCCCCTCGGCCAGCTTGGCGATCACCGACAAGTTCACGAAGGAAGGCGGGCGAATCCGCCACCGTACGGGCTTTTCCCCGCCGTCACTCACCACGTACATCCCGAGTTCTCCCTTCGAACCCTCAATCGCGAAGTAACAGTCACCGGCAGGCACCGAGATGCCTTCGGTGACCAACTTGAAGTGATGGATCATCGACTCCATGTCGTTCATACAATCCGTCTTGCTCGGTAACGAAACCCGGGGGTCGGCTACGTTGATCGGCCCGTCGGGAAGTCGGTCGAGCGCCTGCTCGATGATCCTCAGGCTCTGACGCATCTCCTCCATGCGCACCAGATACCGGTCGTAACAGTCTCCATTTTCACCGATCGGGACGTCGAAATCGTACGTCCCGTAGTCGTAGTAGGGATTGTCCTTGCGCAGATCGTAATCCACGCCGGAGGCTCGCAAGTTCGGGCCGGTGAAGCCGTGGTTGATCGCGTCTTCTCCCGAAATCACGCCGATGTCCAGGGTACGTCCCAGATGGATTCCGTTCGTAGTGAGAAGAGAATCGATCTCGTCCAACGTCTTGGGA
>JAPYQK010000072.1:0-6421 GCA_029941275.1 Longimicrobiales bacterium | reverse complement strand
AAGGTCGGCCATCATGCCACCGACCCTTGTCGCCGACGTCGTGATCCTGGCACCCGTGAACGACTCGTGGAGTTTGTAGATCCGTTCCCGCTCTTGAAACGCATACAGGAAAGGAGTGAAGGCACCCACATCGATCGCGGTCGTGCCGAGCCACAACAGATGGCTGAAGATCCGCTCCATTTCCATGCAGAGCACGCGCACGACCATACAACGTTCCGTCACCTCGAGTCCCATCAGTTTCTCGACCGCCATGACGTAAACGCAGTTGTACATCAGGGGCGCCAGGTAGTCCATCCGATCCGTGAGCGGAACGATCTGATTCCAGGTCCGGTACTCGCCGAGTTTCTCGAAGGAGGAATGAAGGAATCCGATGTCGGGTGTGACGCTGAGTACCGTCTCACCATCCAGTTCACAGATCAGCCGCAAGACACCGTGCGTTGCGGGGTGTTGAGGACCGATGTTGATGAGCATGGGCTCTGAATGCAGGGTCGGCTCCGGTAGCTCCAAAATTGTTTCGGTCATGGCTCAGTCCGCCTCTGTCTGGTCCGTCGAGTCATGTGTCGGTCGGGGCTCGACCCCAGGGCCGCTACCCGCTGGAGTTCCACCCGCAGGGGCCCCGCCCACCTCCAACTCCTCCGGTGTGTAGTAGTCGAGATAGTCCTGCGAAAGGGCGAGCCGGGTTTGTTCTGCCCTGGAGAGCCGCCCCCTCAAAGGGAAATCCTTTCTGAGTGGATGGCCTTCCGAATAGTTCTGCGGCATCAGAATTCGACGGAGATCAGGGTGATCCCTGAAGCCGATTCCAAACAGATCAAACACCTCCCGCTCGAGCCAATTCGCCGCGTTCCAGAGCGGGACGACACTGTCGAGAGAAAGTGCGTCGAGAGGCAGTTCGCACTTGACCCGCAAGGCGCGCTTATGCTCAATCGACCAGAGTTGGTAGACGACCTGAAGCGGCGCGCCGCCACCGTAATCAACGGCGGTCACGTCGACGAGCAGATCGTAGCCCTGGCCCTCGTCATCCCTCAACCACGCCAGAATCTCCCGGTTGCGGGCTGGATCAACGAACACCACGTGCTGATCTCCCGCCTGTACCTCATGGCGGAGAATCGATGAATCGAATTGGCCACGAAGCGCGGTCACTGTCGGGTGATCAACAAGGTCACCGGCACTGTCAGCTCCTGACACACCCACATCGCGCACCGGCGCTTCCGGGCCCTGTTCGACCGCATCGAACGGAGATCCACCCTGGTCCGTCATGGCGCGCTCCGTGGGGTATTTCGTCGCCCTCTGCTTCGGCCAACCGAGGGTACGATAAATCCGTGAAGGACCGTCACTAGGAGAGCAGGTCCTCCGAGCGCTGCGGGCGGGTGAGCTGAGCCAGGGAACTGAGCTGATCCTGTTGCGTCGAGTTTCCGAAAGGCCCAGACAACGCTTCGATTTCGTCATCATCAGCCCGTGGTCGCGCTACCATTGAGGGATCTTCCGCCCGAAGACCGTAGTGCTCCGACAAACTTTCGCGGCGGATTTTCTCCTGGATCATCATCAGGCCGTAGATGAGACCCTCAGGGCGCGGCGGACAACCGGGCACATACACGTCTACAGGAACGATCGTATCGATCCCCTGAACCATGGAATACGTGTCGAACACCCCTCCCGAACTCGCACATGCTCCCATCGAGACGCACCACTTGGGCTGCATCATTTGGTCCCAGATGCGACGCAACACTGGCGCGAGCTTATACGGCACCCGTCCGGCACAAATCAATACATCGGCCTGCCGCGGGCTGAACGCCATTCGCTCCATACCGAAGCGGGCCAGATCAAAATTCGACGCGGCGGACGCCATCATCTCGATGGCGCAGCATGCCGTGCCGAATGGCATCGGCCAGAGGGAATTTCGCCGCGCCCAGTTGACCACAAAATCCACCTTGGTGGTGAGGAAGGTCGGGCTTCCGAAACCGGGAAGTCCTCCTTGCCGTCCCTCCACAATTTCGAGCGCCGCAGCCTCTGTGGAACTCAGCGGATCTCCGCCCTCACCGTCCTTCAATCCCATTCGAGACCTCCCTTCTTCCACTCGTAGACCAAGCCGAGAGCCAAAATGGCGACGAAAATACTGACCGCGACAAACGGCCCCCACCCCAATTCCCTCATTTCAACAGCCCACGGAATCAGAAAGATGGTCTCGATATCGAAAACAATGAAACTGATCGCGACCATATAGAACTTCACGGAAAAACGGAGGCGGGTGTCACCGAGAGGAATCATGCCGGACTCATACGGCATGGATTTTTCCGGAGTCGGTCGTCTAGGGCTCAGGATATGCGACGCGATACCCATTCCAACAGCGTTCAGAATGGATACGCCGAAGAGAATCAGAAGCGGGACGTATGATCCCGACATGGTGGCCTTTGACGTAGCTTGTGAAATTGTTCACTTGTGGGCTGCATCAACCTATTCCGAGTCTCAAAGGAGTGTCAACCCGATTCTCGACTGGTTTCTTCGGGCCTTTAGGACGCTCATTTGCGGTCTCGGGCAAAGCGGTTCTATTGTCGGCGTTCGGGGCCGGCGTTGAGGGGGGGGTGTACCGGTCCCTCGCGACGGCGTATTCTGCCCTTCGAAGAAACGACTTTTCTCTCAACCTGAAGCTTCAATATGCCGATCAAGAGCGACCACTGGATACGGCGGATGTGCGAAGAGCACGGAATGATCGAGCCCTTCGAACCCAAGCAGGTCAAGGACGGGAACATCTCGTACGGGCTGTCCTCGTACGGTTACGACATCCGAGTGGCGGCCGAGTTCAAAGTCTTTACGAACGTCCACAACGTGATCGTAGACCCGAAGCACTTCGACGACCGCTCCTTCGTCGACGTAAACGAACCCGAATGTATCGTCCCACCAAATTCTTTTGCTCTGGCCAGAACAGAGGAATACTTCCGCATCCCGCGAGACGTACTGGTCGTGTGCGTCGGGAAAAGCACGTACGCCCGATGTGGAATCATCGTGAACGTGACACCCCTGGAACCGACCTGGTGCGGCTACCTGACCCTGGAAATTTCGAACACCACTCCCCTTCCCGCCAAAATATACGGAGGCGAGGGGATCGCTCAGTTGCTCTTCTTCGAGGGAGACCAGGAGCCCGAGGTGGCTTATGTGGATCGGCATGGCAAATATCAGGACCAAGTCGGAGTGACGCTGCCGAAGTTATAGGCCTGGGATCGTGACGGAGACAACACCCGGCGTGGGCTGGAGCGGGAACACGTGGACGGCCCGGTCCTTCGCACCTCCTCGATGGCTGACCGGCGCCCATGGTCAAACGCTGGCTGGAAAATTCCTGAGACGCCCGCCCGACGCGCCGGTCACGAGGGAGCGGATCGACACTTGGGACGGCGACTTCCTGGATGTCGACTGGATGCCCGAGCAAGACCCTGCCTCACCGCTGGTGTTGGTCCTCCACGGGCTGGAGGGCCACACGCAACGCGGGTACATGGTCCAGACGTTTACGGCGCTGGCGGACCGTGGCCTTCGTGCCGTTGGACTGAACTTCCGCGGCTGTAGCGGAGCGGTGAACCGGGCCCAACGCTTCTACCACTCCGGCGAGACCGAGGACATCGCGTTCGTCATCGATTTGTTCCGCGAAAGATTTCCGACTCGACCTCTCATGGCGATCGGATATTCCCTCGGAGGCAACATCCTTCTCAAGTACCTCGGAGAACGCGTACCGGAGAGCCCTTCGCCCGTTTCTGCCGCGGTGGCCATCTCGGTTCCGTATGACTTGTCGGCTGGTGCGAAGGCTCTGGAGCGAAGGGGCATGGCCAGAGTCTACTCCCGTTACTTCCTGACCTCCCTCTTGGCCAAGGTCCGCGGAAAGGAAACCATGCTGACGGATGTACTCAATCTCAATGAGGTTTGGGCGAGTGAGACCATCCGCGATTTCGATAACGCCGTCACAGCGCGGCTCCACGGATTCGTCGATGCCGAGGACTACTACCGGAAGTCCAGCTCAAACCGATTTGTCGCGTCGGTCGGTGTTCCGACGCTGCTCATCCATGCTGGAGATGATCCGTTTCTGCCCGTCGAGGCCCTACCGGTTTCCGAGATCGAGGCCAACCCCTTCCTGAACTTGATCCTTACGGACGGTGGCGGGCACGTAGGTTTCTGTGAGGGTGGCACGCCGTGGAATCCATCGTTTTGGGTGGAAGACCAGAGTGCATCCTTTCTGGCTCACCATCATCGGGTCACCTCGGCGGGGACGGCCTATCAACCCTGATCGCGGTGGCATGGGTTGACCCGAACGCCGAGTATATCTAGTGTGGCGCCGTCCCCTCTAGGCTTGGACGGGGGCATCTTTCGGTGCTGGCAAGACGTGAGCACCTCGCAACAATTGATCGGGGAGTAGTTGCATGGCCGAGGGAACCGTAAAGTGGTTCAATGACAGCAAAGGGTTTGGATTCATCACGCCGGACGAGGGTGAGAAGGATTGCTTCGTTCATTATTCAGCGATCCAAGGAGATGGCTTCAAGAGCCTCGCCGAAGGAGACCGAGTAGAGTTTGAAGTTGGCGAGGGACCGAAGGGCCCTGCTGCAGAGAACGTGACCCGGCTCGGGTAGAACGGCTTCAGGTAGAACGGCTTCAGGAGGCCCCGGCCGCTGAGCCTGGGCGCAACCCCCTCCGAGCGGGCCTCAGCGTGTCTTAGCCTGCCTTGGCATGCGGCCTCGGCAGGTGCCTAAGCAGGCCTGGACGCTTCGGTGTTCTTGAAGAACGCTTTCTGGTGCCAGCTCTCCCGGGCTGGGCCGTCCCACCGCCCTTGGCGCACATCAGTCAGGTGTGTGACCGTATTGTCGAACACTACCGTGTCCGGGTCCACCACCCCCTCCTCCGCCAATCGGCGGAACTCCGGACGGGAAGTTCGCCGCACCTGACCATCAGCCAAGAACCAGACCGGCGTGTTGTCGAGAACTCGGACGCGCAGCCGTCGTTCCAGGTCCTTGAGGACGCCGACCATGGCGTCGATGGAGCATCCCGAGGGAGGCTCGGACGCTTGATCGACCGCAACGAGGAGGAACCGTTCCCGTCTCCAATCGCGCCCGCACGTCAAAGGGACCCCGTGTGCGGCCCACGTCGCGAGAAACTGATCGACAGCGTCCAAAAAGCTCTGCCGTTCGCTCTCATCCAGCGGACGCTCTACCCCGAACACCCAAAGTCGTGAGGCGTCAGGCAAGGTCTCGAACGGAACCATCGGCATCAGGCCACCTCCTCGTCGCCCGAGGCGTCGTCCGTGTTGTCGGCGTGCCCGGTGCGACCAGGGACTTTCAAGCTGCCGGTTGCCGGGGCCACTGAAGGATCCGAGATGGCAACAGTCGCGCCGCCCTGGGGCGGAGACTTGTCCAACAGTATCGCCACCCATCTCAGATCTTCGGTGTTCTCCAGCATGATCTTCACGACCATGGTGAGAGGCACCGCAAGCAGTGCTCCGACCGGACCCCAAACCCACGCCCAGAAGAGCAACGAAAGGATGACCACCAGTGTGGATAGGCCCAGCCTCCGGCCCAGAAAATTGGGCTCGATGATGTTGCCGATCACCATGTTGATGGCCCCATACCCGACGGCCACCAACATGAAATTGCCCAGCGTGCCTATTTGAACGATGCTCAGAAGCAATGCCGGAACCGCGGCGATGAAGGACCCTACCGTGGGAATGTAGTTCAGCACGAAGCCGACGAGCCCGAGCAGGACCGGAAAGTCCAGGCCTGCCAATTGCGCCAGTCCCCCGATCAGCAAGCCGGTAGCCAGGCTCACGAGCGTCTTTATGCCGAGATACGCCTGAACCTCGCGTACGATTTTCGACATACGCCGACGGTCATGCTTCACCTCGACGGAGACGCTTCTCCTCTCCCCTTCGCGATGCCCGACGATCGCTCGGAACTTGAACGGGAAGACCATGGCTTCGCTCAGGATGAACGCCATGATCAAGAGAACCCCCAGCGTATTCGTGAAGAAACTGGCAACACGCGCGGCGACGCTGCCGACCAACCCGACAACAACTCCCGGGTCGAAGCGGTCCAGCGAGAGATATTGGGCCGGATCAATCTCGAATCTTTCGCTGAAGTCGGCCAACCGTGAGTCAATGAGCGCCTCAAAACGCTGTTGATATAGAGGGAGTCGGTCCTGGAAATCGGCCAGGGACTGTGTGCCCAGCATGATAAGCGCCCCGAAAACCGCACCGATCACCAACATGGTGATCGCAATGGCGAGGGGTGCCGGCACACGCCGGAGTTGGAGCCAGAACATGAGCGGCATGCTCATTACGGCCAGAAACAGCGCCAGCGCGAAGGGCAGCAGAATGGTGGCACCTTCACGCAACCCCGCTACCACAATGACGAAGGAAGCGCCCATCAAGAGGAATCGGGCTCCGGGGGTGTTG
>JAPYQK010000071.1 GCA_029941275.1 Longimicrobiales bacterium | reverse complement strand
GGAAGCAGCATTCCGGTACCGGAACGTCTCGCCGCGTGCTTGGAAGCCGAACGTCACGTGACCTCGGTTCCTCCGGAGATGTCCGCCCTCGCGGATTTCTTGCGAGATGGGCAGCGGACTCGCTAGTCGCCTAGCCGAACTCTTCTTCGCTCAGCCGGAACCCATCGGCCAACTCGGGCTCTTCATCGACGTCCATGATGCGCCGGGCGATGTACTCTCCCAGCACGGGCCCCTGCTTGAAGGACTCGGCGGACCCGCCCCCGGCCAGCCACACGTTGTCGAAATCGGGATGTTTGTCGACGATGAAATTGCGGCTGACGCTGGACTCGTAATGGCAGGCGCGGGTCTCGTTGATCGGCTGATCCACGAGGCCTGGGAAGTGGTCGGCCAGAACCTGCCTGGGCCGTTCGTGATACTGCTCGGGGATCCAGCGGTCGCTGACGTCCGGATCTTCTGCTGGGCGTCCACCGGTCCGCACCCGGAAGCCACGGTGGTCTCGTCCGAGCGCGGGCCAACCCGTGACACCCGGGAATCCGTAGCTCGGAAGGTTGGGAAAGGAATAGCTGTTGTCCCCCGGCGGCACCGCGAAGTAAAACGTATGCCCCATGGAGATCCGCAACCGTTTTCCCATGAGATCGGGAAACACTTTGGGGAACCAAGGCCCACACGCGAAGACGTACGTCGCGGCCGAAATGGTCTCGCCGGGTTGCAAGTTCAGGGCGTTCAACTGCCTTCCCTCCCGGGCACCCATCTCTGCTGATGCGATCGTCACTTGTCCGCCCTCCTTGCGGAAGACCTCCGCGACGCCTTCGATCGCTCGGCGTGCTCGCACGACACCCGCACGTGGCTCGTACAACCCAACACCGACGCCGTCGGGGCCGATCACGGGCCAGCGGTACCGGATCTCTTCGGGGGTAAGAAGCTCGTAGGGCACACCTAGCGTGTCCCAGTCCGCCATGGTGTCCTCGAGGTACGAGCTCATCTGGGGCCGGCAGATCAGATCGCCGGTATTGAAGAAGAGCTTCGGGAGAAGCTGACGCCCCCACTCCTCGTCCCAGAGCGCCCAGCGCTGCATGGCCTCGTTGGCCCACCGATTCCAGAGAAGGCCGGTGGCCTGACCACCGTACGAGGACCGGACACCACGGGTCTCCCCGCCCGACGTGGAACGCGAATTGGCCGGGCCGTACTTGTCGATCACCGTCACGTTCGCGCCCAGCCGCGTCAAGTAGAACGCCGTCCACATCCCGAAGTTTCCGGCGCCAACGACCACGATGTCCGGAGCTGCCTGAGCAGGCCTTTGGGCGCCATCGCTCAACGGGCGCGGAGAATGGATCTCCCCGGAGGCCGGCGAGAATACCGCGATGCTCATGCCAGCACCGGCGGTCGCCGCCTTCAAGAAAGTCCTACGATCCACTCCCACGTCACGTTCGGACATTCCGGCGATGCCTCCTGTCGAATCAGAGTTGGGTGACTACCCCGCATCCGCCCACATGATCATCTCCATCAACGCGTCCAAGGACGGCGGCAACTCGGTGTCACCAGATGGGAAGTCGTTCAACTGGAGCATGTAGGCGACGATATCGGCGTAGGTCTGTGCTGGCAGACCACCCGGATTGTCGTCAGGCATCGAGTAGAGGACGAATTCGTAGATGTCCCCGACCGCCCGGTTGCGCCAGCGGCGCTCGAACGACGACCCCGCGAACTCGGAAGACGCGTGGCAACTGACGCAGTTGTCCCTGAACAGTCCGTTGCCGCGCGTGGCCTGGCGGGATGTATAGAACATGTTCCCACCTGCAGCCTCGGCGGCCGGAGCGGCGGATGCCGTAGGCGCAACTGCGACCGGACCGGCAGCGTTGGCGGGTCCTGCCTGCTGGGTCGAAGCACAGCCTGCGACCATGACGGCGAATGCCGCACTAACGAGAATCTTTTTCATTGGTGTCCCCTGAAGTGAAGTCCCAAACTTTGCTAAGAAAAAAGGCGGGTGGCAAGGGGGGATTGTGCAACCCGGTGCCAGCCAGGCGTGTCCATAGGGAGTCATGAGGCAGCGAGCCTGGTTACAATGTGTAAACGCCACGGTTCCCGCTTCCGGCGCTCCCGCAACACCGAGGGACCCGTTAGGGTATGGTCGGCGTTCTTCGTGCAGGCGCTGGCGTTCCAACGAAAACTTTTTTCGCGGGTGGATGCAGTGCGTAAATTGAACGTGCAGTGGGTCTTTCTGGCCTTGGGCTTCTTTGCGGCGAGCCCCCTCGCAGGGCAGGGTTACGGGCAGTCGCTCGCAGTGGGAGACGACGAGGTGCTCGTCGGGGAATCCTTGAGTGAGGCGGCCCCCGGGTACGTCTACGTCTACCGGAAGGATTCCGGCGGTGAATGGACAGAGGTCCAACGTCTCGAGGCCTCCAACCCCGCCGCCGGTGACCACTTCGGACGGACCGTAACTCTGTCAGGGGACCAGCTGCTCGCCGGCTCGACCATTCTCCAAGCGATCTACGTCTTCGAGAAAGACGGGAGCGGGATGTGGCAGGAAACCCAGATCCTCAATGTCAGCGACAACGTCGAAGGGAACTACATCGGCCGGGTCTCGGCGGGTGATGGGGATCGCTTCCTGACCGCCTCGTGGGCCAATTCAGAAGGCCGCGGCGCGGTGTATGTGTTCGACCGCGATCCTACCACCGGCCTCTGGAGTGAGACGGCCAAGCTGATGAGCAGCGACGGGGAGCCCAACGATCTGTTCGGGATGTCGATCGCCGTGGAAGGTGATTTAGCGCTGATCGGGACCGGGCAGAAGAACAACGGCATGGGAGCCACTTATGTGTTCCGGCGTGATCCAGCCAACGGGGATTGGTCCGAGACGAACATACTCACGGGACCGGACACCGGGCCGAACAGCGGATTCGGCCTCGCGGTCGGGCTGGACCAAGGCGTCGCTCTGATCGCCGCAGCCATACACCCGCCGGGGACCGGCCTCGGGGTCGTGTTCGAATTCAACTTCGACGAGGCGTCGGGCGAGTGGCGAGCCGGCCCCGTCCTGCGGAGCTTCGATACCGGAAATCCAGGGACACAGTTTGGTACCTCCCTCACCATCGCAGACGGAGAAACGTGGATCGGCGCGCCGGGAGCATCAGACTTCGCCGGACGAGCCTACGTGATGTCACGGGACGCCGGGGGAGATTGGGCCGGAGCCACCAAAATCACGGGCTCAGCGCTCTCACCGGGTGATCAGTTCGGGGGCACATCGGCGGTACGGGGAGACATCGCCGCGGTGGGTGTCGTCGGCGACGACTTCCAACTCGGTTCGGTCGCGATCTTCGAGCGCCAGGGCGGCATGTGGTCGGAGGCCGCGAAGGTGTTCACCGAACCGCCGCCGGCGATCGCTTCGATTACTGGCGGGCAGGTCGACTGTGAGGACGGGACGGCCGACGAATTCACCTGCAACGACGTGGACATGCTCTCGTTCTTGTCCGTCGCAGACCTGGGTGGTGGACGGGGCGTCGAAGTGAACGACGTGTGGGGATGGACAGACCCCCAGTCCGGACGGGAATACGCGCTGGTCGGACGGTACGATGGCACGTCCTTCGTCGACGTGAGCGACCCTTTGAACCCTCGGTACCTGGGCAACTTGCCCCTCACTGAAGGCGCGAGGGGCGCCACTTGGCGGGATGTCAAAGTCTACCGGGACCATGCCTTCGTCGTGGCCGACGGGGCGGGGCCGCACGGGATGCAGATTTTCGACCTGACCAAATTGAGGGACGTGCGGGGAGACCCGGTCACGTTCGAAGAGGACGCCCACTACAGTCAGATTTTCAGCGCCCACAACATCGTGATCAACGAAGACACGGGTTTCGCCTACGCGGTGGGAGCGAGCGAAGGTGGTGAAACGTGCGGCGGCGGACTGCACATGATCAACATCCAGGATCCGCGGAGTCCGATATTTTCGGGATGCTTCCAGGAAATGGGTACCGGCCGGTCGGGAACCGGCTACAGCCACGACGCACAGTGCGTCATCTACGATGGTCCGGACACGGAGCACACAGGCCAGGAGATTTGTTTTGGCTCGAACGAGACGGCACTCAGCATCGCCGACGTGACGGACAAAGCGAGTCCCGTCGGACTGTCCACGGCCTCGTACCCCAACGTGGCGTACTCCCATCAGGGGTGGATCGACGAAGAGCACCGCTACTTCTACATGAACGATGAGCTCGACGAAGTCGGAGGCAACGTCGCACAGACGCGTACGCTGATCTGGGACGTGACCGATCTGGACGATCCGATTCTGGCCCGTGAGTACTTAGCGGACAACGCGTCGTCGGACCACAACTTGTACATCCAAGGCAACCTCATGTACCAGTCCAACTACGTGAGCGGGCTTCGCATCCTGGATATCTCAGACCGGGAGAACCCCGAGTTGGTGAGCTTCTTCGATACGGTTCCCTGGACACCCGACGCACCGGGATTCGATGGCTCGTGGAGCAACTACCCGTTCTTCGAGAGTGGCATCATCATCGTGACCAGTGGGAAGGAAGGCCTGTTCATCCTTCGAAAGCAGGACCGCACGCTGCTCTGACGGGCGCCTAGGCCGAGCACCGTGCGCGCCGTCCGTCAACGCGGGCGGGGGTCACTCCTGAAAGACCCCCACCCGCGGGCCAACCTCCCGGTCTGCTCACTGTCGCAGCGACAGGAAAATCTCCAGCCCGACGCGACCGAAGTCGAACTCACCGAACCGAGATACGTCGACCCTTGGTCCCACGCGGAGCCGGAAAGTGTTTATCGGCAGCCACCGCTTGTACCGAAGCGGATCGCGCCACAACAAAAACGAGAGCCCCCCACTCGCAGTAACGTCTCGGGCAGCGGGGTTCGCCAAGATCCGGTCCCTTCCCTTCATGTAGGCGACCCGCGCATACCAGCCGAAGTACTGCCGGTATTCGCTGTCGAATTGAAGGGCGAGCGTCAACGCCGTCTCACGCGGCGAATTTTGATTCGATATCGCCAGTCCAATCTGTGCCTCCACGAGTCCCGGAACGGCGATGACGTAAGGAATCTCGGGGATGATGAATCCGCCGTAGAGTTCCCACCCCTGGTACGCCACGGCACCAATGCCGTACGTCACCAACCTGCTCATCTCGGTTGCCGACGTGATGGAGATGACCGACGGTGGGTACAGGTGTTCCTTCAGAACGCGGATCGGAGAGCCCACGTAGTGCTCACGGGTCCAGATCGTATGCTTCCCGGCGCTCATCTCCTCGCCGTCCGCGGCGAACAGGCCAACCCGCCAGGCTCGTAGTAGCGCCAGTTGTTCTGGAGTCACTCGGGAGGGAGCGGCAAACGCTGGAAGCTCGTCGCCGATCCGTCGCTGGGCGACGACCTCCTCTTCGATCTGGCGAAGGGCGGCGAGCGCGTCGTCGGTATCGGAGGCGTCGATGGCGCGGGCCAACTGCTCGAACGGTTCGACGCGCAGCAGATCGTAGGCTCGCTCGTCCGCCTTGCAGGTCACGCCGTTGCGGTCCGCGATGCGGTCCGGGAAGACCGCGTCATCGTCCCACCTCGAATGCGGACGGTACACGACGTTGAGGCCCAACTCGACGTTCCGACGGTACGTCATTCCAGTCCGATAAGGGCCCATGAATGCTGTACCAGTCGTGGCCAGCACGTCGCGCGTGCCCCAGGCCTGTGTAGTGTGCCAATTGACGTCCCGACCAATCCGAAATCCGTCCTCCCGGTCACGGGACGGCGCGCTGGCATGGCCGTCTAGTTCCACGGTGATATACCTAGGTTCATCCGAGTCGTCGTTCTGAGAAAGCACCAGCTCGCGATGGCCGATACCGGGCATGGCATGTCGAACGAAACCCAGACCATGGCCTTCGAGCCATTCTTCAGCACGAAACCGATGGGCAAGGGGACCGGTCTCGGTCTTGCCACAGTGCACGGAATCGTGAGTCAGAGCGGGGGCCACATCCGACTGAAGAGCGCCGAAGGAGACGGTGCCTGCTTCTCCATTTACTTCCCACGCCATCTCGAGGGACCCGAGGACATTATCACGAACCAGGCGGAACTATGCGCCGGTGGCTCCGAAAGTATTCTACTCGTGGAAGATGCCCATCAGGTTCGCCGTCTCGCTCGACGCATGCTCGAGCGGGAGGGATACGAGGTTGTGGAAGCCGACGGCGGGACGGCTGCGCTGGAGCGCTGTGAGGAGCGGACCGGTGGCTTTGACCTGCTCCTCACCGACGTGGTCATGCCGCAAATGAATGGCCGGGAGCTGGCCCAGAGAGTTAGAAAGCTGTATCCGAAGATGGCGGTGATGTACATGTCCGGGTACACGGACGACGAGGTTCTCCTCGGTGGTATCCGGGACCAGGGGGTGACTTTCCTCGAAAAACCATTTTCTCGAGACAGACTTCTGGGATCCGCCCGGTCCGCTATGGATACCCATAGGATGAACGCCTGACCACCACATCGCCGACGTGAGCACTCATCTTGGATTGACCGTCGGGCTGTGCGGCCTTTCCCCCCGTAGAAATCCCGCTAGCGGGCGCCTCGCACTGCCAGCAGGTCCCTGACCGATTCGTAGGTTCGGGCGTCCGCAGCCGTTTGCTCATCCAAGTTGATGGCGTTGATATCGACACCGAGATCCAGGACCAACTTGACGGCTTCCAGGGTGAGCGCCTCGAGCTCGGCTGGATCTGCATTCACGAAGCCGCGTACCCTTCTCGGCCCCCCCATGCCCACCGCAGCCATGAGGGTCGTGGTCTCCTCGTCTCGACCGTCGGCTCCATACGACCCGGCGGCAGTGACGTAGTGGACCCGATGCACGAACAGCGGATCAGCGCCGTTTTCCACCAGAAGGCGCATGAATTCGGGTTGCGTTAGCCGCGCGGCGAGCCAAAACGGCGTCGCCCCGATCAGAGAAGAGTGAATGCTCCAGTCGGCGGACGCGCGTCGCGACGGGGTCCAATTCGTGATCCTGGCGCTGACGTCCGCGCCCCGCGCGAGAAGCAGACGCCCCATGTCTACGTCACGGCGAAATATCGCAGCGTGGAGCCCCGAGAACCCAGCCTCCGCCGCGTTCGGATCGGCGCCCGCGTCGAGCGCGAACTCCACCAGATCCCCAAAGCCAGAGTGGGCGGCCAACACCAAAACGCTGACGCCCCGCGCGTCGGCATCGTTCACGTCGGCGCCCGCGTTCACGAGCATCCTCGCGGAGGCTAGATCACCCACCCGTGCCGCAAAAGTCAGCGCCGTATTACCCCCGTGGAAAACGTCTTGCTGATTATCCGGACTGCTGTGGGGCGAGATCGCCATCACCTGACTCCACGTCTCCGAACGGGCAGTGACGTCAGCACCGTATTCGAGCAACACACCGACCACATCCGGGTGATGCTGTGAAGCCGCCCACATGAGTGCCGTCTGGCCTCGGACAGCACTGACATCGGGATCAGCGCCAGCCGCAAGTAAGCGCTGCACCACCTGCGGACTGCCCGTCCGAGCGGCAGTCATCACGGACGCCTCGCCGGACAGAAGCGCGGCGTTCGGATCCGCCCCGGCCTGAAGAAGCGCCTGAACCATCGTGGCACTCCCGTTCAAGCTCGCGATCCAGAGGGGCGCCGCACCAAGGTCGTTCTGCGCATTCACATCGGCACCCGCGCCGATCAGAAGTTGGGCGACGCCAACATCGTCCCAATAGCTGGCCCAGTGAAGGGCCGTGGCGCCGTCCGGAGCGGTAGCGGTGACGTCCACTCCTTGGCTCAGTAACGTCCGTACGACTCCCCAATCCGCACCCTTGGCCGCTTCGATCAACGGCGGGGCCTCCGTAATGCCGGCCCCCATAAGGACGAAAGCGAAGGCCGCTGAGATCAGCATGGATTTCATGGGTGGCCTAGATCCCCGGGAGCGTATCGATCTGCAGCGCCCCGGTGCTCGCCCCGATCCTGTCCACCGGAACCCCCATCTTGTCCATGAGTGTGACGAGCAAGTTCGCCATCCCCGGCTCATCGGCGTACGCGAGGTGCTGACCACCCCGAAGCGTCCCCGCTCCACCCCCCATCACGAGCAGTGGAAGATTTTGGCCGGAGTGGCGCGTACTGTTGGAGATCCCGGAGCCATACAGGATCGTCATGTTGTCCAGCAGCGTGCCGTCCACATCGGGAATTTCCCGAAGCTTGGCCAAATACTGGGAGAAGAGCTGGGTATGGTAGCGGTTGATTCTCGACATCCGCTGAACCAATTCCGGCTGGTTGTTGTGATGTGAAAGAGGATGATGAGCGTCCGGCACATCGATCTGGGGGTAGGGCCGAGGGCTCTGCTCTTTGCCGATCATGAACGAAATCACGCGTGTCAGATCGGTCTGCAACGCGAGAATCTTCAAGTCGAACATCAACTCCAAGTGGTCCTCGAACACCGCCGGCGCACCCTCGGGCTGTTCCAGCGAGGGCAGTTCCATATCGATCTGCTCCTCCGCCCTCTGGATTCGCCGTTCGACGTCGCGTATGGCTTCCGTGTACTGCTCCACCTTGATCTGGTCCTGAGCCCCGATCTGTCGGCTGAGGGCTCCGATCTTGTCGGTGACCGAATCGAGAATGCTCTGCTGCTGCCGCAATCTCACTTCGCGAACCGCTCGGTCGGTTGAGCCGGCGTCACCGAACAGGCGCTCGAACACGGCCCGTGGGTTGTACTCAGTCGGAAGGGGCTGCGTCGGGCCACGCCAGGAGAGCGTGTGGGTGTAGACACAGCTGAGGTTGCTGCTGCAGGCCCCCGCATTCGCCGAGGCGTCCATCGAGAGTTCGAGCGAGGCCAACTGAGTCTCACGGCCGAACTCCCGTGCCAGAAGCTGGTCCATCGATACGTCCGCGACGATTTCAGTTTCGGTCCGGCCCCCTTGGGGAATTCCGGTCAGAAACGATCCTGAGGCGCCAGCGTGAATCTGGACCCAGTTGGCTCTGATGCCCGACAGAACGAGCATCTGATCCCGGAACGGCTCCAGCGGCTCGAGGATCGGGGTGAGCCCGAAGTCGCGCCCCTCCGACGTGGGAGACCAGTACTCCATCGCCATGCCGTTGGGTACATAGAACGTCTGAAAGCGGTGCACGGGGCTGGGAGCCGACTGACCACGAAGACCGAACGCGGGAAACATCGAATCGAGAAACGGTAGCGCCAAGCTCGCGCCGACCCCCTTCAAAAGCGTTCGTCGGGGGAGCGCTTTCCCGGTAAAAAACGTCGTCATGTGGTCCTCCCAGTATGTTCCGTCACTGCTCAGATGTTCAACGTTCTGTGTTGTGTCCTGTACAGTCTTATGTCAATTGCTTCTACTCGACTCCCGATTCGGCCGCAGTCGCTTCCACGGACCGGCGCATCAGAAAAGCCGGGCTCTTGGCGATTCCCATGAAGATGGAGGACCAGCGGTACCCACCTTCTTCCGCCTCGCGCACGATCCTCCGCACGGTCGGCTGATCGAAATACTCGAGTGGACGTCCCAGGGCGTATGACATGAGCTTCTCGGTCACCGTGCCGACGAACTGCTGGTCGTACTCCAGGAGGAGCGCCCTCAGCGACCGGACTCCGTTCAGCTCCACACCGCTAGGCCAGGTCCCGACATTGTCGACCGGCCCCCCTCTCTCATCCGTATCGCGCCACTGTCCAACCGCATCGAATTCCTCAAGCGCAAAACCGAGGGGATCCATGAGCGTATGGCAACTCGAACACAGAGGGTCGGCCCGGTGCCGCTCCAGCCGCTCTCGGATGCCGAGCGCCTCCGCCTCCCGGCCCTGATCGAGGCTCGTGTCCACGTTGGCCGGCGGCGGCGCCGGATTCGCGCCCAGGATATTGTCCAGGAGCCACTTGCCCCGTAGTACGGGTGAGGTTCGATCCGGATATGCGGTGATGGCCATGAGGCCCCCGTGTCCAAGCAGACCGCCTCGCTGATCGGGGTTCGGGAGATCGACGCGCCTCGGGCGGCTACCGTACACACCGGAGATGCCGTAAAACCTCGCTAACCTCTCGTTGGCAAAAGTGTAGTCGGCACTCAACAGCTCCGGGATCGGCCGATCCTCCCGAATATTGTGCCCGACGAACATCTCGGTCTCCTGCCGGAATGCATCAAGTAGACTGTCGTCGAAATCGGGATACTTCCGGGGATCCGCGAGCTTCTCGGGAAGTAGCCGCAAGTTCAGCCACTGAGCCGCAAAGCCGTCCACGAGCGCTTTCACGGCTCGGGGGTCGGCCAGCATCCGTTGGACCTGATCCTCGAGCACGGCCGGATCGGTCAGGCTCCCTTCCTCGGCCAACCCGAGCAGAGTTTCGTCGGGGATGCTGCTCCATAGAAAGAACGAGAGCCGCGAGGCCACCGCCACGTCGTCGAGATCATACACGTCTCCCCGCTCGACTCCAGTGGGCTCCGGATAGACACGGAAGAGGAATTCCGGGTCGACCACGAGCCGTTCCAATGCGAACTGGATTCCCGCGTCGAAACTTCCCCCCTCCGAACGACCTTGTCGGAAGAAGTCGAACAGGACGTCCACGTCCTGACTCGTGACCGGACGGCGGTACGCACGTCGGGCCATTCGCGAAAGGATTCGCACGGCACACACGTCTTCTTCCGTGCCCGGTTCGGGATGGCACACGAAAATCTCCTGACGACTCGGCGTGTCCGACGCCGCGCCGGTGACCTCGAACGGGCCTCCGACCTGGACCGAGTGTACACTCGCGTTGTCCATGTAGATCTGATCGTTCGTCAGAACCCTTCCTCTCTGCAGCGGCTGCGGCAGCAACTCCGGCTCCCACTGCTCGCGCACGAACGACACGCCGATAACACGAGGCCCGGCCTCCACCCTGAGGCGGAACTCCAGATGGGCGTCGCCGGTCACCTGCATGTAATCTTCCCACTCGGGCGAAGCGGCCGAGCCCGGCTCTCCCGCCCCGG
Organism: Longimicrobiales bacterium; assembly: GCA_029941275.1. GTDB lineage: Bacteria > Gemmatimonadota > Gemmatimonadetes > Longimicrobiales > Gaopeijiaceae > UBA822. The sequence goes on along the minus strand of JAPYQK010000071.1, from coordinate 1,794 downwards.
CGTAGCTCGCTGCCGCTGGCCTGAAGTCGTTGGCGCCTCCGCCCACTACGAACCTCTCCAGGAGCGCCCCGTCGAGCCTGAGGTCCATCTGCTGCTCCCAGCCCATCCCCATCAAGTAGTCCTGGTACTGCCGGCGGAGCTGAACCTTGATCAGGTATTCGCCGTCGACCGGAAAATCATATCGGACGGCAATACCACCCCGTGATCCGAAGGGGAGTTCTTCGCTCTGGCGCTGGTCCTGCACCACGTGCAGAGGCACCTCGAACGTTACTACCCCTGGGGCCGTGGGAGGCAGGCCCGTGGCAAGACGGGTAACCTGCCGGGCCAAGGACATGTAGCGCTCCATGTGCGTGGTCGTGATGGAGAGCGCGTCTGCAAAATTATCGAAGCTTCCGTCGGCCGTCTCGTCACCCGGCAGGAGAGACGTCAGATCGACCTCGATCCCGAGGAGGTCGTTGATGGCGTTGTTGTACTCCAATCGATTGAGGCGATGGATCGGACCGCTCGTGCCCGGGTTGGGATCGGCGGCCAAAGCGGCCTGGTCCAGTTCTGTCTCCAGCCAGCGGGCCATGAAGTCGTATTCGGCTTGATCAGGCCTCCGCACGCCACCGGGGGGCATGGTGCCGGTTCTCAGTTTCCGGACAACTCCCTCCCAGGCTGCGGCGTCATCCGCTGGGCGATCAACGTCCAGCACATCGAGCGCCAATCCGCCCGAGAGCCGCGTCTCGTTGTGGCACCGGACACAATAGGCGTCCAGGATCTCACGGACTTCCTCAGGATCCGTGAGAGCGGCGTGCGGTACGGCGGGGCCGGCGAACCCGAAGGCGTTCGGGGATTGTTGCGCGCCGATCACCGTCAGGGCTATCCCGCCCACAACCAGCAGAGCCGCCAACGAGGCGTGGCCGGTCCTAGAGCGCAGCACGGCCAATGAAGACCCCGTAATGGCTGGCACCCTATTAGTCGTCATGATCTTGAGCATGCGCTTCCAGTCGTTTCACTTCTTCGTGGGAATGATCCTTCCTCAATGCTCGATTCCTGGCTCTGATATCGAGGGAGGCCCGCCTCCGCACCTTTTCCGAACTCACGGACGAGATCGACATCATCTTCTCGAGATCCTGACTCCCACACGAGGGGCATCCCGGCAGAGGGGACGAGTGAACCACCAACTGTTCGAACTCACCCCCACATGCCGAACATTGATACTCGAAAATTGGCATCGCACACTCCAAGAGGTCTCGGCTCCCGAAAGTAGTGCCCGAGACCCCGATATACCACCAAAACGGTAATCGCTGCGACACAGTAAGTATAAAATCGCTTTGACACCCGGCAACTGGTCTTATGAAAGGTCCGAGTATTGGCAGAGGCAAGTGGGGGCGAAGTGAGGCTCCTGGCCTTCCGCAGAATGCGAGGGAGCGGGGTGCTAAAGTGCGTGTGTGCTCGGGCCGACAGTCAGAAAGAGGCAAATGACCGAGGTTGGAAATCATGGGAAGGACGCCATCACTGATAACTAGCGCGGCACTCACGCACGGGCGCTACCTAAAGCTGGATGATCTGCTGGACCTCCAACGGCCCCTCTCCGAGCGTCCGGAGCATGACGAGACCCTCTTCATCATCATCCACCAAGTCTCCGAGCTGTGGTTCAAGGAGATCCTGCACGAAATCGACTGCGCCTGTCTACTGATAGCCCAGGGAGATGGTCCTCGCGTTCTCCAAACGTTGAAACGGGTTCTCAGCGTACTCAAGGTCCTGGTCGCACAGTTGGACATCCTCGAGACGATGACGCCGCTTCAGTTC
>JAPYQK010000070.1:10570-12784 GCA_029941275.1 Longimicrobiales bacterium | reverse complement strand
GAACCATACTTCTGCCTCAGCGAATTGAGTCCGGGACGAGACGGCGCCCCGCGCGAGTTCGCCATCGGCAACGGGGAGTCCTTGGACGATACATCCCTCGACGAGTCCTGCTCGCTCCCCACACGCGTCGACTACGTGTATCGATCGACGAAGGGCGACGGCGCATTTTTGGCCCTTCCCGACGCCGGCGGGCGGCCGGCCGATCTCGCGTCCGTAAAGACGATCGAAGGGGTCGAGGCGCCCTATATCGTCCGGATAGAAACCGGCACGATCAATCGGGCCATTTACCAGACTGCGATCCTGCACGACCCGACGGGAGAGGCGACCTCAGCGTTGGCTCCGCCCGAGGCCTGGAATGGCCGCTTGGTCTACACGTACGGCGGGGGCTGCGAGGCGGGGTTCTTCCAGGGTTCGAGTACGGGAGGGGTCCTCCGCGACAACATGCTGAGCAAGGGATACGCGGTCGCTTCGTCCACGCTGAACGTGAACGCGCAGGGCGGATGTAACGACGTGCTCTCCGCCGAGACGACGATGATGGTCAAGGAACGCTTCATCGAATCGTACGGCGAGCCCCGGTATACGATCGGAAACGGCGGCTCCGGCGGCGCCATGCAGCAACTCCTCATCGCGGGCGCCTACCCGGGACTCCTCGACGGAATCATCCCGAGCCTGACGTTCTCTGATGCAGTGTCGTACTTCGTGGACGCGCAGGAGTGCAGCATGCTGCTGAGGAATTTCGTGAATGACGAGTCGCGCGGGCTCGGCGAAGACGTAAAGGCCTCGATCGGCGCTTGGTCCATGTGGTCCGTCTGCAACGAGTCCCTCGGGCTCCGCCCGGACCGGATTTCTCCTTACGATTGCCCGGCTCAAATTCCGATGGCCAAGCAGTACGACGCCACCAAGAACCCCGGGGGCGTTCGTTGCTCCATCTATGACGGAATGAGAAACATCTTCGGCGAAAAGCTCTTCGCCGACATCAACGACGGGAGAACCTTCGCACGTAGTCCGCACGACAACGTGGGGGTGCAATACGGGCTAGCCACGCTCAACGAAGGGATCATCGACAAGGATCTTTTCCTCGAGCTGAACGAATCGATCGGTGGATGGGACATCGACTTCCAAGCGAACCCGGAGCGGACCGTGGCCGACGACGACGCCTTGCGCATCGTCTATCAAACCGGGCGGGTGACGTCAGGGGGCGGAGGCCTGTCTCAGGTCCCGATCATCGATGACCGGAGCTACCTGGACCACCAAGGGAATTTCCACGCCAGCATCTACTCGTTTACGACACGCGCCCGTCTCATCAGGGACAACGGGCACGCCGACAACTACATCATCCGACGGCACCTCGGCAGTGTTTCGCTGGCAGATGAAAACCTCGCGCTGATGGACGAGTGGATCGCCAATATCCAGGCGGATGACTCCGAGTCGAGCCTCTTGAACAAGATCGTTCGAGCAAGACCCGCTGACCTACAGGATGATTGCTGGACCGAGGACGGCGAGCGCATCGTCGAAGCGGCGGTGTTCGACAGAGACCGGCTCTTCGACAATACGCGAGGATCCTGCAACCAACTCTACCCACCTCACGCGGGCCTACGGCTCGTCGCGGGGGGGCCGCTGAGCAACGACGTCTTCAAGTGCCAATTGAAGGCGATCGACTACGGCGATTATGCCGTCGAGTTTACGGACACCGAGAAAGCGCGCCTCGCGACGATCTTCGACCAGGGTGTGTGTGATTGGTCACGCCCCGGCGTGCACCAGGCGGTTAATCAAACCTGGCTGTCCTATGGGCCTTCGCCGGTGAATCGTTACACACCGTAATCGTTACACGTCATGATGTGACGGACGCGTCAAACGAAGTACTCAGACACGTTGATCATGTACCTCTCCGGATCGGTCACCTTGATGATGGAGCGGACGAACGACCCGTCTGATGCGGCTTCGGCCAGGTCCACGAGAGGCGGATCATTGAGCCACACGCCCTCGGCGTCGCAGAGGAGGCGAATGATTGGCCGATGGACGAGCGCAGCGTCTGAATTCGCCGCGTGAACGATGGCCAATCCTTCTGTCGCTCCAATCGGCAGGACGAGGTCCCCTTCCCACAGAGTCCGTCCTCGGTCACTGTAAGCGGCAAGGCACTCAGCTGCTGCCAGAGGCCGTCGAAGGCGTCCCTGAGGGTCTCCACCTCCTGGTCGTGGGTGGGGTCCTCGAGGC
>JAPYQK010000070.1:0-10470 GCA_029941275.1 Longimicrobiales bacterium | reverse complement strand
TCGAAGGCGTCCCTGAGGGTCTCCACCTCCTGGTCGTGGGTGGGGTCCTCGAGGCTGTGGGTCGAGATCGAGCGGAGGCGTCGCTCCAAAAGCTCCAGGGTGGCTAGGACGGGAGCTGTATCTGATTTACTGGTCGAACTCATTGGCTTGTGCGGCGGCAATCGCACTTCCTCAAGGAATTAGGGACGCAGATCCCTCGCCCTATTAAGGATACGGAGCGCGCAGACTCAACTCTGGACGAGCTTCGAGAAACGCCCGGACCGCGCCCTCCCTGCTCAACGCCTCAGGAAGGAAGTCCAGCGCCTGCTGCAACCTATCGTCGGATGCTGCGCAGCTGAACCTGAGGAATCCAGCTCCCGCCTCGCCGAAGCACTCTCCGCCCAGACACGCGACACCGAAGTGCTCGTCGGCACCTTCCAACAGATACAACGCGAGACCATGGCTGGTGATACCAAACCGGTTGCAAACGCTTGATACGTCCGAAAACACGTAGAAGGTGGCTCGCGGCTCAAGGGTGTGAAAACCATCAAGGCGATTGAGGCCCTCAGTCAACAACATCACTTTTCCACGGAATTCGTTCATCACGGCATCCCGCTCCGAGGCGTCCATCTCGAGGGCGGCCTTACCGGCGATTTGAACGAACGGCGGCGTGCACGAGAGTGTCGTGTTGACCATCGTGGCCATGGAATCGGCCGTGGTCGCTGACGTCACCGCGAACCCGAGCCGCCACCCGCTCATACTGTAGGACTTGCTGAACGTATAGGCCGCGACACCCTGATCCAGCATGCCAGGCTGAGCCAGCAAGGAGTGGTGCTGGCCCTTCCAAACCATGTGGCAGTACGGCTCGTCACTGAATACGGCGATCTGTTCACCTCGGATCAAGTCGGCGATTCGCCGAAGGTCGTCCTCGGTCGCCATGCCGCCCGTCGGGTTGTGTGGTGAGTTGAGAAAGATCGCCTTGGGCGAAGCGTCGTCCGCCAAGAAGCGCTCGATATCGGCGACATCCGGCCGAAAGTCGTTGGCTTGCTTGAGGGGCGTGAAGACCGGGCGGGCCCCACGTCGCTCGATGTTCGGCACATACGTCGGGAAGTAGGGGCTGAAAACCAGCACCCCATCGCCCGGATTCAGGAACGCCTCGCAGAAGAATTGCTCGAAGATCTTGGCGCCGGGTGCCACGACCACGTTCTCCCGCTCGGCGGGGATGCCGAACTCTTCGCGAACCATTCGGGCTGCCGCGTCACGAAACTCCGGCAAGCCGGGCGACGGGCAGTAGTGCGAGTGGTTCTGTTCGATGGCTTCGATACCGGCGGTCTTGGCGGCAAGAGCGGAATCGAATGGACTATCTCCGATCTCCAACTCCACCACATCCTTCCCGGCCGCCTGGAGCTCCTTGGCCGTGGCCAACACGGTGAATGCGGTCTCGGCAGTCAGGGACTTCGCGAAGGTACTGAGTTCAACGGTCACGGGGGTCTCGCGGGATCAGAGGTTCGGAAGTGCCGTGGACGATTCACCGTCCGACGATGGGCAGTCAAAAGATGCGCTAGACTCCCACCGTGTCACAAGTTTCTCGCCGGTGGGTCGGATGCGTGTGCTCCAGACGAGTGTGCTCCACACGGGTGTGTCCAGAGACGTGTGTCCTCCCCCGTTTCCGGGAATCAGTGCTCACCATAGACTATCGATCGACTCCAGGACGACTTAGCGCCGTTCATTCGACCGTGAACACCGGAGATTTTTAAATGCCCTTCCATGCAAAAGCCCTCATTGCCCCTTTGGGCCTCCTGCTCTGCCTCGCACCGAGCGCGCAGGCCCAAGAAACACCCCTCCTGGGTTTCACGTCCGAGTCCTCCACGGCCGAACAGGCACTCGAGGCTCGCTTCGACGAATTGCTGAACCGAGACAACCTGAGAGACTGGATGGAGCGGATCACGGCGGCGCCGTTCTACGTCGGCACACCTCACAACAAGGAGAACGCCGAGTGGGTCGCCGACCTGTTTCGGGAGTGGGGATACGACACGGAGATCGTCGAGTATCAGGTGCTCTTCCCCAAACCCAGGGTCAGAGAAGTCGAGATGGTGGCGCCAGAACAGTACCGAGCGCTTCTCGCCGAGCCGGTCCTCGACGCGGACGCCACCTCCGGGGTGGACGGACGACTACCCACGTACAACGCGTACTCCGCCGATGGAGACGTAACAGGCGAGCTGGTCTACGTGAATTACGGAACCCCGGACGACTACGAGGAGCTCGACCGCCGCGGGATCGACGTGGAGGGAAAGATCGTCATTGCGCGCTACGGGGGCTCGTGGCGGGGCATCAAGCCGAAAGTCGCCCATGAGCATGGGGCTCTGGCCACGATCCTCTACTCCGATCCTCGGGACGACGGATACTTCCAGGGGGACGTGTATCCGGACGGTCCCTACAAGATGGCTCAGGGAGTGCAACGCGGATCCGTCACGGACATGCCCCTCTACCCTGGTGATCCGCTCACGCCGTTCGTCGCCGCGACCGCCGACGCAGAACGGATGACGGTCGAGGAGTCCCCGGCGATCATGAAGATCCCGGTGCAGCCCATATCATACTCCGATGCCCTACCGTTGCTGAGAGCCATGACCGGGCCGGTCGCGCCCGTTGCGTGGCGGGGGGCCTTGCCCACGACGTACCACCTCGGACCTGGCCCTGCCACCGTTCGGGTCCACTTGGAGTTCGATTGGAACCTCGAGCCCGCGTACAACGTGATCGCTCGCATGGAGGGCTCGGAGTATCCGGACGAATGGGTCATCCGCGGCAATCACAGGGACGGCTGGGCGATGGGTGCCGCCGATCCGGCGAGCGGACACGTGGCCATGATGGAGGAAGCCCGCGCCATCGGCGAGCTTGCCCGAAGCGGCGCCCGGCCGAAACGCACGATCATCTTCACCTCCTGGGACGCCGAGGAACCGGGCCTGCTGGGGTCGACCGAGTGGGTCGAACACCACGCGGACGAGATTCGCGAGAAAGCGGTCGCCTATATCAACACCGACGGAAGCGGGCGTGGCTTTCTGAACATGGGCGGCTCGCACACGCTCGAGCGTTTGGCGAACGAAGTGGCCCGCGAGGTTGAGGACCCGCAAACCGGCGTGTCGGTGTGGCAGCGGACACAGGCGCGCCGTGCCGTATCGGGGAACGCCGAAGCCACCAGCCGTCCGGACCTTCGCATCAGCCCTCTCGGATCCGGCTCCGACTATACACCCTTCCTTCAACACCTGGGTGTCGCCTCACTGAACATTGGCTACAGCGGTGAGAATGGTGGGGGCTCCTACCACTCCCAGTACGATTCGTTCGACCACTACACGCGCTTCGGAGATCCCGGGTTTTACTACGGAATCACTCTGGTGCAGACCACCGGCCGAATGACCCTCCGGCTGGCAAACGCGGACGTGCTACCGATGCGCTTCGCCAACTTCGTGGACAACGTCAGCATGTACGCGGATCAGGTGAGCGAGCTCCTCGACCAGACGCGAACCGCCACCGAACGCGAGAACCGGTTGGTGCAAATGAACGCCTACGTGCTGGCCGCCGATCCGACACGCACCTACGTCCCCCCTACAGCCCAGGGCGAGGTCCCTTACTTGAGCTTCGCTGCCATACAAAATGCGATGCGGGGGCTAGAAGAAAGCGCCAATTCGCTCGACGCGGAGATCCTACGAGTCCTGGAGTCTGGACTCGCGCCGGCCCAACAGGCGGCTGTGAACCAGGTGCTCATGAGCACCGAGCGACTCATGACCAACGACGATGGCCTACCCCGAAGGCCCTGGTTCAGGCATCAGATATACGCACCCGGCTTTTACACGGGATACGGGGTCAAAACTTTTCCGGGAATTCGCGAGGCCATCGAGCAACGGAATTGGGAGGAGGCCGGTGAGCAGATCGAGCTCGTAGCCGACATGCTGATCCGAGTTTCAGGCGCTCTCGAGCGGGCCATCCAGATCCTGGAGGGGAACGAGATCGCTCCGTGAGTCGAACCAGGATACCTTGCCGTTTGGGCGCGAGGGCCACGTGGCCGTCTAGGCCCGAGTTTTCGAGGCTAGAGAGGATGAGATGAATCAACTAGGACGCACCGTTTCCTACGCCGCTTTGGCCCTCTGCGTGGCCTGCTCACCCGAGTCCGAGGAGACGGCAGACATGTCCCTTGAGTCGCCAGCGGCCCTGCTCGTCGCCCATCGAGGTGCATCGGGATACGCACCAGAGCACACCATGGAGGCCTACAGACTGGCGATGGAGCAAGGTGCCGACTTCATCGAACCCGATCTCCAGATCACCAGCGACGGCGTTTTGATCTCCCTGCACGACCTCACGCTGGACCGCACGACCAACGTCGCCGACGTTTTCCCGGACCGCTTCCGCGAGGAGCAATTTCGCGGCGAGACGGTTCGAAGGTGGTACGCGAACGACTTCACGCTCGAGGAAGTACGAGAGCTGGACGCCGGGTCCTGGTTCGATGAACGCTTCGCCGGAGCACGCGTACCCACGTTCTCCGAGGTGATCGAGTTGGCGCGAGGCCAAGCCGGGATATTCCCGGAGACGAAAGCCCCCGAGGTGTATGGCGACCGCGGGTTCGATATGGAGCGTCTCGTCCTGGAGGAACTCGAAGAGCATGGGCTCCATCGAGAGAACGCGGACCCCGCCACGCCGGTGATCATCCAGTCGTTCAGTGCCGAAAGCTTACAGATCCTCCGCCACGAACTCGGCACGGAGTTGACGCTGACGTTCCTGATCTCGGGCGGCCAGGAAGCCGAGGCGTGGCTGTCGGCGGAAGGGCTCGCTGAGATCCACGAGTTCGCCTCCGGAATCGGCCCCTCGAAGGGCCTTTTGCTCGAGCATGCGGGCGCAGTCGATCGGGCGCACCAAGCCGGGCTGACCGTGATCCCCTACACGTTCCGAGCGGGATCTTCGGGTGACTTCCCCACGGTCGAGGACGAAATGGCCCACTTCATTTTCGATCTGGGGGTCGACGGGCTCTTCACCAACAATCCCGACCTGTTCCCCAGGACGCCTCGGGAAGCAGGTTCCTGAACTCGTGAGGCTCTGCCTCGTCACGGCTCTAGGCTCTGCGCCATGAAAGCGCCGAACTGGCTCGTGTTCGGGGCACTCACGCTCGCGGCGCTGGTCGCGGCTTGCTCGGGACCGCTGGTGGAGGACTGTGCTCACGGCGACCTCGACCCGCGTTACTGTGACGAAAACGGTGATATGGTGGCGGACCCGTCCACCGATTCGCGCACGAGCCTCGACCCCGAGCGGCTGATCTTCGCGTACACCCCGGTAGAGGATCCAGCTCAATTCAGGGACGTCTGGGCCGGTTTTCTCACCCACTTGGAAAAAGCGGTGTCCCGCGACGTGCTCTTCTTCCCGGTGCAATCGAACGCCGCACAAATCGAAGCCATGCGGGCCGGGCGACTTCACATCGCAGGATTCAACACGGGAAGTGTTCCGCTTGCTGTGAACTGTGCGGGCTTCGTGCCGACCTCGATGATGGCACGCTCAGATGGCTCCTTCGGGTACGAAATGGAGATCCTCACGCACCGTGAAAGCGGGATCGAGTCAATTCTCGAAATCAAAGGCAAGACACTGGCCTTTACTTCTCCAACGTCGAACAGTGGTTTCAAAGCGCCCTCCATCTTGCTGGAAGAAGAGTTCGGGCTGGTGCCTGAACGAGACTTCCAAATCGCGTACTCGGGAAGGCACGACAACTCCGTGCTCGGCGTGCTGCAGCGCGACTACGACGCCGCAGCCGTTGCCAACATGGTGATCGACCAGGTCCTGGCCCGCGGAGTTGGGAGCCGTGACGATCTGCGGGTTCTGTATCGTTCGGAGACCTTCCCCACCACGGCCTACGGCGTGTCGAACCGTCTTGATACCGATCTCGCAAAGGGGATCATCGAGGCTTTCTACACGTTCGACTGGGAAGGGAGCGCTCTCGACGAGGAATTCGAGGAAAGCAGCTTCATCCCGATTACCTACGAGGAGCATTGGGGAGTGATCCGCAGGATCGACCGGGCGTCCGGCACGAGTTGGGGGTGTCGGTGAGCGGTCCCGAACACTCGCTGAGTATCCAAAGTCTGCACGTTCGGTACGGACGGGGCGAACCGGTCCTCTCGGGTGCCTCTATCGCGCTCGCGCCGAAAGAGATCGTCGGCTTGATCGGAGCGTCAGGAGCCGGCAAGAGCACCCTTCTCCGCGCCGTACAGCGGCTCGTGGAACCAGAATCGGGGGAGATTCTGCTCGACGGCGTGGACCTCACCAAGCTGGCTCGCACTGAGCTTCGGGACGCACGTAGGCGACTTGGCATGATCTTTCAGGAGCACGCCTTGATCGAGCGGCTCTCTGTCATGGAGAACGTGCTCACCGGGACGTTGGGTCGGACCGGATTCTGGCAAAGTGCACGTCGTCGCTTCGCACCCGAGGATGTGACGGAGGCGTTCGGCCTCCTCGATCGGGTCGGCCTCACCGGGTTGGAAGACTCGCGCTGTGACGAACTCTCCGGCGGCCAGAAACAACGGGTGGGCATTGCCAGAGCGCTGATCCAGCATCCCGATGTCCTGTTGGTGGACGAGCCCACCGCGAGCCTAGATCCGGCCACCTCGGTCCGGATCATGACGCTGATCACCGAGATCTGCCTCGAGCGTGGACTCGCCGCGCTGATCAACCTCCACGACGTGCCGCTCGCGAGGCGGTTCTGCCCGCGCATCGTCGGGCTCAAAGAAGGCGAGGTGGTTTTCGACGGTCCGGCGTCCGCCTTGGACGACGAGATTCTACGTCGTGTGTACGGGGATGATGCAGTGGGAGCTCCCGCCGGGCACCAGGGGAGTCCGGCGGGCACGGAGGGTTCAGGGGGCACGGACGGAGAGAATATCCTTGGCCGCTGAGTCGGATCAGCAGGCGCAGCAGTGGCGGCCTCCGCGCATGATCGAGAGCGCCACCACTCGGAAACTCGTCCTGGGTGGGCTGGCGCTTTACGGGCTGCTCGCCTTCTTCACCGTAGAGATCGACCCGACCAGAATCGCGGAGGGGCTGACCCGTGCAGCCGAATTCTTCGGCGGGTGGCTCCGGCCCGACTTCGTCACGCGATGGACCGACATCCGCGCTGGACTCCTGGAAAGTGTGGCAATGACGGCGGTGGCCACAGTCGTGGCGCTCGCGCTGTCCATACCGCTAGGCCTCGGTGCCGCCCGAAACCTCGTGCCCGGGCCGATCTACACTGCTTCCCGGGCGGTGTTGGCGGTGTCCCGGGCGTTCCACGAGATCATCGTGGCCATCCTCTTCGTCGCGATGTTCGGATTCGGCCCCTTCGCGGGGGTCGTGACGCTCATCGTCGGCAGCGTGGGCTTCCTTGGAAAGCTGCTCGCCGAAGCCGTGGAAGAGGTCGACCCCGCCCCCCTGGAAGCGCTCACGGCGTCCGGGGCGACGTGGGGTTCTCGGGTGGTGTTCGGCGTACTGCCCCAGGTCATGCCGCGCATGTGGGGCCTCGCGCTCTACCGACTGGACATCAACTTCAGGGAGTCGGCTGTGATCGGACTCGTGGGAGCCGGAGGGATCGGGGCCACGCTCACCACCGCGTTCAGTCGATACGAATTCGAGTCCGTCTCCGCCATCTTGATCCTCATCATCGGGATGGTGTTTGTAGCCGAAGTGATTTCCGGGCGGCTGCGCCAGAGGTTGCTCTGATGCCTGTACTAGTGCGTGACGGGACTCGAGAGTGGCGCCGGCGTACGAGCGCCGAGCAGTGGCTGAGATTCCTCGGTGCCCTGGGCCTCACCGGCCTGTTGGTCGCGGCAGTTTCAGCCATTTCGGCTCAGACGACATGGGCCTTCATCCTGGACGCGGGACTCCAACTCCAGGACTTGGCGTTGAGGATGTTTCCTCCGGACGGTGCGTACTCCGTTTCCCTCTTCCGTCCCCTCCTCGACACGCTCCACATCGCCACCTTGGGGACGGCGTTGGGCGTGCTCATCGCGCTGCCTTTGGCCTTCGCGTCGGCCCGGCCGACCACCCCTTCCCGCCGTTACGTACGGCCGATCGCGATCCTGCTGCTCGTAACGTCACGTTCGGTCAACTCGATCATCTGGGCCCTCATGCTCGTGGTCCTGCTGGGGCCGGGCATGCTGGCCGGTGTTCTGGCCATCGCGTTTCGGTCGGTCGGCTTCGTGGGGAAGCTTATCTATGAAGCGATCGAGGAAGCGCCGACACTTCCCGTGACGGCCATGGAGACGACCGGTGCGGGGCGTGCACAAGCGCTAGCGTTCGGCCTCTTGCCGCAGATCATGCCGACCATGGCGGGCGTGAGCATCTACAGATGGGAGATCAACATCAGAGAGGCGACGATCCTCGGCTTGGTGGGTGCGGGTGGGATCGGGATGGCGTTGCAAGCCTCGATCGACGCGCTCAGGTGGTCGCGGGTCAGCGTGATCCTGTTCGCCATTCTCGGCACGGTGGTTTTCGCGGAGCTGGTCTCGGCACGGATTCGGAGAGGGTTGGGGTAGGAGACGTCTTCGTCTTGTGACGGGTGCCGCGCTGAGCTATGGACCTCCCGCCTGATAAGCGTGAGGTCGGAAGTTCAAATTTTCCCAGGGCCACTTTATAAGCATAAGCCCCGCAAGACCTTACGGTCTTCGGGGTTTTGCTGTGACACGTTAGGCGTGAGTGCTGTAACACTGGCTGTAGCAAAGGTGTGCTCTCGGGGCCCTCAATCTGGGGAGCGGTGGCCGGAATTAGGCTGCGAGCCACTTCGCGTGCCTCCGCCGACATTGGGTTGCCTCTGGCGCAGCCTAATGCCCGTGGCCGAGAGGCTCATTAGCCAGGCTATGTGGGCACTGTCGCGCCTGAGGTTTCGGGTCCTAGGTTACCTCTCGCGCAGCCTAACGAGATTGATATCCGCTGCAGCTGCGCAGCAGAGTCATGAGTTAGGAAGCACCCTCAACGACCGCGAACGGCTCGGGACGCCGATGAACGGCAGTCGAAGAACTGAGGGAGCGGAGCGGGCCCGCGCCCTGACGGCTCGCCGTCCATTTCCTGTTTGCACCCGAGCCGGTGGCCTCATACTATGCGCCTCGACAGATGTGACTCGTGGGAGAGACGACGATGGCGAACCAGTTCCGAAGGGACGTGACCCACGGGATAGTCGTGATGCCCGCTGCGATTGCGCTATGGATCCTCTGGGTTCCCGCACAGCCGCCGCCGGCGGAGACGCCGACGGACATGGCGGTCGTAGCAGACGCACCGACCGGTTGGCTGGCCGGTTTGGCAGTGGTCGCATCGACCGAAGGTCCGATGCAGAGATCAAGTGCGACCTGGACCATCCAAGAGATTGGTGGCTCGCCCGGCCCGTTCGCCGACACCTGCGGCGAGATAGCGCCGTCGGACGACCCCCCGCTGGCCGATTGGCCAATCTTTCCCGAGGGCGAGTTTCCCATCGAGCTGCCCGACGCCTCCTTTCTCGGCGCGCCCAACATCGGGCCCAACCCCTACGAGGAAGGAGTCCACTGGGGTCGCCTTCCCGAAGGAAGGGTATGGGGCTCCTCGTTGGGCATCGACGTGGCGCCCGACGGTACGATCTGGGTCACGGAGCGGTGCGGGTCGTTCCCGGGGCGGGACGGGGGCACGCCGTGCCTGGACAATCCGGTGGACCCGGTCCTGCAATTCGACCGGGAAGGCCGCCTCCTGAGCAGCTTCGGCGCCGGGATGCTCGTCAGGCCCCATAAGCTGGAGGTCGACCACGAAGGCTTCATCTGGGTCACCGACTTCACGCGCTCGGGTGAGAGCCGGGGTCTGGGCCACACGGTCCACAAATTCACGCCCGAGGGCGAGCTCCTCATGACGCTGGGCACACCAGGCGAGCCGGGTGACGGCCCCGACCACTTCGAGGATCCCAACGATGTCGCGATTGCGCCCAACGGCGACATCTACGTGGCCGACGGCCACGGGACGGGCGCGGGCGTTCGCGGCAATGCCCGGATCGTCAAGTTCGATCGAGACGGTAACTTCATCACTGCGTGGGGCCAGAAGGGCATGAAGCCCGGTGAGTTCGACATGCCCCACGCGCTCGTTCTGGACTCCCGGGGTTGGGTGTACGTAGCCGATCGGACAAACAACCGGGTCCAGGTCTTCGAGCCCGACGGCACGCTGGCCCACGTCTGGTATCAGTTCGGGCGCCCCAGCGCGCTCTTCATCGACCAGGACGACGTCCTCTATGTGGCCGACACCGAATCCCGAGACCGCCGCTCTAACACCGGCCGCCCCCGAATCAGTGGCACAGGCTACGGCTTCAACCCCGCCACCCGCCGCGGAATCCGCATCGGAAGCGCCCGCACCGGCGAGGTCCAGTCCTTTCTCCCCAGCGCCTGCCCCTATCCGTATCCCGGGGTCAGCGGGGCCGAGGGATTAGCCGTGGACGAAGACGGCAACATCTACGGGGCGGAGTGGCTGGGGACAGTGCGAAAG
>JAPYQK010000069.1 GCA_029941275.1 Longimicrobiales bacterium | reverse complement strand
GCTCGGCCTGAATTCGGCTAGAACGGTTCTCGAAGCCAGTGGCTTCGTGGTTGTAGTAGATACACTCTTGGCTGAATTGCCTGCGGGCCAGGTGGTGGAGGTGCTCCCCGAAGCTGGTACTCAAGTGGCTCTCCCCATGGAGGTCATCGTCTATGTGAGTACCGGTCCCCCGTTGATTCCCATGCCCTTCCTTCTGGGAGTTGAACAAGCGAGCGCCGAGATCCTGCTCGACTCCCTCGAGTTCGAGTTGATGAGTATCGAGACGTGCTTCCGCTTCGGGCGGGACCGGGGCCTGATCATCAACCAGTTTCCGCCGCCCGACAGCTTCGTGACCCCCGGTAGTCAAGTGCGGTTGGCCGTCGGGAGTCGGCGGTCCAGCGGTCGCGGTTGCAGTAACCTGGAGTTCTGAGGCCTGCCCACATCGCCCCGGCAGGAACCACGGGGTATGTTCGTTCGTAGAGTACTCTCTTCCACGTGTTCCACAGAGACTCCTGAACAATGACCATCGAACCGGCATCGAGCACCGGATATTCCAAGCGACCCTACGGGTATGCGTTGGTCGGCTTGGTTGTGCTGATCATGGTTGCCTGGATGAACCGGGATCGTATTCAGCCCGTAACCGCGGGAACGATGGCTCCGGAGTTCGAAGTCGTCGATCTCGCGGGTGGTCTCGTCCGTCTCAGCGACCACAGGGGTGAGGTCGTCCTAGTGAACATCTGGGCGACGTGGTGCGGCCCCTGCCGCGTTGAAATGCCGTCCATGCAGCGGCTCTATGAAAAAATCGGTGACGAGGGGTTCGAGATCATGGCGGTCAGTATTGACGCCGCAGTGGGCCAGTTCGACTTGATCGGCAACCCCGGAGGGGACATCGAAGCGTTCGCCGACTCCCTCGGTTTGACCTTTCCGATGCTCCACAATCCGTCTGGAGACATCCAACGGTTATATCGCACGACGGGTGTGCCAGAGACCTTTCTCATCGGGAAGGACGGAGTCATTTACAAGAAAGTGGCGGGCGGAACCGAGTGGGATGCACCCGAGCACAAGGAGCAGATCCAGCGTTTGCTGGCCGTTTCCGAGTGATGCGGTGTCCCCCGCCTGAAACGGGTTCCGCCGCTCGCGCCGCTTCTTCAACAACCCTCTAGTATGGCGGCCCCGCCCTACCTCGGCACCTTGACCCGCAACGGCGGGCTGAAGTTGGCGGCCTTTGGGCTTGCTTTGTTCCTTTGGGTGCTCGTCCGCGTGGGTGCGCCCGGTGAACGCGATCTTCTGATACCCATCGATATTCGGCTGGATGATCCGAGTTGGGTTGTGGTAGGGAATCCGGTTCCCGCCACCGTGCTCGTCCGTTTCCGTGGCCCCCCGACGGAGATCTTCCGTCTGACGGGATTGGATGGCATGTCACTGGCCGTGCCTATCGCGGAAGTGTCTGACAAAGAGATGACGATCCCTCTCCAAGCGGGATGGGTGCCTCTGGATGGATATCGAGGCGTTCAGGTCGAGGACATCGTTCCAAGCGCCATCGACGTGCAACTCGATCGTATGGCCACGAGGACGATTCCGGTGCGCGTCAGCGCACGCGGCAGGTTGCCGGACCATCTGGCGTTGACGCGTACACTCTCTGTGACGCCCAATCTTGTTCGCGTTAGCGGGGCGGCGAGGCTCGTGGAACAGTTCGATACTTTGGACATCGTGCCTGTGGACCTGAGTGACGTCGAAGAACAGACGACTGTGGAGACTGTCGTGGATACGGCCGGGATGGGCAGGGTGACGGTCGTACCAAGCGTGGTCACCGTGAGGATTCCGGCGGAAGAATCCATCGAGCGATTGATTTCCGGAGTCCGAGTCGTTGCTGGACCGGTGTTCGGGAGGGGGCTCATCGAGGTGCTTCCGCAGTCCATCCAGATCAGGGTGCGGGGCGCGCGTAGCCGAGTGTCGGCCATGGAAGCGGAGTTTCTCAGGGCGGTAGTGCCATCGGATGCGATGGAAAACCTCGGCGAGGTCGAACGACGTAGAGTTCCGATCGAGGTCGAGGGCGTCCCCTCTCTTGTGACTTGGGTGCCGGGAGCGGACTCGGTTGTGGTTCGACGGTGGAGCGAGCTGTGAGCGGTCCGCTCATTTTGGGACTCGAGACGAGCTGTGATGAAACTTCAGCAGCGGTTTTGCTGGCTCCGAACACGCTCCGGGGTCACGTGATCTATTCTCAGGACGAACACGCCCTGTTCGGCGGCGTCGTGCCCGAAATCGCCGCGCGCGCCCACGTCCAGCGTATCGATGAGGTGGTCGACCAAGCGCTGGCGGAGGCGGGGTGTGCATTGAGCGATCTCGACGCCGTGGCGGTCACCGCGGGTCCAGGTCTCATTGGGGCGCTTCTGGTGGGTGTTTGCTGGGCGAAAGCCACCGCCTTCGGACTGGGCAAGCCGCTGGTGGCCGTCCATCACATGGAGGCGCACCTCTTCGCACCGTCACTGGAGAATGCCGACGCGGTACCGCCTTTCGTGGCTCTGCTGGTCTCCGGAGGCCATACACTTCTCCTTCACGTGCCAGAGTGGGGCGTTTATCACATGTTGGGCCAGACCAGAGATGATGCGGCCGGCGAGGCGTTCGACAAAGTCGCGAGGCTGCTCGGTATGGCGTACCCGGGTGGCCCGGCCATCGAGGCTGCGGCGTCTCGTGGTGACGAGGCCCGCTACGACTTCCCGCGGCCGATGTTCCGACGTAATCAGCGACCCGGCGACAACGATTTCTATGATTTTTCTTTCAGCGGATTGAAGACGGCGGTCGTCACGTTGGTCCGTGAGATCGAGGCGGACCGGTCGCTCGATCCGGAGAGGGACAACGTGGCGGCGTCATTCCAAGCGGCGGCAACCGATGTCCTGATGGAGAAGACGATGCGTGCGGTCGAAGAGACGGGGTGCCGTCGCGTGCTCCTCGGCGGTGGCGTGTCGGCTAACGGACGACTGCGAGAAGCCCTTGCAAGGAGACTCGCGCCGAGCGGCCAACTCCTCCACGCTTCTACCCGGCTATCATTGGACAACGGCGCGATGGTTGCGCGGGCAGGAGCGTTCCGGTTGGAGCGGGGAGAGGTGGCATCGCTGGATGCTTCGGCGGATCCTAACTTACCCTTTCCCGGATTGATGCAAGCTTCCGCTTGACGGACCACGGAACTTCTTCGGCGGCCTTCTAAACGAGGAAACTGAGCGTGTACCCGATCTTCTTCCGCCTTCCGGGCTGGCTACCCTTCATGGGTGGGGCTCCGATCACGTCTTTCGGCGTGTTCATGTTTCTTTCCTTCCTGACCGGTGGGATTTTGCTACGCTCAGAGATGGAGCGAACCGGCCACGATCCGGAGCGAGCGTGGGACCTGGTGTTCATGGCGGTGCTGGGAGGGGTGATAGGGGCGAAGGCCTACTATGTGCTCCTGAACTACGACGCGCTTCTGGCCGATCCGATATCGGCCATCTTCTCCCGAGGCGGAATGGTATGGTACGGCGGATTTGGAGGAGCACTCATCCTCATCGTCTACGAGATCAAGCGGAGAGCGTTGCCCCTCGGCCAGATGGCCGATCTGTGCTCTCCCACACTCGCTATCGGGTACGCCGTCGGCCGGATGGGTTGTTTCCTGGTAGGGGACGACTACGGACGTCCGACCGATTCCTGGGTGGGAATGGCGTTTCCTCAGGGAACTCCGCCAACACGCGTGGACGTCCTGGAAAGCTACTTCAACATCCAGGTGGATCCAGCGTTGGTGGAGCGGTTCGGACAGATTATCCCGGTACACCCCACCCAGCTTTACGAAATCGGGATGGCTTCTCTCATATTTCTCGTTCTTTGGAATCTCCGGGTCCATCGGCACCGGGCGGCGTGGCTCTGGTGGATCTGCTTGACGTTGCTCAGCATCGAGCGCTTTCTGGTCGAGTTCGTTCGGGTCAAGGACGATCGATTTTTCGGTCCCCTGACGCTCGCCCAAGTCATCGCTGTCAGCTTGGTCGTCGTCGGCCTTCTGGGTGTGCGGCGCTCGTGGTCTTCCGAGAAAAAGCCCGTGGCAGGAGAGCCCGCCTGATCCGTCGGGCGGGTTGACGGGAGAATGCTCACCGTCTTACACGGCTCCGACGTGCACTTCGGCAGGCCTCATCGCCCTGTTGTTGCCGGCGGCTTCGTTGAGTTGGCACGGAGGGTCGCACCCGACGTAATTGTCTTGGCGGGTGACTTCACGCAGCGGGCGAGAGTTAGCGAGTTCGAACAGGCGAGGGCGTTTCTGCGAGAACTTCAAACCGGACCCCTCGAAGGTGTGCCCGTGGTCGTGACGCCCGGAAATCACGACGTTCCGCTTTTCCGAATTCACGAGCGGATGCTAAATCCCTTCAGAAACTATCGGGCGTTCATTTCCAAGGACCTCGACACTGTAACGCGGGTCGATGGCGGTGTTTTGGTGGCCCTGAATTCGGCCGACCCTCACCGAGGAATCGTCAACGGGCGCATCACCGATCGCCAACTCGAATTTCTGGCACGTATCTTCCAGGAAACATCTGGTGAGAATGTCCGTATCGTAGTGGTACACCATAATTTTGCGCCTCCCCCCGATGGTGGCCCTGATGCGGTCATTCCGCGAAATGGGACGCTTCTGGACCGATTTCAGGACGTGGGGGTCGATTTGATTCTGAGTGGACACCTTCATAGGGGTTTTGTGACGAGCTCGGCAGCCGTGCGACCAGACTGCCGGGACCGGCGCACGATTCCGATCGTCCACAGCGGGACCGCCTCGTCGGGTCGGGGCCGGGCCGGGGAAAAGGGGGAAAACAGCGTGAACGTGTTGAAGATCGACGAGCAAGCGATCGAGGTGGTCCCTCACTGGTTCCAAACGGAGGCGTCGGGGTTCGTGGCCCGGGAAAACATTAGGATCAGTCGTTCATGACCAGATTCTACATGCAGCGCGAGCCGGGGGCCCGCGATACGCTGGCGGCCCTGGCCCTCGCCATCGGTGTAGGCGGTGTGTCCTACTATCTGGTCCGTATGCTTCTTGCTCGGGAGGCGTTGGAATCCCAACCGCCGCCGGCGCTGGAGCGAGGGCCGAGGCCCGGGAAGGACGTCAGAAGCGAGGGGGCCGGCTAGGTCGTCGCATGCGGATCTCCATCCCTCTTTTCTTGGTCCTGCTGATAGCGCAGACCCCTGTCTCCGCCCAAGCGCCGGCCGTCGAGGTGTCGAGCATCATATTCGACGGTAATGAAGCCTTTCCCGAAGATTCGCTTGCCCGAGCCATCGTCAATCGCGAGACGACGTGTGGATGGTTCTCTCCGTTTTTTCGCATGTGCGCGTTTGGTGTAGAGCACGAAATCTTGAATGAACGCGAGCTGTCGCGAGATATCCTGAGGCTCAAGAGTTTCTACAACACCCGTGGTTATCGGGATGCCCGAGTCGACACGTTCACCACGCGGCCGACCGCAGGCGAAGTGGAATTGTCCTTTCAGATCGACGAGGGGATGCCCGTACGGGTGGCGAGCCTCACGGTTGAGGGCGCCGATGTTTTCGAGGAATTCGATCCGGCGGCCGACTTGCCCATGCAGGTGGGCGGTTTGCTCAACGCCATCGATCTGGCGGCCACGCGAGACACCTTGATCCAACGGTTCCGAAATCGCGGGTACCCGCGTACGGATGTGTCTCGCTGGTGGCAACTGCCAACGGGGAGTCCCTACGAGGCGGACGTGACCTTTGAGGTGGAAACGGGACCACACTCCGTCTTTGGACCCATCAGCTTGATTGGCAACCAGCAGCTCGACGAGGATGTGATCCGCCAGTTGCTTCCGTTCGAGGAGGGACAGGAGTTCTCCGCCGCCCGGTTGATCGAGGCCCAGCGAGGGCTTTTCTCTATCGACCTGGTCCAGCGTGCGTCGATCGTCGAGACCGTCGATCCGGCCGGTGTCGTCCCGGACAGTGTGGTCCCTTTACAAGTACGGATCACGGAGGCGGAAGCCCACAGTATGTACCTGGGCGGTGGATGGAGCACCTCGGATTGTTTGAACGCCGAGACGCGTTGGACCAGCCGCAATTTCCACGGTGGAGCACGACGGCTCCAGCTCCGTGCCCGTGTGTCCAACTTGGTCGCTGATCAGCTGGAACGAGGCGTCTGTTATCAATCCGGCGTCGGTGACTTCGGTGGTATGAACTGGTTGGTTTCCGCCGAATTTTCCCAGCCATTGATCGGACAGGCCGTGGCCCTGAGGTCCAGCTTGTTTTTCGAGCGCCAAAGTCTCCAAGACGTTTTCGTTCGTCAGGCCGTGGGTGTGGACCTCTCCCTGTCTCAGACCGTCGATGCGAATACCTCGTTTACCCTCGCCTACCGCCCTCAATTGACCCAACTCGAGGCCGCCGAGGTGTTCTTTTGTACGTCGTTCCTGGTCTGTACCCCCGAGGATGTATTCAGCTTGCAGGAGCCGAATTGGTTGGCTCCGCTCTCGGTGAGCATGGTGCGGACCAGCACGAACAACATCCTGAATCCGACTCGTGGGTATCAGCTTCTGCTCAACTTCGAGCACTCATCGGCGGTGACCGGTTCGGAGTTTCGGTATGACCGTGCGTTTGGCGAGGTGGCGGCCTACCTCGAGGTGTTACCCGGCCAGGTCCTTGCGGCCAGGCTCGGTGGAGGATGGGTGGGTGCCGGTGCTTTCGTGCTGGGAGGAGCCGACATCGTCCACCCTCAGAAGCGGTTTTTTTCGGGCGGGGCCAACAGCGTTCGGGGCTTCGCGCAAAACCAACTCGGCCCCAGAGTCCTGACGGTCGACCCAGCCAGGCTCTTGATCGCTGACGCCGGTGAGTCGACGCCTATTTGTGATCCGGATGAGATCATGGATTTGACGTGTAACGCGAACGCTCTGGACCCCCAGGCATTCGGGACCCCGCGCCCGACCGGGGGTAGCAAAGTGTTCGAGGGCGGTGTCGAGTACCGGGTTACGTGGGGTGCGAGGTTCGAAACCGCTGCTTTTGTCGATTTCGGACGGATATGGACGGAACGGGGTTCGGGTGGCCCAAGCCGATTCGAGCTTGCCCCAGGCGTTGGTATCCGGTACTTGAGCCGGATCGGGCCGATCCGCGTCGACGTGGGATACCCTTTCCGTGGCAACGAGGACTTGCAGGTAGTGACCTCACAAGTTCGGGCGTTCGGCGCCGGGGACGACTCTAGCGACAAGATCAGCCGCCGGATCGCGGGGGAAAGACAAGTCATCGAGTATGTGCCCTCGGAGAGTCTCGCACTCCTCGCTCCCCCGGTGGACTTCGGTCCGTCCGATGGCTTCTTCCTCAGTCGCCTTCAACTCCATCTCAGCATCGGGCAGGCGTTCTAGCATGGCCACGCGTATCAAAATGGCCAGGCTTCGTAGGCGGCGGCGTGCTCTGAAGGTCTTGAAGCTTTTGGCCGGCGTGCTGGTGGCGCTGGGTGTGGGGGCGGCGGGCGCCGTTTCACTCCTTGTCTTTACCACCGCTGGGAATTCGTTCGTGGTGGAGCGGGTGTTCCGGCGGATCGAGGGCACCATCAACGGAGAGATCGTGGTTTCCGGTCTACGGTCTCCCCGACTCGACAGAGGAGTTCGTCTGCTCGGGGTCCAAGTGATGGGGCCGGCCGGCGACACGATTTTGGCGGTGGACTCGATTGATGCCGCGTACTCCATACGCACAATGCTTAGCGGTGATGTCGTGCTCACGGATCTTACGCTCTGGAGGCCCAGGCTCACCATTACGAAAGAAGCGCTGGGCCAGCCGTTCAATTTGTCGGCGTTCCTCGACGGATCGAACTCGGTGGAAATGGAACTCGGCGATGTAGATCAGCTAAGCGAGGCGGGAGTTCGTCTCCTGTTCGAGCAGGTCGAGATTCAGGACGGCGTTGTCGACGTACGATACCCAGTGGCTTCACTGGTCGACCCTGCCTCTCTGTTGTTGAGTGAGCCGGGACCTGATGGTCAGAGCTTCATACGCGTTTTCGGGTTCAGTGGTATCAACGGGCATATCGGGGAAGTCGTGGCCGCGGATCCAGCGGCCGACGGACTCAGGATGAACGTGAGGGATCTCGCTTTCGAAGGCAGGGTCATTGAAGAGCCGGTGCGCGTCGAAAATCTTACTGGACGCGTTGCTTGGGTGGGGAACCGGATCGAGGTCGACGTCGAGACGGCGGGTCTCCTCGGGGCGACGGTCAGCGGATCGGGTGCTGCAGAACTGGCCGAAGGACAAGCACCGGAAGTTACCATGGAAGGCCTTGTAGACGGCTTGGATCTGTCCGAGTTGCGGTGGCTCGAGCCCCGCCTTCCGGATTCTCGCGCCAGCGCCCGCCTCGCGGTGCAGTACGGGTCAGGCGGACTGCGGATGAGGTGGTCTGATGGGCGGTTGCCGCTAGGCGGTGGAGACGTCGAGGGAGAGGGGGCTGTCAGTCTCTCTGCAAACGGAGTAGCGGTGCTTCAGGACGTGGCCCTCGATCTGTCCGCGGTCCCGGCGACGGCGCTGGCAGAGGTGTTACAGCGAACGTTACCCGTCGAGGGACGTTTGAGCGGTAACGTCCAGCTTTCAGGCACGCTGGACTCCATGATGGTGGCGAGTCGGCTGGACCTGGTGGAACCGGGTGTGGGTCCGACCAGGAGTGAGATCGAGGGCATGCTCCACTTTCGTCGTCCCTTTGGTGTGACAGGCCTGACCGCTCGCCTGACACCCGTGGATTTGGGGTTGATCAATCGTCTTGCCGAGGGCCTGCTCCTCAATGGGTCCGTCGACCTCGATGTACAGGCAGACGGCACGATGGATACAGGTATCAGCGTGGTCGCAGAGGCCACGTATCCCGATCCTAATTTAGAAACTTCGTATGTGGTGGTGCATGGAATCCTCACGGAGATCGATGGAGAGATTTGGGCTTCCTTCGAGGGTGATCTGAGCCCCCTCTCCATCCCAGGGGTTTTCGGCGAGGAGTCGCCCCTGTCCAGGCTCGGCTTGGCACGGGGCACGATACGCGCTGAGGGGCCCTTGTCGGACTTCGTGCTCCAGGGTGACCTGACGACCGAAGGCGGTCGTCTCACCCTCGAGAGCAGCTTCGACTTCCGGGCTCCCTTCGCGTCCTACAGGGTTCGTGGGGAAGCGTACGAATATGATGTGTTGGAGATCGCCCCCAGCCTGCCCGAGGGGACCGTTCTTTCCGGAGTGTTCGATCTACAAGGCGAGGGTGGTGACCTGGCTACAGCCGAGCTCGTCGTCGGCATCAGTCTGAACGACTCCCGGTTCGCGGATCTGACCGTCGACAGTGCCTCGGTCGACATGCGGATCTCGAATGGAATGGTGACGATGGATAACGTCCGAGGTCGAATCGGGGATTTGACGGTGGAGGGCGGTGGGCAGCTTGCGACCGCGGGTGAAGGCCCCTCCGAGGGCCTCCGTGTCAGTTTCGAAACACAAGACCTCGAGGGACTCCGTCCTTTGTTGCTCGGAACGAATGTGATCGCGGGCGACACGCTCACCTTCCTCGAGCGCCAGATTCTCGAGTTCGAGGGTGTCGATCCGGATACGCTCCGCACGCTCTCGGAAGCGCTCGTGTCGGGGAGGATGGCGGGGGAGGTGGCGTTCACCGGGTCGTTCGAGAACATGTCCGCCACGGGGAGGGCCGACCTCGAAGATGGGTCATACGGCGGAAATCGTTTGGGACGAGCGGGAGTCGCGTTTTCTGTGACCGACCTACTATCTCCTGAGCGTGATCTGTCCGTTGAGGTCGACGCGGGTGGGGTTCGCCTCTTCGAGCGGGAGTTCGATTCGGTTTCAGTGAGCTTCGACTATCGCCAGCCAAGCGGAAACGCGGATGTAATACTGATTCGATCTAATGAGGAGAGCTATCTCGGCCGTCTCGCCTTCGAAGAGGAGGGTGGGGTCCGCATTCTCCACCTGGACGAATTGGTCTTCCGTTTTCCCGAGGAGCGCTGGAACCTCGGCGGGCCCAGCACGATCTCCTGGGATCCAGGCGGGCTGACGTTTCAAGATTTCCGCATGAGGCGTCCGGGAGTTGGCGGTATGCGGATCCAGGCCCAGGGCCGTTTTCCGTTTAATGGAGAGGCTGACTTCCGGCTCCAGGCGGAGGCGCTGGATGTTGGTTGGGTCGCGCACGCGCTCCAGTTAGACGATGTGCTCCAAGGTGTGGTCGATCTGAATCTCCTCGTGAGGGGCACCGATGTGGAGCCGGTCCTGGCTTTGGAGCTCTCGGCCGACCGGTTCCGTTTCCGTGAATACGAGATTGACAGGCTCGAGGCCGACGTGGACTACGCCGCCCGAAGGGCCGTCGGCAGCGTGGGGTTGTGGAACGACTCTCAGCAGGTACTCACCGTGGCCGGTGAACTCCCCTTGGATCTTTCGTTCAACCTGGTCGAACAACGGCTCCCGGAGGAGTCGATCGACTTGGTGGTGGTGTCGGACGAACTGCCGCTTTCACTGGCCATGGCACCGTTCGAGAGCTTTGACCAGGTCACGGGGACGATGTCTGGAAGCGTCTATGTAGGGGGGACGTTGAGGAGTCTCGCCCCCCGGGGCCAGCTTACAGTCGATGCCGGAGGTGCCTTTGTGACTGGTCTCGGCGTACGCCATCGGGATGTCAGCGGCACGCTCGATTGGTTTCCAGATGGACGGCTGGAAGTCGATCTAGGTGCCCGGGCAGGTGGGACGGGTCGGATCGAGGGCACGGTGACCCTAGCCACGGTGTTTGATCCGGAGTTCGACCTGGATCTCCGTTTCGACGCCTTCCAAGCGGTGGACAGGCGTGACGTGACCGGCTTGCTGAGTGGTGATGTTCGGCTCGAGGGCTCCTACTCGAGGCCCGTGGTCTCGGGTGATCTCTTCGTGGACGAAGGGACCGTGTTCTGGGAGGAGTTCCAACGGGTGGCACAGGTATCCGATCTGTTCTTCGAGCGTTCGGCCCGGCTTGCCGATTTTTCGGTGATCGATACGACGGTGGCGAGCATCCGGCCGTTCATTGCCGGCCAGAATCTTTTTCTCGAGAACTTCCGCATGGAGAACACGACCCTGACGGTCCGGCGGGATAGTTGGATTCGCAGCGAGACGATGAACGTCGAGCTCGATGGTGAACTCGACGTGTTGTACGATCGTCTGAGCCAGGATCTGGCCCTCGTGGGTTCCCTGGAGGCCGTGCGCGGGTCGTATGCACTATCTCCGCTGGAGAACAACAGCACATTCCAGAGACAGTTTCAGGTGGATGGAGGAACGGTCCGCTTCCTGGGGACGCCGGGTATCGACCCCGACCTCGATATCACGGCTACCTATGACATCAGGACCCCTGAGGGTGATCGGTTCGCGATCGTGGCGGGCGTTACCGGAACGCTCGTATCCCCCCGGGTGGCACTCAGTAGTGATGAACCGGGGTTCTCTGAGGACGACCTGCTGAGTTATCTCTGGTTCGGACGCCCGAGTTACGCTTTGAGCCAAGACCAGAGTCAAGCCTTCGGAGCTTCGATGGCGACTTTGGGCCTCAGTGGTTTCAGCAACCAACTCGGCATGGCCGTGAGCCAGGAACTGGGGTTGGGTCTGGACTACCTGTCCATCACGCAGCAAGACCTGGGCGGATTTGGCGATTTTGGAGGAGCCCTGAGCACCACTGTCATCGAAACAGGCTTCTACGTAGGGGATTTCTTCCTTACGCTCCTACTGCGGCCTCCGGCGGGTCAGACCGTTGGATCCGACCGTTGGCCAGGACTCCGCTTCGAGTGGGCGCCGTCAGACGACTTTACGATTGAGTCTTACTTCGAGGACCGGTTCTTCAGGGGTCGAGCCGTGGGCATCGGAGAACTCGGCGTTCAGAGCGAAAAAGGGCTCGGGCTCTCGATTTTCCGGGAGTGGGCCTACTGAGTCGAGGGGGTGCCGTGCTCTCGGTAGGTGGGCGGCACCGACACGACTAGCGTAGCGTCCCCGACAGTGGTTTCGGTGGCCCCTTCCAAGGTGGTTCCCCCGCAATCTTGTGGGGCACTTCCGCGGTTGCACACCTCCCCCTTTGAAGCGAGAGAGCGTCTTTGATATCCTTGAAGGCTATGGCCCAAGAATTCCTCGTCGTGCGTGGTGCTCGGGAGCACAACCTCCGGAACATCGACGTAGAGCTCCCCCGTGGGGGATTGGTCGTGATCACGGGTCTGTCCGGATCGGGCAAGTCATCTCTCGCCTTCGACACGATCTATGCCGAAGGTCAGCGCAGGTACGTAGAATCACTTTCGGCCTACGCCCGCCAATTCCTGGGTCTCATGGAAAAGCCCGACGTCGATTCGATCGAGGGCCTTTCGCCGGCGATCTCCATCGAACAGAAAACGGTGAGCCGAAATCCGCGGTCCACCGTCGGGACCGTCACGGAGGTGTACGACTACTTGCGGCTTTTCTGGGCACGGGTGGGTGTCCCGCACTGCCCGAAGTGCAGTAGGCCGGTTCTTCGGCAGTCGGCGTCCCAGATCGTGGAACAGCTACTGCTTCTCGACGAGGGCACCAAGATCCAAGTGTTGGCCCCCCTTGTTCGAGGAAGGAAAGGCGAGTTCCGGGACCTTTTTGAAAAGGCGCGGAAGCAGGGGTTCGTTCGGGCTATGGTCGACGGTGAGATGATTGATCTCGCCGACCCGCCGGTGCTCAATCGATATGAAAACCACGACATCTCCATCGTGGTGGACCGCCTGGTCATCCGGCCCGAGGATCGGGAGCGGCTGGCGGACTCGGTGGAGACGGCGCTCCGGGCCGCCGAGGGCACGCTCGAAGTCCTGGAGATGAAGGGTCGTAAAAGGGTGTCGCACCTCTTCAGCGAGTTCTACGCCTGCGCCCATTGCGGCATCAGCTTGCCCGAAATCGAGCCCAGGCAGTTCTCCTTCAACTCGCCTTATGG
>JAPYQK010000068.1:6788-13092 GCA_029941275.1 Longimicrobiales bacterium | reverse complement strand
ACCGTGCACGCGCCGCTGTGGTGGCCGAGATCAGGGCTAATTTGGATGAGTCCCGGGCCACCGGTCCTGCCCTGCGCAAGAACGCGGAGGAGTTTGGAACGGTACTGCGAGAGGACGACCTTTCGCTCCTCGAACGCCTCGCCAGCATCGGTCTTCCAGACTACTCTTCCGCCGCGTGGGGTGCGGCTCAGACGAGCCAAGCCGCGCCGTACCTCGACTATGATTGGGTGATCCAGGTGGCCAAGGTGTACGAAATCTTTGATCCGTACGAGCACATTACCGAGGGCCTGATCGACAGGATGAGCCTGCTTTTCGGGCGGCCGCCGACCATGGAGGACGTCAACTCGCTCTACGGTCTACACCAGCTGCTCATCGATTTCCACGGACAGATTGAGGTGGGGCTAGAGGCGTTACTGGAGGAGGAGGGTTAGCAGCCTAGAGAATCTTAGTGTGACACCTCGGCCCGCCTCTCATGGGCAGATCCTGAGGTTTAAGTCTTCGTTGTGGTAATCCGAGACCGTGCCATACCCGAATGTTATCCCGGATCGCCCGTAGACCCATTCCCCGTAGACGGTGGAATCAGGCGCTCCCATGACCCTGCTGACTTCAGCACGGGTGCTGCCGGAGCTGAAGCAGCCGTCGGGATCTTCGGGGCCGGCCCGTTCCTCCGCAACCGGCTCGGTAGGCGGCGCTTCGGTGGAAGCCTCGACCTCAGAATCTGTGACGGTCACAGGCTGGGGAGGGTCCGTGGAGGGTCTGCTCATAACCACGAACAGGACCAAGAGGACTAAACCACCGATCGAAGCTTGAATTGCTGGACGACGAACACGGGGATCCATCAAGGTCTCCGTGGGCTGTTGGGGGAACTTCGTTTTGCCGGCATGTGTGTCGGCCACCCTCCGGGGTTTGACGTCCGTGCGATTCTCACTGAGTTCACGAGTTGAGCCTCAGCGTATCCCGAGTGACCCGGTTGGCGCCAGGGTCCGCGACTCCGTACCTGTAGGACTGTCGAGTCGATTCTGGAAAAGCTACGATAGCGGGCCGAAGGATTGGCCCGGTCTACTGAAGAAGTTCGGAGTTCCAAATGAATCATTCCCTCGACATGCCCCGAGTGTCAGGTGCGCGTGGGGCGTCTGGGATGCCCGGAGCGTCTCGACCCCGACGGGCGTTCTGGTTGGTCGCCTCGGTCTTCTTGAATGCCCTGCTTCCGAGCCAGGGTGCGGCTCAGAACCTGGATGTCGTCATCCGAGGTGGACGTATCCTCGACGGCTCCGGCAACCCGGCGTTCAACGCCGATGTGGGTATTCGGGGCGATGAGATCGTGCGGGTGGGAGACCTGTCGGACGCCACGGCTGGGCGCGTGATCGACGCGACCGGCCTCTACGTGGTGCCGGGATTCATCGATATGCATTCGCACGCGGATCGTGCGTTCGCCTCTGACGATGTGGACGCTCGTCGGGCCCACAACCTAGTCGTCCAAGGCATCACCACCGTCGTGTTCGGCCCGGACGGTCGGAATCCCACTTGGCCCATCGCCGACGAGATGCAGGCGTACCGGACTCCCGGTGTGGCTATGAACGTGGTTCCCATGGTGGGCCACGGAACGGTCCGGGGCCTGGTGATGGGGGACGACTACGAACGCGCCGCCACTGACGCCCAAGTCCGGCAAATGCAGGAGTTGGTCCGTTTGGGCATGGAGGACGGCGCTTGGGGGCTGGGGGCGGGCCCCGAATACCGACCGGGCCGTTTTAGTACCACCGAAGAGATCATCGCCCTCGCAGAGATCGTGGCCGAGTATGACGGCTTCTACTTCTCCCACCAAAGAAGCCAGTCGCCCCTTCCGCTCTGGCAAACTCCGTCCATGCTGACGGGAGAAGTGCCGCTGACCGGCACCGACGGGATGAAGGAGACGATCCGGATCGGCCGGGAGACGGGCATCAGGGTGGTCGGCAGCCACATCAAAGCCAAGGGCACCGACATGTGGGGCCAGTCGGCCCTCGACGTGCTCCGTATCGATCGGGCTCGGGCCGAGGGGGTCCAGGTTTACTTGGACCAATATCCGTACGAGACGTTCGGAGGTGGGCCGACCGATATCATTCCCGTGTGGGCATACGCGCCGCCAGGGACCGATCGAAGTGGTGGGCTCGACGATCCCGCTTGGAGAGGCCTGACGGGCGCCTCGGTGGAAAACCTAGCCCGCAACTTGGCTGACCCGGCCATTCGTGAGGATCTCATTCGGGACAGCGAGTATCTGCTACGGATGAAGGGAGGGGCGGATCGCCTCATCATCGTACTGAGCCCCTCCGAGGAGGATCTCGTCGGGAAAACGCTCGCTGAGGTCGCCGTGGCGAACGGGATGGGAGCCATCGAGCAACTGATCACCTTCGCCTTGGAAGCAGGGGAGCCGATCCCCTCCGGCGTGCTCTTTCGACCGATCGCCGGCCACGCCGAGGACGTCGAGCGGTATATGCG
The DNA here is from genome assembly GCA_029941275.1 of Longimicrobiales bacterium. Lineage (GTDB taxonomy): Bacteria > Gemmatimonadota > Gemmatimonadetes > Longimicrobiales > Gaopeijiaceae > UBA822. The sequence goes on along the minus strand of JAPYQK010000068.1, from coordinate 10,620 downwards.
ACAGGACTACACGGCAACGTCGACCGATGGCGGCGTTTCGGGCTTCACGCGACCCGGTCAGCATCCTCGGTACTACGGTGCACTCGTGCGTAAGATCTCTTATTACGCCAAGGAGCGCGGGGTGATCTCGTTGCCGTTTGCCGTGCGGTCCTCGAGTGGGCTTCCCGCACAGATCGTGGGTCTCACCGATCGGGGGTACGTGAGAGAGGGATTCAAGGCGGATATCACCGTGTTCGACTACGAGCGTCTCGACGACCGAGCGACCATCTTGGAGCCCGATCTGTACCCGGAAGGTATCGAGTACGTCATGGTGAACGGTGTGCTCACCCTCGACGAGGGTACGCTGACCGGAGCGCTGCCGGGCGCGGTGTTGGATCGGGGCGAGGTGCGGGGGCGGTAGGTTGTCGGGGAGCGCTACCGTGCCCGGGGAGTTTGCCGGCGTGAGTTCTGCAGGGAGAGTGAGATGAGTCCGCCCTATCCGTTGGAGCCCTCAGCGGACCAAATGCGGGAGATGATCGAAAAGGCCGCGGAGCGAGTGATTGATCACATCGCTTCGCTGCCGCATCAGCCGGCTTCTTATGACACACACGCGGCTGACTCCTCCGCACGGGTGGCGGCACTCGCCGAGTCCCTCCCTGCGCGAGGTACAGACTTCGACGAACTGATGGACCTCCTGTTCGACGAGGCCGTCCCGCTCTCGTTCAATACGGCTGCACCGGGTTATTTGGCGTACATCCCTGGGGGTGGAGTCTTCCCGTCCGCATTGGCCGATTTCATCGCAAACGCCGTGAATCGATACGTCGGCGTGTGGATCGCAGCGCCGGGACTCGCCCAGCTCGAGATGAATGTGGTTCGGTGGTTCTGTGAGATCATTGGCTATCCGCCCCACGCCGCCGGCATCCTGACGAGCGGGGGCTCCTTGGCGACCTTCACGGCTTTGGTCACCGCACGAAGGGAGCGTCTTCCGAACGACTTCCTGTCGGGCACGATCTACACGTCGGACCAAACCCATCACTCCGTTACGAAGGCGGCGGTGCTGGCCGGTTTCCCGGAACAGAACGTTCGTGAGATCGCCACGAACGAGAACTACGAGATACGTCTCGGGAACTTGCGGGAGCGCATCAGCGAAGACCGAGAAAGCGGACTCCGGCCTTTCCTGCTCGTGACAAGCGCAGGCACAACGAACACCGGGGCCGTCGACGATCTGAACGGCGCGGCTGATGTGGCCGTCGAAGAAGGGCTGTGGCTGCACGTCGACGCTGCCTATGGCGGCTTCTTCATGCTCACGGAGCGAGGGAGGGAATCCATGCGGGGCATCGCGCGGGCCGATTCGGTCACGCTCGACCCGCACAAAGGGTTGTTTCTCCCTTATGGAAACGGATCGTTGCTGGTGCGTGATCCCGAGGCGCTGCGACGAGCACACACCACCTTCGCCGACTACATGCCGGAGATGCAGCAGGACACCGAGCTGGTGGACTTCTGTCAGCTGTCTCCCGAGCTATCCCGGGATTTCCGGGGACTGAGAGCGTGGTTGCCCATCAAGCTCTTCGGAATCGATGCGTTTCGCTCGAGCCTCGACGAAAAGCTCGACCTAGCGAGGTGGGCCGCCGACCAGCTCAGATCAGTTCCGGACATGGAGATCCTCGCTGAGCCTCAGCTGTCGCTTGTGGCCTTCCGCTGGGCTCCTGCTGGCCACTCGGAGGGCGAGCTGAACGACCTGAACCGCGAGCTGTTGGCCTCGGTCAACGCTCGCAAGAACGTCTATATCACGGGCACCGTGCTTCGTAGTCGATACGCTTTGCGGATCTGCGTGCTTTCGTTTCGGACGCACCGGGATCGTATGGAGCGGTGCGTGTCCGACATTCAGGAGTGCATCGAGGAGCTACGCCCGAGAGGGTGAGCCACGCCCACGATCCGTAGGAGTGCTGAACGCCCTTGAGGACCGCCTGCGGTGCGCTTCCTAAGGGTCTAGAGTTTCTTTTAGCACCCAGCCGTCGGGGTCGAAGTGGACCGCACTTGGGCTTTCAGCGGCCCCGATCCGGATCACAGAGGTTCTGTCGGAGATCTCCACGGACGTCCTCGTCGTTCCACCCGAAAGTTCGATCTCCACTTCGGTCTGGAAGCGGAAAGTGGGCCACTCGCCAACCTGGACCTGTTGGACCGTAAGCACGACCTCACTCGCGGCTTCGTCCCACTCCTGGGCGATTTGCAGAATCGGGTAGCCGGGCTCGAGAAGCCACTGGCTGAAGAACCAGTCGAGGTCCTGACCTGACGCCTCTTCCATGGCGGTCTGGAAGTCCTCCGTGAGCACGATCTGGTGCACATATCGGATGTAGTAATCCTGAATGCCAGCGAAGAACACGTCGTCGCCCAGCAGACCGCGGAGCATGTGCAGCACCCAACCGCCCTTTTCGTAGTTGTTCCGGTTTAGTAGATCGAACAGGCGCTGCTCCTCGCGCACGACGGGCTGCCCGGTGACGGGCGAGCGGATGTAGATTTGCCGGTCCTCTTCCATTCGCGCCCGGAAGTCGTCGACCCCCACGGCCTGTTCGAAGAAGAGATTGCCGAAGTAGGTCGCGAATCCCTCGGAGAGCCACAGGTGCGACCACCTCGCCTCGGTCACGGCGTCCCCGAACCACTGGTGGGCGATCTCGTGTGAGACCACGCCGTCGTCGGGGTTGGTGGCGACCCCCTGCTCAGAGTAGAAGATGGCCGTAGCATTCTCCATGCCGCCGAAAGGGGTGGCGGATTGTACGTTGGCCAGCTTCGAGAACGGGAAGGGCCCGATGGTCCGCGAGAAGAAGTCCACCATCTCGTCGGCGCGCGCGAACTTGGTCGAGGCGTTCTGCACGTCGGGCTCGAAGACCCAATACGTCACCTCGATGCATCCGTCCGACCGGGAGGCAAGGGGTGCCCTCCCGCAGGCTGCCGTGCCGACTATGTCGACCACGAACTCGGCGGCCCCGACGACCATGTTGTAGGGCGAAATCGGGACAACGGTGTCCCAGATCCACGTCATCCGGTCTGCTCCGCCGGGCGTCTCGCCCAGAGCGTTCCGCCTGGTGGGGAAAGGCTCCTGAGCAAGGCTGCCGTTGGCCACCACCTCCCACACTTCTGGCGCGTGTATGGTGAAGCGCACCGTGGCTTTGTCGGAGGGATGGTCCACCGTGGGCAGCCAGAACCTGGTGCGGTTCGGCCAGTTGTCGGCGAAAACTGCGAACCGGCCGTGGAGATTGTTCCTCAGGATGAGCCCGTCGTCCGGGGTGCCTCCGTAGAGCACTTCCAGGGTGAACTCGCCGGCACGGCGTTCTGGAGGCTGGGCGATCCGGAGCTGGCCGTCGGACAATTCGAACTCGACGTCGCGCCCGTCGAGGCGTACGGCGTCTACGGCGAGCCCCGTCAGGTCGAGCGCGATGGCTTCGGGGAGCGGCTCGGCCAAGGCCAAGCGGATCCGTGCACGCCCCAGAAATGTTTCTTCATCCTGAGAGAGGGCCAACTCGAAGTCGTAATGCAGGACGTCTAGGCCCGGGGAGTAGGGTAGGGTGGTTGGGGCCAGGCCCGCCTCGATCGGCTCGGGCTCTTGGGCCACCTCAGTTTCTTGAGATCCTAACGGATCGGCTACGAGCAGGGAGCTGGATAGGCCGACGATCAGGCCGACGATCAGGCCGGTTCCGAGCAGTGGTGTTTCGACGGTCCTCATGTCCGGCCCTCTTCAAGGGGGGCGTCGGGGCGGGAGATGACATCACACATGGTGCAACAAAATGCCCCCGAAACCTGCGGGCCTGCAAGCGCCTCGGGTTCGGCGGGCTGTGGATGGCCCCGGCACTGGTCG
>JAPYQK010000068.1:0-6688 GCA_029941275.1 Longimicrobiales bacterium | reverse complement strand
ATTACCGACGCCGAGGTCGAGGGGATTCGCGCGGCGACGGGGAACGGCGACAAACACCCGCTCCAGTGGACGCTTTCGGTTCTGGACGAGAAGGATGAAGTGGTCGCTACCGTTCTGAAAACCCTATACGTGCGGCGGAAACGAGACGGCTGAAGCCCACCGTGGAGCGGAACGACGTCCTGGACCTACGAGGCTGGGATTTACGGGATGTAGAGAGACCGGCGAGCGGTCCCAACCGAACCTCCCCGAGGTACCGGTCGAACCAATCAAGCGTCTCACGGGTCAGATCGATCCGTGAAATGGAGTGCCCCCCTGGTGAGACGCAGTGTTTCTTGTTGGCCTCGTTGGTCCCGAGGAAATCGAAGAACGGCCGGGCCGACGTTTCCAGCGGATAGGTCGCGTCGTACTCGCCGCTCAACATCAGGACTGGAGGTTGCACACGGGACACAAAATTGAACGGATCTACGCTGGGTTGTGTGGGGAGTGGACTGAGACCAGGGACGTTTAGCACGGCAGCGCGGAACCGCCGGGCGGGCCAAGAACCTCGCGAACCTCCCGCTGCCTACGGCTGCAGCTCCGCCGCGACCTCGTCATAGAACCCCGGAATACTCCGCCCCATGAACAAGCCGTTCGGCGCCTGGGTCCAGCTGAGGTCCTGTGTCTGTATACGAGCAGACGCCGCGCTCTTGGGCATGCCCGAACGGATCAGATCAGCCATGCGGGAACGCACAGCCTCCATCTGATTCCGAAAGTCGACGATGTCGCTTCGATCCATGATCGCACCGTGTCCCGGAATGGCGGTGTCGAAGTCCAGCGCCAAGATGTTGTTCAGCGTCGAGACCCAACCCTTGCTGCTTCCACCATTGCCGTAGTCGATGAACGGTGCGATGCCATGGAGGAGATCACCCCCGTGAACCGTCTTCAAATCGGGGAAGTAGATCACCGCATCGCCGTTGGTGTGTCCACTCCCCATATAGAATGCACGCACCTCGACACCGCCGAGATATACGGCCGTCTGATCGGTGAAGACCACCCTCGGGGGGGCGTCCTGGTCGCCTCTCACCATGTTGTCTCGGGCGTTCTGGTGGGCAATGATCTCCGCGATGTTGATGTACTCCACGTTGCCACCGGAGTGGTCGCCATGGTGATGCGTGTTGAGGACGTACCGGACGGGCAGATCGCTCACTTGGCCGACCAACTCCTGAATCTCGTCGAAGTTCTGCGGATACTTGTCATCGATCAGGATTACACCCTCGTCGGTAACCCGTACACCGACGTTTCCGCCGCTGCCCATGATTGCGTAAAGCCCTTCCTTGACCTGCTCGATCGACAGGCTTTGCTGCGCCTGTACGTCAGTGTGTGCGCCAGTGAACGCGATCACAGCGGAGAGGCATGCCAGCAACCTGACTCTCATGGTGTCTTGTATGAATGTCCTGAGCATGATTGCTCCTGGCTGTCGGTTTCGCCTGGGTTGGGCCGAGGTTTTTCAGCACGTATCAGTCGGGACGTCGATACATGAATGCGAAAAAACCGAGCCCGATGCTAGGGGGCGGATCGACGCGGTTCTAGAGACCCGCGATCGGACAGTCGGGAAGCACGCTCGCGCGATCCGAAATCGACACGACGAATCGCCGGTTCAGCGTGGCCCCGAACACTCCCGCGCCGTCCCCACGCAGGCTCGGTATCCTCACTTGCCCAGACGGATTGAAGTTCCCGCCCCGAGCCCAATTCATGTAGTTCCCGTCGACGGCGGTGATCGACACCTCTGCAATCGTCGAATTGGGGAGACCGGTTTGCAGCCTGACCGACAGGTCCTGGTCCAAGTCAAAGCGGTCGAAGACCCCGAATTCGCTGGGGAAGACGATTAATGTGTCCTGGTTCGAGATGGACAGACCCAGAAGTGTGAGCGGGTCGTCGTCCACCTGAATCCCTTCGAGGACAAGCGCCTCGGGGAGGCCTTGAATGGACGTCTCGTTCACGTAAGCCCATGCCCCGACCGAGGTGGACCAATAGATGGGTAAGAGCGTGTCGGGATCGAGTCGACAGGCGGACGGGATGCGCTGAATCTCGAAGGGGGACGGCAAACGAGCAGCCCCCATGAGTGTCCCCCCGTCGGCAAACGTGACCACGATGTCGAGGATGTCACCGGGTCGAAGGTCGAGCGTCTGAACGGGATCGGCGAGGAAGCAGGCTCCCGGCTCTGCGGCCTCCGACAAGTCGATACACCCTTCGTTTGCGGCCGCTAGCAGTTCGAGCGTGAGGCCGTCGGAGCGGCTCACGACGATGCGTGCGCTCAACAGGTCGTCGACTGCCGAGCCGGATGCGACGGTCTTGTGCAGAAAAGCCCGGATCTCGTTCTCGGCCGGATTCTGAAAGAGGTTCACATACACCTCGGCGATCACGACGTCTTCGACTTCGACGATAGTGATCTCTTCGAGGTCGCAGCCACCCAAGGTTGCGGCGGCCGCGAGGCACGGGAGTCGGAGCCAGCCCCGCATCAGAACCTCATTTCCAGGCCGAAGGTCGGGAGCACAGGGAACATCGAAAAGCCGGAGCGTGTGGCCGGGTCACGCTCATACTCGAAGAAGTAGAAGAGTACGTTTCGTTGGTTGTACACATTGACGAGGTTCACATAAGGGGTGAGCCGGCCCCACGACTTATCGAAAGTCTTGCGAAAGCTCGCGTCGAGTCGGTGGTAGGTGGGATAACGCGACGAGTTTCGCTCCTCGAGCACGACGCCATAGCCGTCGAAACTATCGGAGTCGTCGGCCAGGGAAGCTTCGGCCCCCGACCACGCCAATTCCCTGTTCTCGACGTAGCTGGGCTCGTAGTACCGGTACGAACCGAGTGCCCGCGTATAGGGCGTGCCCGTGCCGACGTTCCAGCGAAGGCCCCCTTCCCAACCCCAAGGTGCCGGATATCTCAGGACGAAGTCCAGATCCATTCGCCGGTCGAAGATTGGCGAATACGAGACGTCCGGAGGGTTCGGGAGAGCGGACAACGGGTCGGGAAAGGTACGGTCCGCCTTCAAAAACGAAGCGGCCAGCCAGCCCGTTACGGTACCCCTCTCCTTTCGAACCAGGAAATCGACTCCGTACGAGAGTCCCTCCCCGGACAGGATGTCGTCCAGGTCGTCATTCGGGTTGTCGGCGGTGTTCAACGTCACCACGCCGTCGAAGGAGCGGATGTATGTCTCCGCCGACCAGAACCAGTCGGTCCCCTGGTACCATTCGATGCCGATTTGCAGCTGGTCCGAAACCGTGTGCGGCGCTCGTTCGCCGGCCAGCACCCAAAAGTCGATTCCGAGCGGCAACTCCTCGTCCCGCAAGGAGTGTACGAACTGCGTGTAGCGGCCGATGGCCGCCTTTGCGGCAATGTTGCCGCCTCCGAGGAACCGTTTGACCGCCAGTCGGGGAGCGACTTCATGGAGAAAGCCGCCCGGATCTGGACTAAACCCATCCGCGCGTAGGCCGAGTTCCACGAGCCACTTGCTGGGCACCGTCCAGCGCGTTTGAGCGTACGTGCCGAACAGCCATCCGTTGCCTCCTCCGTCGCCGAATTCGGTCCCTCCGGTGGTGAACAGGTTCCTAAAAGACTGCCGTTCCGCGCTCGCCCCGACCTGCACTGAAACCCTGGACCAGGGACGGACGTCCAGATCCGCTTTGATCTGCCCCTGCTGGATTCTGCTGCTCAGCCGAGTGTCGGCGAAGTCCGGAAAGGTGAGCCCGGTGCGGAAGCGGCTGACGTTCGCTCTTACGTCGAGTGAGCCGCCTCCACTCCTCGGGTGGGTCCAGCGGGCGCCGACGGCATCGTTGCCCCAGTCCCAGTCCATACGTAGCGGAAAATCCTCGGCGTCCAGACTGGTCAGATCAAAAACGTCCTTGCCGCTGTAGGCCGTTAATGTGACCCGGTCCCCGCCCGTCGTCCAACCCTCGACGATGGTCTGGAAATCGGTCAGATGGTATGGGAACTGTCCGACGAGCAGGTCGAGGTAGGAACGACGGCCCGACGCTCGGTAGCGCACGTTCGCGAAGCCGAGCGCGTTCGCGAGAGAGCTTCCGAGTTGTCCGCCCACGGTGGCCCGGGAGGCCAAGAGAGAGACGGCCCCGTCGATCGAGAAGTCGCCGTCGCCTGCGTTGCTTTCGATCTGAAGAACGGATGAGACCCGTCCGCCATGTTCTGCGGGGAAGCCGCCGGAGTGGAGTTCGACCCGGTCGATCATGTCGGCGTTGAAGACGGAGAAGACACCACCCAGATGGAACGGCGAGAAGATCGGCATCCCGTCGAGGAGGATCAGGTTTTGATCTTGCGAACCCCCTCGCACGTGAAAGGCGGCGGAGAAGTCGGAAGTCGACACCACGCCGGGCAGGACCTCGAGAGCGCGAATCGGATCGGGCTCGCCGACGCCCGGCACCGCACGCACGTCGACCAGCGCGAGTTCGCGTACGGTGGCGCCGCCCACTTGCTCAAAACGCGTTCTCGCACGACTGCGTTCGGCCTCGACCGAGATTCCCTGGAGCTCGATCGCGTCGCGCTCGATCCGGAGGTCGAGCTCGACGGTTTCGGTTGAGCCGACGACGATGTCTTCGAAGTATTCCGTGTATCCCAATGCCTGGATCCGTGCCGTGTAGGGGCCTGGCGTGACCGCCGGAATGCGAAACAATCCCAATCGATCCGTGTCGACCACGGTGATGGGGGTCCCGCCCCTGAGCAACGCAACGGCCGCCCGGTATACCGGGACACCTTCATCGTCTCGAACACGGCCCTGAACCGTCATGTTCTGGGCGGAAACGGGCAGCCACGAGAGCAGCAGAAACACGCCCGCGAGGAGCCCCGTGCCGATGTTCGACCGGACAGGGCGGACGCTCCTGCGCATCAGCGTCCACCCACGGGCATCGATGGTTTCACCACGGTCCTGACTCCAGGTCGATCTGGTCAGCGGGCACTCAGCTCACTTCTTTGACGAAGAAGGCCATGAAGCGCGCCATGCGCTCCGTTACTCGTGCGTGGCCGTCCAGTTGATCGTGAACTGACCTTGCCCGACTGAGAACGTCCCGGTCATGCTGTCCCCGTCGACTTCACCGGTGTACACGGATTCGAAGGAGCCACGCTGCGTCTGGCGTGCGAGTGTGAAGGTGATCTCGTTCCCGTCGAGCATGACGTCGGTCAGGTCGGTGCTTCCTTGCTCCGTCTCGAGCGCGCCTTGGAGCATCCCACCCTCAACGGAGAACACGAGAGCTTGTGGGCCACCACCAAATAAGCCGCCGCCCCGACCACCGCGACCTCCCCTTCCACCATCACCTCGTCCGCCGCCACCGCGATTGGGCGGCTCGATGGTGAACGTCCAGCTTCCCGCCAGGTCCCCGGCGCTCTGCGCCGCAGCCGGCTCGGCGAAATACATCACCGACATGATGATTACGCCAACCCCAAGGATGAGCCTTTTCATGTGATCCCCTCTTGAATGGAGCCCCCAGTGCCATCAACATACGAAACGGCCACAGCGCCGATGCAGCAAACGTTCATCCCTCTGATACCGATACGACACGTAACGTTAAGTCTACGTTGACGCGCCCCCCCGGAACATCCACCACGTATCCGGCTCACCCGTTCGAGGATCGCTCCGCGACAACGAGTGCCGAGCCCGAATGGGGAGCGCACGCGATCAATGAATCATCACTCGACCAGATGGCGCTCCTGCCCGCGGAGGACCATTCGCCCATGGGCGTTCCGTAGTTCGCCATAATCACGACGATCCCATAGTCCGTCGCGTACCGTTCCAGGAGATCGGCGTCCTTGGCGTATCCACTCTTGGTGAGAAAACAACTCGCCGCGTACATCGTGGCTCCCGCCTGTACCGCCGTATGCGCATGCTCAGGGTGTGTCAGATCTGCGCAAATGGCGAGCGCCACGTTCTGGGCGGAGACCTCCAGAAGATCTCCTCCCCGCCCGGCACGAACGCGATTTCTTCACTGTGGTGAGGGTATTCCTTCAGGTATGTCATGCCCCCGGCGTGCGGTATGAAACCCATGGCGCCGATGTGCAGTCTGTCCGAAGAGGCGACAGGGTACCTAGCACGAGAGCACACAGGGTGGCCGTGATGCATGGGAAGGTGATGCGTTTCGATCTCGCGGAATACGCGGACAAACTCGTGGAATCCATGCCCCGACTCCTCCCAAGGTGGGTAGGTAGCACTGTGTTTCGAGCGAAGCGACTCACCTTACTCTCCCCGGAGGAGAAACCGCCAGCCCCCACAGGGTGTTTCTTCGTACATCAGGTGACGTCGTGGCCGGTCGTCAGGCCCCGTGGCAGTCCGTCAGTCTCCGAAGCTGTCGAACCGGCCCTGGCGGAGAAAGCGCACGACTTCTTCGGCCACATCCCGTCGGTTCATGATGAAGGTGTGGGTTGCGGAGACGACCATGAAGTCCGTCGCTCCGTCTACCCTGGCCCGGTCGACGGCGACCTTGCCGTCATCTGGCCCTGGAATCAGCCACGAGGCCAACGGATTGATGCTTCGATCTCCCGTAACGATGCCGAGATCGAATCGTACCGGACCCAGTTGACTGGCGATGCCGGCCGAATCCGTCCCCAGTCTCGCACCGGCAGGACCCACGAAGGACTGGAGCAGCGGGGAGTCGGCGAACGCGTCGATGATTTCGCTCCCCTGGCTAGGGGGGCTCAGCATTACGAC
>JAPYQK010000067.1 GCA_029941275.1 Longimicrobiales bacterium | reverse complement strand
CTCGAGTTCTGGGTCGATCCCGATAGTCCGTACCACCACGAGGCGCTCGCCTCAGCCGACCGACTGGTACTCTACTGCAACTTGGGCTGGCGATCGGCTCTGGCCGTCAAGACGCTGCAGGAAATGGGCTTGACCGATGTGGCCCACATAGGGGGCGGTATTGCAGCGTGGAAGGACGAGGGCGGCCCCATCGAAAGTGGGTCGACATGACGTTCGGCACCACTGCCCGTGCCAGACCTGAAGCCAGCGGTGCCCACCCGCTTCGCCGGCTCCTGGGGGGATGAACGAAACGGCACTCATCGCCGACCCCATGTCGGTCTTCGCCTTTCTCGCAGGCGTCGTTGCTCTGATCTATTGGGTCTCGGGCCTCCCGCGCTTCAAGAAGCTGTTCGAGTATACGCCGCAAGTCAGGCCTGCTAAACGCCGACATTGCGGGCGGGACAGACTCGGGACGCGCCGTCGGTAGGCACGTTCGTCCGGGCTTCGGCCTGATGATGTGGCCGTTGTGCGTCCTCTACGGCATCCCCGGAGGCGCCAGCCTCCGCATCGTCGCCTGCTCGAACGCATATGCCAGCTCAATCAGCCTGGGCTCGCTGCACGCCATCCCCGCGAAGCTCACACCGTACGGGCGAGGCTCGGGGTCGAAGCCCTCCGGCATTGAAGGCCCACCCGTGGACGCCAGCCGGCCGAATGGCACGATGACCGTCGGATAGCCGGGCCGGGCCAAGATTCCCGCACCGCCCGACCCCGGGAACAGAAGCGCATCCAGTTCCAGGTCCGCCATCACCTCGTCGATCCCGTGCTCGCCGTTGAGGTACAAGTCCCGCGCACGATCCGCCTCGTACGCCGCACGGTCTCGATCCAGGTCGATCTCGTCGGATGCATCGAGTCGGGCTTGGCCGTACTTGATCGCGCCGGCCCGCTCGTGGGCCAAATTCCATTCGCGCAACTCGGTGAGCGTCTTTACCGGCGCAGACTCACCCAGGGTCTCGAGCCACGCGTTGAAGTCCCGTTTCATGCCGTAGTTGAGCACACTGCTGCCCCCTGATGTCAGCAGGCTGTTGGCGGGATCCGGGTCGATCACGCTGGGAATGTCCGCCGGATCCACGATGGTGGCTCCTTGTGCCGTCAGTATCCCGATCGCCTCATCCATCAGCGCCCGCGACTCGTCCGACAGCCCGCCTCTGGTCCGGTCCGTCCCCGGGATCGCAACCGGGTCGTAGTACGAGGCTCGAGGGATGCCGATACGTGCGCTCTGAAGCCCGTCGGTCCGGAGGAATGCCGTGTAGTCTCCATTGGGCGGACGCTCGCAGCGCTGCGTCGCCGCATCGTTCGGGTCCGGTTGCGGGCTCTCCAGTGCCCCGAGATAGATCGCCGCATCCGTGACTGTCCGCGCCATCGGACCGGCGATGTCCTGATCCGCCGTGATCGGGATCACGCCGTAGCGACTCACCCGCCCGACCGTCGGCTTGATCCCCACCAGCATGTTCGAGTTCGATGGCGACAGAATCGAGCCAGACGTCTCCGTGCCAACATTTGCCGCCCAGAAGCTCATCGAAGTGCCGATGCCGGAACTCGAGCCACCGACCCCCATCACTGGCCGACCGTCGTTTCGGCCCTCCCGAGGATCACGGCGGGGATCGTACGGGTTCAGGCCATAGCCTCCGACCGCACTGTAGTTCCCGGGCATACCGGCCGCCGTGAAATTCGCTAGCTCGGTCATCACGGTCTTCGCGAGGATGATGGCCCCGGCCTCGTGAAGGTTGGTCACCATCGTGGCCTCGTACGGAGGGACGAACCCCTCGAATGCCAGCGCTCCCCCGGTGGTTGGGATATGCGTGGTGTGCACGTTGTCCTTGAGAGCGACCGGGATGCCGTGGAGAGGACCCCGCACATTCCCCTCGGCGCGCTCCCGATCGAGCCGGTCCGCCTCGGCGAGCGCGTTGGCGTTGATCGAGATCACCGCGTTCACACGCTCCTCATAGAGTGCGATCCGAAGGAGGTGTGCTTCGACCAGCTGCCGAGACGTGATGCGCCCTTCCTCCATTGCCTGCTGCATCTCGGGGATCGTCGCTTCGACGACGTTGAAGCGCTCCTCGCCAGCGTCCGCGGACGTGCAAGACGACAACAGCGCTCCTAGGGGGGCAGCGACTAGCAGAAGGCCGAGACGACTCGTGAACGTGGTCATGGGACAACTCCTCAAGAACCGGACGGCGAACGGCCTCTTCAACGGGGCCGGACGTGGTTCGCAACATGAGAAAGTGAAGGGAGGGGCGCCAGTCGATCGAGTCGCTTGGCAAGGCCGAGACAGTTTGGTCGGCTCACTTGGGCCGCACGGGAACAACGATTGACGTCGTAACTGGGTCGGGACTTCGAGGTAATCGCAAGACACGTGGGGTTGGAAGTGGTGAATACAGGCTCAGGAGGCAGCCCACCCTCCATCTGAGCCGGGCGGAATTCGAAACATTTTCCTTCGCCGAAGTCCACGCACTCAGCGACTTGCGGGCCGGCATGGTCCTGCCCGGGATCGTCACCAACGTCACGGCATTCGGGGCCTTCGTGGACATCGGCGTCCACCAAGACGGTCTGGCCCACATCAGTGAGTTGGCGGACCGCTTCGTGAAGGACCCCAATGAAGTGGTCCGCGTGCGTCAGCAAGTCGAAGTGCGTGTCCTCCAGGTCGACAGCGAACGAAAACGGATCGGCCTTTCGATGAAGAAGGGGTAACGCCCCGTAACAAATCCCCAGATCAAGGCGGCGTATCCTTGGTTGGACGAAAGAAGCCCGCCCGTCCCGGCTTGTATCCGGAACGGGCGGGCTCAGGTCCTCACGCTCTACTAGCTGGCCGCATGATCAGCGACCCGGCATCACGACTGATTCGGTACTACTGATCCCTAGTGTACCGCTTGATCCCACCGACGGGCCCAACCTCCGCTCCGTAGATGACACCATTCCGGTCCGCCACGACGCCCTCAGCCGTGCACGTGCCACGGCAGTCTGGAATCGGATCCGGAATCAAATAGTGCACCTGGCCTGTGATCGCGCTACCGACACGAATGCCTCGGAGCCAGTTCCCGTGGGGCGGGCTGACCGACCCCGACTCCGAGTCGGCCGAATAGAGGATGTCGTTAGGATCGATATAGATCCCGCTGGGCCGACCGAACTGGTACCACATGTCGATGAAGTTCCCGTCCTGGTCGAAGATCTGGACGCGGTTGTTGCTGCGGTCGCCGACGAAGAGGCGTCCACGCGAGTCCATCGCTAAGGCGTGCGGCTGCTGGAACTCGCCTTCACCGTCGCCCATGCTGCCCCACTCCATGAGGAAGTTGCCGTTGCGATCGAACTTTAAGATCCGCGCGGGATTGTTGTCGGGATTATTTCCGTGGCCCTCAGCAACGAAGATGTTTCCGTTGGGAGCGACATGCACGTCGTTGGGCTGGAAGAAATAGTCCGATCCCCGACCGCCGCCCGGCATCCCGATGGACATGAGCAGCTCCCCTTCAGGGCTGAACTTGTGCACCTGATGGCCGTAGACGTTGCTCGGACGCGGCGCATTGCCGGCGCCCCGCCCGGAGGGAAGGTTATCGCGCCCATCGGCAACCCAAACGTTACCCGATGCGTCCACGTCGATCCCGTGGGGCCAGTTGATGATGCCCGCCCCAAAGCTGATGAGCATCGTGCCGCTGGGATCGAACTTCATGATGGGATCCACGTCCGGGTTGGCCGTGCAAGCCCCGACGTTTCCGCCGCACCGCTCGCCCACCCAGATGCTCACGCCATCCGGGTCGAGGTCGACGGAACTGCTTGAGCCCCAAGTCCTCCCATCGTGAAGCTTGGCCCATCCCTCCTGGGTGGTATAGGGATTGGGCATATGGTTCGTCGGCATCATGTCCGCTTGCGCTACAACGACGGCGGGCAACACGGCCATCAAAGCGACGGGAATCGCCAACACGGCATGGAATTGGTTCTTTCGTAGCATGATTCGATCACCCTCGCTGGGATATGGGACACACGGAAACTCAGCCAGTAAGCCCAATATCAGGACCACCGGCACGCCAACGTACACACCGGGCCCGACCCTCGCCAGACGTCGTCCAAGGAGGCGACCGGCCTAGTCGACTAGATAGCGACGCTCGAGATGGGCCTTGAAGAAGCGTGTATCAAGCGGCTCCCCAGTGACGTCCACAAGCAGATCTTCGACACTCTGGAGTCGACCGCGGCAGTGAATCTCCTGCCGCAGCCACTCGATCAACGAGTGGAACTCCCCCGCCTCGACCTGCTCCGCCAGATCCGGGTTGGCACGGCTCGCCGCGTCGAACAACTGTGCGGCGGTAAGTGCGCCCAGGCTGTATGTGGGAAAATAGCCGAAGAGGCCCGCAAACCAGTGGACGTCCTGCATGCAACCGTCCTTTAGATTGTCGCGCGTGCTGAGTCCGAGATAGCGCGTCATCAACTCGTCCCAGGCACCCGGAATGTCACCCACCGTCAGATCCCCCGAGATCAAGGCCTGCTCGAGTTCAAAACGGAGGATGACGTGGAGCGGATAGGTGACTTCATCCGCACCGACACGGATATAGTCACGCCGCACCCTAATGGTGTGCCTGTGCAGGTTCTCGGTACTCCAAGCCGGGTCGTTTCCGTCGGCGCTGAAGGCCTCTCGGATGATCGGGGCGGCGAACTTCATGAATGCAAAGCTGCGTGCCACCTGCATTTCCATGAATAGCGATTGGCTCTCGTGAACCGCCATACCGAGCGCTTCCCCAACGGGCTGGTGACGCCAATCGGTAGGTAGCCCCTGCTCGTAGAGCGCATGCCCGGTCTCGTGAAGAACCGCCATCAACGATCCAAGGAAATCGTCCTTGTCGTAGCGGGTGGTGATACGCGTGTCATCGGGCACACCACCGCAGAAGGGATGGTGGCTCACGTCCAAGCGGCCTCGATCGAAATCGAAGCCGACCGCACGCATCATCTTCTCGCCGAGCGCGTACTGCTCTCCGGAACGGAATGGGCCTCGGACAGGCACGGGATCCTCCTGGCGTTCGAGCACGCGCTCGAGAAAGTCCGGGAGGAAGGTCTTGAGATCATCGAATAAGTGGGTCACCTGAGCCGCGCGGGCCTCGGGCTCGTAACCATCGAGCAGCGCGTCGTATGGCGGCAGCGAAATATTTTCTCCGAGGGCGGCGGCCTGTTCGATGGTCAAGCGAACCACTTCCTCGAGCAGAGGACTTACCGCCGACCAATCCTCGTTGTCACGCGCGAGGCGCCACGCCTGCTCACAGCGAGTGCTGGCGATCTGTGACGCACGCACCAGAGATTCCGGCACCGCGCTCGCGCGCTGCTGCGACCGACGCATGACCCGTACGTTGGCGCGTTTCCACGGACCCAATTGCTGGTCGCCGTCTTCAGCCTGGTCGAGGAGCGCTTGGATCTTCGGAGCTGTGAGCCGCTGGTGGGAAATGGCCGCAAGCACCGCCAGAGACTCGCCACGCACGTCGCCGCCCCCCCGCGGCATCATCGCTGCCTCGTCCCAGTTGAGGATCGCCCTCGCGTGTCCGAGATGACTCAACTCTCGGAACCGTTCCTCCAATTCCTCGTAGGGCGTCATGCTTTGATGTAGCCAAGCCTAACCGCGGCTGCGTCGAACTCTTGAACAGCGCGTCGAAGTCGATTGTCGGGTAACCCGAGCGCTAGTCGCGCAGCCCGAACGTCACCAGAGTGTTACCGGAGATCACCGAGATGTACTGCTCCCCGTCTACCATGAAGGTGACCGGGGCCATCACGATTTGACCGCCTAGACTCGCCCTCCACAGTAGCTCCCCGGTCTGCGCGTCCAGCGCGTGGAAATGACCCTCGCGGCCGCCGGTGAACAACAGGTCGGACGCCGTGGTCAGCATGCCACCGTCGCTGACGTCGAACTGCTCGTACCTCCAGCGAGTCTGACCCGTGCGCGGGTCCCAAGCCATCACGGTGCCGTGCCCAGTCACGTCCGTCCAGTTGTTGATCGGGGTGGTTCGGCCGATCCCGGGGCTCGGCGCACCGGGTACCGGCGTAAGCACGTCGAATCCACCGCCGAGGAACGCGCGACCCGGTGAGAAGGCGGACTCCGCGGGACGATAGATGGAAGCGTAGTCTTCCCAGGCGGAGAAGTAGAAAAGCTCCGTGGACGGGCTAAAGGCCGGCGGATACCAGTTGGTGCCGCCCTGATTGCCCGGCCAAGTGGGTGAGCCGGCCGGCTGGGGCGTCGGGATCGGCCTCCCGCTCTCCTCGAGACCACTCGACCAATTCACTTTCACGAATGGCGTTCCGGTCAGGAACTCGCCCGTCACCCGATCCAGCACGTAGAAGTAGCCGTTCCGATTCGCCCACAACATCAGCCGTCGTAGCTCCCCGTTCCACTCGATATCGACCAGTATGGGCACTTGAACCGAGTCGTAGTCGTAGCCGTCGTTCGGTGTGAACTGAAAGTGCCACACCAACTCGCCCGTATCCGCGTCGAGGGCGATGGCCGAATCGGAGTAGAGATTGTCGCCCGGACGCTGTCCAGGATTCCAGTCGGGACCCGGGTTACCCACGCCCCAATACACGAGGTTCAGGTCGGCGTCGTACGAGCCCGTGACCCACACCGGAGCCCCGCCGTGCTCCCAGTCATCCCCCTCCCAACTGTCGTGGCCAGGCTCGCCCGGGCCGGGGATCGTGTAGAAACGCCAGGCCTCTTCTCCCGTATCGGCGTCGTACGCCGCAACGAATCCTCGGATGCCGAACTCACCCCCTCCAACGCCGACGAGCACTTTGTCCTTCACAACCAGAGGCGCCATGGTGATTGAATAGGCAGCATTCACGTCGCCGACTTCCGTATCCCAGAGGAGCTGGCCGTTCGTGGCGTCGACCGCCACGAGGTGGGCGTCCAACGTGCCCATGAACACTTTGTCGTCCAAAATGGCCACGCCACGGTTGTTGGCCCCACAGCACACGCGGGCGTTCGGCGAGTTGTCATACCGATAGACCCAGAAAACCCGGCCCGTAACGGGATCCACAGCCATGACGTCATTGGGTCGCTGCGTCACGTACATGATGCCATCCACCACGATCGGGTTCGACTGCCAAGCGCCAAACACTTGATTCTGAATGACCCACTTGGACTCGAGATCGGTCACATTCACAGCAGTGATCTGCGTGAGGCCGCTATACCTCTGGCTCGAATAAGAACCGTTGTAGGTGAGCCAGTTCTCGGGTTCGTCCGCGGAGTTCACGATTCGATCGGAATCGACCTGCGCATCGATGTGGAGGGGCGCCAACAAAAGTGCCGGGCCAAACGCTAGTAGCCCCTTGAGGGCGAGCCCCGTCAGCCGAGTGCGCTGGACCGTGTTCATGGTAGACCTCTGAGTGAAAGAAGATATCCGATGACGTCTGCGACTTGGTCGGCAGAGAGTGTGGTGGGCTCCATGATGGGAGTCTCACTCACTTCGTACTCGACCAAGTCGGCCTTCACGAGCGAGCGCAGCCTTTCCTCCGAGTCGATCAACTGCACGCTGTACGTGTCCTCGTTGAGTCGTCTTCCACGGATGGTCTCGCCGCTGCGTGTGACTGCCCGTATCGGTCGATTGATCGGGAGCAGGGCAGCGCTCGGGTCGAGCAACGTGCGCTGGAGCGCTGCCGGGTTCCGGATCGCACCGATCTCGCTCAAATCGGGAGCCGTAAGCGGCCCCTGGCCGTTCACTCGGTGGCAGGAGGCACAATCCCCGGCCCCTTGGAAAATCGCTTGGCCGCGCGCGGCGTCACCGACCTTGACCGCAACGCCGTTGGGATCGAAGCCCGCACGGATGTAGGCGACGACCCCGTCGAGCTCGAAAGGCTGCAAGTCGAAAGCTGGCATACGTCCCCTGTCGACGCCGGTCGTAATGATCCGGCGCAGATCTTCGTCTGAGCTCACGGTGCGGAACACTCCGCGTCGGATATCGACGCCGTCTACATCCCCGCCGCCCCTCCCGTGGCAGAGAGCACAGTCCGCCACATAGATTCGAGAGCCCGCCTCGATGGCCTCGCTCGTGTAGCGATGATCGGCGAATTCCTGGGCCGTGCCCCGTTCAGGGCCGGCCAGCAGCGTTCCGAGGGCAGCGCAACAAAGGAGGACTGCCCGGCTGAAATTTCGCATATCGTCTGTCGGGTTAGAGGGCGACTCTTGCCAGATGCGACCGTTTCCAAGTGTTGAACCTATCCTAGCTCACCGCGATCGCTAGTCCAGCCTGATCGTGTCGGGGAATGCGCTCAGGTCGCCGGCCCAGTCACCCAACCGGACAAGAATCTCGATGGGGCCTTCTCGACGCGAGAGCGTCACGGTGGGCGGCGTCATGGGGTCGGCGGTGGTTCTCAGGTAGCCCCGAGTCACAGAAATGTGTTCGAACAGTCCAATCACCGGGATCGTGCGACGGACCTGGACCTCATAACCGCTGAAATCGAGGTTCGCTCCCCCCCTGCTAAACGTGTAGGCCACGAGTGTGGGAGTCAGGCGGACACGGGAACGTGGCTCGGACGGAGCCGTCGCGAATCCGACACCCAGGACGCCCACCGTGGCCATGAAATAGTTGAAAAAGAGGGCCATCGAGACTCCTACCCAATAGGGGCCCTTGTACCACCGTGAGGCGCTCGACTTGGGCCGCCGGCTCCAGAGCATGACCCAAAATGCTCCGAATGCGAGCGCAACCGCGATCGCACCCAAGGGCGAGGGCCCGATCCGGAAGCCCAAAATACCGCCCACCACAACCAGACAGATCCAGGCTGCGCCGGTCACTACCAGTCTTGTAGTCTTGTTCTCGACTCGGGACTCGTTCGCGCCACCAAAACGAACGCGACGGCCGGACTGAGCAGCAGCGTGCCCTCAATGAGAAAAAACGTGTTCACTCAGGTTACACTCACGTCGATATTGGCCTCAAGCACGTGAAGAAGATCCATCATTCTATCCACGGTCTTCTTGTAGTTGGTGGTATCCAGGAGGCGATAAACCTGTGCTGGGGAGGTCTTGAGCCGACGGCTGAACTGACGCACACCGTACGGCGAAGACTCCATTCGCTGCACCGCCTCGACGGTGAGTTGATGAAGGAGGAGATCGCGCAGGTAGACCGGATCGCGATTGATCTCTCTAGTGACCGAAGAAGCGGTGAGGGGAAAATCGGTGACGGGAGGAGCGGTGACGGGAGAAGTCGGCCTGTCGTCGCGTGCACGACCGAGCCCCGGCCCGAATTCCGCTCATCCACATGCCCCAACCGTGCCCCCCAGCGTGCTCGCTACCACGCGCCTACCGACCCACCAACTCCGTGATCTGACGGAGCGCTCCATCCACCTTCATCTGGATCCCCACACGCCCGTATGCGACCGACGCCTGGGTCGGATCGCCGCGCACGCCGGCCCCGTCGAAACCGCCGAACGGAGCGAGCTCCTCGGTGCGAATGTGATCCGCGTTCACATAGAGCAGCTGTGACGTATCGACCATCCCGGCGTGGCTGCCGACATCCTCCGGTGTGTGACCCTGCTCAACCAGCCACTCGCGGAAGCCGTTCGCAGAGTAGTAGTCGCCGACGAAGTGGACACGGGACTCTCGATCCGACCATTCCTCGTTCAGCATCGCAGCGACGGTTTCCATACCCCGCTGGTTCCCACCACTGTCGCCGATGAACACGACGTCGGTAAAGCCGCCGGCCGCCAAACTCCGCGCTGTATACTCGAGCAGCTTCATGTAGTGCTCGTTGGGGAGGGTGATCGTTCCAGCTCGTTGCCGGTTCCCCTCCGTCTGCTCGACACTTCCTTCCGGCACATACGTCACGATCGGAGCAACAAGTGCGTTTCCAAGCGCCCGCGCGATCCGTTCGGCGGTCTCAGTGACGATGAATTTGTGCTTGCCGAGCACCATGTGGGGCCCGTTCTGCTCGGTCCCAGCCGTGGCCACGATGATCGTGGTGGTTCCGGCGTCGATCTTGTCGGCGACCTCCATCCACGTCAGCTCATCGAGGAAGACGGTGTTGGGGGTCTGGGCGGAGGCGGGCGCGGCCATGATGAATGCGGCAACGAATGGGAGAGGGAGCATCTTCATAGGGCCTCCGGCATGGTGTCGCAGTGCGAGCAGGATGGGACGCTCCAAGGTACCCCGCGGTACGCGGACCCACGAGGGGCCGCCGAACTCTTACCAAGTGCACCTCCCTTTTCGTTAATCACGCAACGGGACCAAGAGCTCCCCAATCTCGATCACCGGAGCTTCGGAAGCGTTGCTTAGGGGGAGTGTCGTCGTATCCGCCTAAAGATGTCCAAGCTCCGAGCACACCTTATGAAGAGGCTCGCGGTGATCGCCCACACGGCGAATGCGGCGTTCTGGCCGACGTCGAGGAGATCGTAGACGCGGTTGGGGAGGAAAGCTTGGATTCCCTCGTCGAGCCAGCCCAAGGCGACGGTCGCCACCAACGCGAGCAATGGCGGCACCGGGACTCGGCGGCCGTTGCGTTGGCGCTCAGTGAGCGCCTGGTCGATGAGCAGGGCCACCAGGGAGTACTCGAAGAGATGGGAGCGCGCCTCAGGGACGGGCATCCGAATCATGGTCGTCAGATAGATGGCGGCTATGCCGAGGCCTGCCCAGATCTCAAGGCGTCCCGGGCGCGTCTTCGCCCAATGCAGGGCGATGACCAGCCCCACGACGACCATAGCGGCCGCGCTCGAGACTCCCAGAACCCCGCGCTCGCGCAGTGCGACAGAGAGCTCTTGTGCCGGACTCAAAGTGGAGTAGATGGCGAGCATCACCGCCAGCGTGTAGGCCCAGAGGCGTCGCTCGCGATCAGAAGTGAAGTGGGACCCCGACGCGGCCCCCGGAGAAGGGTCCCCAGTGGGACGCATCGCACGATCCGACGGGCTGCGCACCATCATCCACGGCAAAACCAGGAGGACGAAGAGCATCGCCCAGAAAGCGATCTGCGCCGAAAGCCCCTCGAGCGGGGAATCGGCGGCGGCAGCCTCAGCCGCTTGGGGTACATCTACAGCCTGGAGTACTGCCGCCGCGGACAGCCATGCGGCTCCCGTGTTCGAGGCCGAGGCCCCAGGACTCGTGATCGCCGAGACTAAGCACACAGCCAGCATCACGCGGCAGCCGAGCGTGGTCCGCATGCCTCCAGGACCTCGTGACTTCATCATTCGAGAGCCTCCACCCGTCGCGCGTCCTTATGTTGACGGTGTCAACTTACGCTGTAATGATGACACTGTCAACATCGCCGGGTAGGGAATGCGCATGAGGGAGGCCAGCACAGATCGCAGGCGCTGCAGATTCGTGAAGGCGAATTGTCGCCGTCAGCTTGCCGGTCCCCGCTTGCGGGTCTACCGTCCTCCCGTTCGCGAGAACCCACGCTTCAACTTCCAGGATGCAGGAGGATTCATGCGCTCTCGGATCTCCCTCGGCGCTATAGGCGCGGTGCTCATCGCCGGCTCCGCCTGTGCAGAACCGCAGGAGCGACTCAATCCCATGATCGGGTTGCACGAGCAAGGACAGCCCCTGTTCGGGATGTATGCCCCGGCCAATCGGCGAGCCCGTGCCGGAGCCCCAGCCGCGGAACAGAAAACGCATGCACAACTCGCGCAGGAGACGCTCGGCTTCACCGGAAGTGACTACGTCTTCAGCGGTTCCATGGAGGGCAACATCGAGCGCGGACTGGCCGCCTGGACGCCGTACGTCGAAGCGCTGATGGGGGCCGGGGCCACGATTCGAACCCATCCACTCGTCGTGAAGACGCCCGGGATCGCCGAGGATCTGGAGGCCGCGACCCGCAACATCGGCCAACAGCTCAACACTGGCGTCAGCGGCGTGATGTTCGTTGGCGTCGAAAGCGCCGACGAAGTCCGCCACGGACTCGCTGCCATGCGCTTTGGTGCGAACGGCGGCACGAGGTCCGAAGACGTAGGGAACGCGCCCAAGTACTGGGGCATCAGCGAAGCCGAGTACCGAGAACAGGCGGATCTTTGGCCGCTCAACCCGGAGGGCGAGCTCATCAATTGGACGATCGTGGAGAGCATGGAAGGGCTCGCCAACGTCCGGGAAATCGCCGCGGTAGAAGGAATCGGCGTCCTCTGGCCGGGCGCCGGCACCTTAAGAGGACTCTTTTCCACGCGTGACGAATCGGGACAAAGAGTACTGGACGCGGAAGCCTGGGAGGCCTCGATCCAGAAAGTGCTCGACGCATGTAAGGAATTCGACGTGGCCTGTGGATTCCCGGCCAACGAGAGTGACATCGAAATGCGCATCGAGCAGGGTTTCAGCGTATTCGTCATGAATTGGGGTGAAGCAGGCTTCAGGACGATCGATGTTGGGAGACAAGCCGCGGGGCGCTAACCCGAAAAATCGCTGGTCAGACGACCGCCGCCGCCGTACTGTATCAGATGGATTCGGCGGGTCGGCACTTGTTTGCGCCCCCCGTCGGAATGATCACACCGGCGCGGATTCCAGGTACGCATGAACTACGTCGTCTCATCGATGTTGATGGTTGGCCTCCTCATGGTCACTCTCGCCCCGGACGCGGGTCAGGGGGGCGAGCTTCGAACGCCTTTGAGCGCGGCCTATGGCGCGCCCCCGAGAACTGCCGCCAGCGCCGCCCCGGTCGCCCAATCTGGCGCCACACCGATAGCTGTATCGGGCGCCGTTGCGGTAGCTGCCTATACCGCCTTTCCCGTGGCCGCTTCTAACGCCGCACCCGACGACGTCGTGCAGGAGTACTGTGTGTCCTGCCACAACGAACGCAGGCTCCGCGGCAACCTCTCCTTAGAGGACTTCACCCTGGACGCCGCCGAAGAAACCGGTGACGTCTCCGAGAAGATGATCCGAAAGCTGCGCGCGGGCATGATGCCCCCACCCGGTGCGCGGCGGCCGTCTAACGATGTGTTGCTCGATCTGGTCGAGTCCCTCGAAACGCACATGGATCAAGCCGCTGCCGCCAACCCGAATCCGGGCGGGCGCACGTTCCAGCGGCTCAACAGGGCGGAGTATGAGCGCTCCGTCTTCGACTTGCTCGGCCTGCGCATCGACGCGGGGGACTACCTTCCGCTCGACACCAAGAGCGCGAACTTCGACAACATCGCCGACGTCCAGATGATGTCGCCGACATTGCTGGACGCTTACATCAATGCTGCGGGAGAAATCAGTCGCCTCGCAGTCGGAAACGTGTCAGCCACCTCGAGTGAAACCCAGTATCCGATCCCCCGCTGGGTGTCCCAGACGGAGCGGGCCGAAGGCGCCCCGTTCGGTACCCGGGGCGGAACGTCCGTCGAGCACAACTTCCCGGCATCAGGTGAGTACGTCT
Source organism: Longimicrobiales bacterium (assembly GCA_029941275.1). Lineage (GTDB taxonomy): Bacteria > Gemmatimonadota > Gemmatimonadetes > Longimicrobiales > Gaopeijiaceae > UBA822. The sequence continues at coordinate 92 of JAPYQK010000067.1, read as the reverse complement.
TCCGGATCTCGTTCCACCACGAGACGACAGGAACGGTCGTCGGTAACGGCCGTTCGGCCCTACAGACTGCATCAGCGCTCGAAGAGATAGAG
>JAPYQK010000066.1 GCA_029941275.1 Longimicrobiales bacterium | reverse complement strand
GTCTCTCCGACCTCCGTAGCCAAACCATCGGCTCGCTTCGATGTCCTGGGCAGTGTGCTGCTCGGCGCGGGACTGACGCTACTCGTCATAGTGGCTCAGACATCCGGGTCGACCGCCCTGGCAGCGGGGTCTGCCGCAGCCGTCCTGTTGTTGGTGTTCGTGTGGTGGGAACGCCGAGTCCCCGAACCCGTACTCGACCTCGGACTGTTCCTGCAACCCACGTTCGCCGCATCGAGTGCCGTTATCGGGCTACAGAATCTGGCGATGTACGCGCTCCTCTTCCAACTTCCGATATTCTTCGAGCAGGTGCGTGAGGCGGAAGCGGGCACCACCGGTCGAACCATCATCGGCATGATGATCGCAATGGTCATTTTGTCCCCGATAGGAGGCCGGCTGTCGGAGTCGATCGGTATCCGGATCACCGCCTTCGTGGGCACGTTGACCTCACTCGGGGGGCTCTATTTGGTGTCCGATTTCGGGAATTTGGGGTCGCCCAGCGATGCCCTGTTAGGCCTCGTCCTGGTCGGCGCCGGACTAGGGTTGAGTTCGGCACCGACCCAGGCCGCGGCCATGAGTGCGGTGAGTCGTACCAACGCCGGAATGGCGGGGGGAGCGGTCTCGACGGCGCGCTACATCGGGGGAGTGATCGGCATTTCGGTGCTGGGATATCTACTGGGCGCGGAGCAGGTGGGCGTCGACGCACACAGCGTTGCTGCTTCGGTCTATCTGGCGGCGCTGATCCTGGCGGCGATCAGCGCGCTGGCCTTGCCAGGAAAGGTGAATCTCGTGCACTGAGCCGTCCCGGGCGCGGGTCCCTTGCTTCCTGAGGAGTTCCCGGAGTACGATCCCCTCCACGCTAGGGCGGCCGCGTCCACACTTGGGCGGTCTTACCTCGTCGCCACCCATCCTCGTTAACCGGGGGCTTTCAGCCGATGAACACTCGATCCCTTGTTCTTACAGCGCTTTTCGTCGGGGGATCCTACGCGTTCCTGACGCCCGGTTTGTCAGGTCAGGCCGCCACCGCACATCCCGGCCTGGCAGTCTACCGGCAGGAGTGTGCCTCCTGCCACGACGGCGGCAACGCGCGCGCGCCATCGTTGAGCATCCTTCAGTCGATCACCGCCGATGATCTGAGATACGCCTTGAGCGAGGGTGCGATGGCCGCACAAGGAGCAGCGTTGTCAGTCCAGGATCGGGCGACGGTCATCGAGTACCTGGCCGCCGACGAGGTTGCGCAGGAAGCGTGGATCACGTCAATCATGTGCTCGGTAGATCGACGTCTCGTGAACCTCGACGAAACGGCTTCTATGAGGATGGTCGGCGTCGAGATCACGGCGCCACGTATGATCTCAGCGGAGGCCGCCGGTCTTTCCAAGGACGACATGGAGGACCTGGAACTCGTATGGGCCCTCGCTTTTCCAGGAGTGACCGGCCTACGTGCAGCCCCCGTGATCGTGGGCTCCACCGTCTTCTACTCGGCAGTGAATACCCGCAAGGTGCTCGCCCTCGATGCCGAAACAGGGTGTATCAAGTGGGTTTACGACTCTCCCAACCCCCTTCGTTCGTCGGTCACGATCGCCGAGATGGAGGATACCGGCCGACCGACGCTGTTCTTCGGTGATGCCCGTGGTCAGGTGCATGCGATCGACGCTCGGACGGGTGGCGCAGTGTGGGTTGCGAGCGGACGGATCGACGAGGGAAGCGGGAATATTTCTGGGTCCGTGGTCCTTCACGAAGGAAAAGTGATCGTGCCGCTCTCGGCTTCGGGCGTCGGCGCGGGGGCGAGACCAGACTTCGAGTGCTGCGTGGGACGGGGCGCAGTGAGAGCGCTCGATGCCGTGACGGGCGAGCCGCTCTGGTCGTACGTAACGATGGAAGAAGCGGAGTACACGGGCGAGTTCAGCTCCATAGGGGTCGCGCTCCGCGGCCCTTCCGGTGCACCGATCTGGTCGACGCCCTCGATCGACGCCAGTCGTGGCAGAGTTTATGTGACCACGGGCGAGAACACGTCTCTTCCGGCCACCCGGACCAGTGACGCCATCATCGCCTTGGACATCGAGACCGGCGAGGAGTTGTGGGTCTTCCAGGCGACCCCTCGCGACGTCTGGAACATGGCGTGCGGGAGGCGTGCCGGTCCCAACTGCCCGAGGGCCGAAGAGAGCATTCGCAGAGACTGGGACTTCGGTGGATCAGCTATTCTGACCGAGTTGCCGGACGGACGTGAACTCTTGCTGGCCGGCCAGAAGTCGGGTCACCTTTGGGCGTTGGATCCAGAAGATGGCAACGTCGTTTGGGCACAACGTCGCGGTCGTGGAGGGGCGCTCGGGGGCAACCATTGGGGGATTGCGATCGACGGCGAACGTGTCTTCCTGACGATCAGCGATCCCGGCGCCGGTGACGACCGAGTGCCGGGCCTCTACAGCTTCGACATCGCTACCGGCACGCCACTCTGGGACCACCGACTGAGTCCGGACTGTTCAGGCGATCGACGTGAGCGGGTGCCTCAGTGCAACAACCGGTATGGACTGTCGGCCACACCGCTCGTCGTGGACGGGGCGGTCGTGACCGCCGGCCTGGACGGGCGTATCCACATCTTCGATGGAGTCGACGGGCGAGTGCTTTTCCGGTTCGATACCGCGCGGCCCTACGAGACGATCAACGGGATCGAAGGCGAGGGCGGTTCTGTGGACTCCCACTCCATCGCGGCGGGAGCCGGGATGATTTTCATCGGTTCGGGCTACGGCTCCTTCTCGCAACCACCCGGTAACGTGCTGTTGGGTTTCCGGCCGCGATAGGACTGAAGCTCGGCCGGCGGCTACCGGAGGTCAGCCACCAAGCTCATCTGAGATGAGCTTGCCCTATCTCTTCAGGCCAACGGGTGCCCGGGTATAGTCTGCGCGAAGAACGCCTTCGAGGCGTTTCTCATTTTCTTGGTTCGCAGAACGGTCACCCTTCTTGTGCCATAGGTGGATTACGGGCACGTCGGATCGACCCTCTTTGCGTTGGATGCCGGCGCGCAACAGGCGTACCGCCAGATCGTGATCCTCGTGGCCCCAGCCGACATAGCTTTCATCAAAGCCGTTGACGTTCTCGAAGTCGGCGCGCCACAGACCCAAATTGGAACTCTTGATGCCACGCCAACGGTGCGCTTTGTGAAACCAGCGGTACGGTACACGAAGCAATGGGAGAAGCCGATTGACCTCTCCCCGAAGTCGACGAGTCAGCCAACTTCGATCGCCGGGTGGAAGCTCCTGGTCTCTAAGAAGCCGAAGCGTGTAGCCCTCGCTGAGCAACACCCGGCAGCCCCGCGTCAGATAGCCCGACTGCGCCAGGCGAGCGTACCCTGCTAGAAAATTCGGACGTACGATGCAGTCGCCGTCGAGAAATGTCAGATAGTCCCCGCTTGATTTCGAAACGGCATGATTTCTCGCAGCCCCTGCGCGAAAGCCTCGATCTTCATGCCTGGCGTGAATCAGCGTGCAGGGCACGACTTCGGCGAGGTCCCCGATCAATTCCGCGGCTGGTTCCGCCGACCCATCATCGGCCACGACGACTTCGGACGGTTCCGGGTAGCCCTGGTTTCCCAAAGCCCGCAGAACCAGCGCCAAGTAACTCGGTGCATTGTAGGTCGTGACGATGAGGGAGCAGTGCCGAGGCACTAGGCCTTCAGGCAAGCCAGCACCCTCGAGTTGCGAGCTGTCAGCACCAGAAACACCAGTAATAGGGCGGGCGAAACACCGTGATCAAGCGGCCACATACGATGACACCGATCCAACAACTCAAAGAAATCACCGCCGCAACCTTGGCTGCCAGCTGAGCGCTGTCATCGGCACCCGCAAGCTTCACGGCAGCGAACGCCACTCGGTAGAAAACCAACACGTTGATTCCTGCGATGGCCATCAGCGCCAGCTTCGTCTGAAACGCTGGGTTGAACAGGTACTGGTCCGGCGCGCTCGTGACGAACATGGCCCCGGTAAGGACATTCAGGGTGTACCCCCCAATCCCCCACGGCACCAGCTTGTGAAGGGCACTCATTGGGATGCCCTTGGCCAAACCGATCATGCGTAAATCGAACACGCCAACGGTTCCGATCAGCAGAGAGAGCCCCAGGAAGTGCAGCGACTCGACAGCCGGCCAGCCCCACGTCGAGTGCATGAATTCGTAAATGCCGGTTCGGTGAGAAAATTCGAGCAGTGCCTCGATGCTTGTCCTCCGTTAGTCCAGGTCGGAAGCCACAATCAGAACGGGTCGGAAGCCAATAATTTGTTGTGCGTGTAGGCGAGCAACCGCCCCGACGTGATTGCTCCAGCCCACAACAAGAGTGATAGTGCGGCCAGCACGCGGGCCCGCCTCGGAGCTCGCACCGTGTCATGGACGGGATCTCGTAGCACACCCTTCGTCAAGTTCCAGGTGATAAACAACGCAGCCGCGACGGCGGCCAGTTTGATGTAGAACACCGGGTTGGTGAATGCCTTCGTTGGATAGGAGGCCAAGAGGAAGGCACCCGAGATTGATACCACGACGAGGTTGACCCACAGCACCGGGAAAAACCGGGTCATCAGCGACAGGGGAACGCCCGGCGCGCAGCCCAGGATACGGAGATTCATCGCAATGTGTATCCCGACCACAAAACCCATTGCCACGGAGTGAAAAACCAGGGTCGAAAAGAACGCCACTCCGGATTCGCGCATCCAGATGCTGAAGGACGTTGCTTCAAGCCACAGTAGGTAGTCCATAAGTGTTTGGTCGGCGGAAGATCGGGAGCAGTACCGGAGTGACGCCTGTCGACGGGCACGCTAAGATGATGGCCCCATGAATGCCACACCCGCGAGGAAGAGCGACATGCATCGACGAGCTGGCAGAGGGAATCTAGGCTGGCCTCATTTCTCCGGCCGTAGGTCCATGGCAACTGTCAAAGAGGTCCCGTCCTGCATGTTGTATCGTAGCGAGGCTTCCCGTGGTCACCTACGTTCTCGCGATCCCGATGCGGGCTGTTGATCTTTCCCACCGTTCAAGACGGAGCGCAAATGTCGGACCGAGTGACCGTCAATCGTGAGGATCATCTCGCGATCGTCTCCTTGTGCTACCCGGACCGGCTGAATGTGCTGGATCGGCAGGGCTGGGTAGCGCTCGCCGATATCATGCGCTCACTGGGAGACGACCAGGACGTCCACTGTGTCTTGATGGAAGGCTCCGGGAATCGTGCGTTTTCCGCAGGATCCGATATCGGAGCGTTCCTACAGGAGCGTAAGACCGCCGAGCAGGTGGTGGCTTATGGGAAGGCGCTCGAAGGCGCACTCTCGGCAATCCGCGATTGCCCCCATCCGACGCTTGCGCTGATCCATGGTGTCTGTGTGGGAGGCGGGCTGGAGATCGCCGCGTCCTGTGACCTCAGGATCTGCAGTGAATCCAGCCGATTCGGCGCTCCCATCAACCGGTTGGGTCTGACCATGTCGTACACGGAGTTGAGTCCGCTCGTCGAATTGGTCGGTGCTTCGGGTACGCTCGAACTCCTTCTTGAGGGCGGTCTTCTCGATGCGAACCAGGCGTATGAAAAAGGGCTGGTGAATCGGGTGGTCCCCGACGAAGGGATCGAAGAGGAAGCGCGCGCCACCGCTCTCCGTATCGCTGGGGGCGCTCCTCTCGTGAATCGGTGGCACAAGAAGTTCGTGCGGAGGTTGATGGAACGACGTCCGCTCACGGAGGATGAACAAGAAGAAGCTTACGAAGCGTTTCAGACGGACGACTACCCGGAGGGCGTCGAGGCCTTTCTCGAGCGACGCGACCCCAAGTTCGAAGGTCGGTAAGGCCCATGAGTTCACCGGAGCGGAGCGGTCCCCTCGTGGGTCTTCGTGTAGTCGAGTTCGCCCACATCATGGCGGGTCCCACCTGCGGACGAATGCTCGCCGACATGGGGGCTGATGTAATCAAGGTCGAGCCAGTTGCTGGCGGTGACGGAACGCGCAGCTTCCAGCCCCCGGCCCTGGACGGAGAATCGGCCGCATACATGATGTTGAACCGCAACAAACGCGGAGTGGCGCTCGACCTCAAGTCCGAGAAAGGGCTCGAGATAGCGCGTCGATTGGTCAAACGCGCGGACGTGTTGATCGAGAACCACCGCACCGGCACCATGGAACGGTTGGGCCTCGGGTACGATCGGGTGAGCGAGAACAATCCGGGCCTGATCTACTGTGAGATCTCCGGTTTCGGACGCACGGGCCCCATGGCCGATCTCGGTGGATTTGACCTCATTTCCCAAGGGTATAGCGGGATCATGAGTGTGACTGGGGAGGGGGAGGGAAGACCCCCTGTGAAATGCGCCCCTCCTCTCACCGATATCACAGCGGGTATTTTGGCTGCCATGGGTGTCCTGGCCGCGTACGTCGAGCGAATCCGGACGGGGAGGGGTCAGAGAGTCGACACGTCCCTATTCGAGGCGGGCGTCACACAGTCCTTTTGGCAAGCGGCGGTCACGCTGGCTACCGGGGAATCGCCCGGGCCCCTCGGGTCGGCTCATCCGCTGACCGCGCCGTACCAGGCGTTCGAAACGGCTGACGGCTGGATCACCGTCGGCGGGTCGAACCAAGCGACGTGGGGCCGGCTCGTCGAGATCGTGGAGCTTCCTGAACTTGCCGACGATCCGCGCTTCACGGAGAACGCTGACCGCATGCAACATGTGGACGAACTCGCGTCGATCCTTGGTGAGCGGTTCAAGACCCGAACCACGGCGGAATGGCTCGGCCTTCTCGAGGAGGGTGGGGTGCCCGCCGGTCCCGTCGCGAGTATCGGCGAGATGCTCGAGTTTCCCCAGACACTCGCCCGGGACATGGTTGTAGAAGTCGAGCATTCGAAGCTTGGATCTGTCCAAACGATTGGGTTTCCGGTGAAGTTTTCTGAAACGCCGGTATCCGTTGAACTCGGCGCTCCGATTCTCGGGGAGCACACACCTGAGGTCTTGACGGAGTTGGGCTACACCGATGAGGAAATCGAGGAGCTCATTCGCAGCGGAGTGGTGCGGGCGTAGCCTATCGCCTCACCGCGATCCCCTGGACCTCGAACCGCGCGTTGAAGAACAAAGTGCCTGCTCCGAGAAATGCCCGGGGCGGGAACTCGCGCTCGAAGTACGTGCGGTACACCGCATTGAACGCATCGTAGTCCGCTACGTCTGAGCTGAAAATCTGGACCGACACCAGATCGTCCATGGTCATGCCGGCCGCCTCGAGTGTGTTGCGAACATTGTCCAGGACCAGCCTTGCTTCTGCCTCCGCTGTGGGCGGCACCTGTTGGTTGGTGTCTACCCCGATCGTTCCGGACAGGTATAGCGTGTTGCCGACAAGAACCGCCCCGCTGAATGGCGGGACTCCCGCGTCGGTCGCCGAACGCGCATTGATGTACTCCCGCCCTTGTTGAGCTTCTGCATGGTTTGCTGAAATCCCAATCGCAAGGAGGAGGGCGAGAGTGTATCGGGGTCGAATTCGCATCGTTTGTCTCCAGGAATGTTCGAGTGAGGCGCGGCTTGCCGCGGCGTCCAGCTGCTGTCCCGCATCGGCATAAGGTCACGCTGGTGCACCGGGTCCCGCTACTTCACGAAGACCGCTACTTCACGAGCACCGTTGCTGCACAAGAGAGCCAAAAGGACCTTCCTGAGGCAAACACTTCAATCGGGCTGAAGCGCGTCCACCAACTCAACCCGAGTCGCCCGGCGCGCTGGAATGAGGCACGCGAACAGGCCGGCCAATCCGAGCGTCACGATGATTGCCGCATAAACCGTGGGATCCGTGGGTTCCACCTCGAAGAACACGGCCGTCATAGGCTGAGCCATCAAAGCGCCGAGTAACAGGCCGATCGCTCCTCCGATCCCCAATTGTTTCATCCCTTTGTTCAATACCAACATGGTGACGTCCCGAGCATTGGCACCCAGCGCCATCCGGACCCCCATCTCCTGCACACGGCTGTTCACCGAAAAGGCCATGACGCCGTACAGCCCCACCGCGGCCAAGAACAGAGCGGCGGCTCCGAAAATCGTGAACAACGTACCGAAAATTCCGAAGGGCCAAGTGGTTGACTCGACGGCCTCGTCCATCGTCCAGACGTTGAAGAGAGGCAGGTCGGCATCGATTCCGGCCACGACGGATCTGGATGCTGACGCGAAGCTGCTAGGGTCGTCCCTCGTCTTCACGACCATGTTGACGGCGCGCGCGCCCTCACGTTGGGCGAGCGGCGTGAAGAACTGATCGGGGATGACGTCGCCACTCCCGAGCCCGGCGTCTCCACCACCGACGTAGATGTCGGGAATGAGGCCGACGACGGTCATCCACGGCAGCGTTTCTCCGCGACGGAAGCGGCGGCCCAATGGAGACACGTCGCCGTAATGTTTACGAGCGAAGCTCTCGTTCACGATGACGGTGGCCACGGCGTCATCGCGGTCCTCATCACCGAAATCTCGTCCCTCGATCACATTCAGGCCCAGCGCGTCCAGGTAGCCAGGGGTGATACTACTGAAGTTTGAGAGTGGCCGGTCCCGAGGGTCTGCGTAGGCGATACCCTCCAGCTCGATCCGGGCCTCTCCCGAGCCCTGGGCCGGGAGATCCATCGCCAATCCCACTGCTTCGGCGCTCGGAACGGAACTCAAACTCTCCAAGACACGATCGAAGAAGCGCCGCCGACTTTCGTCATCCGGGTAGTCCGTGTCCACGAGGCGAAAACGCGCGGTGAAGAGCTGCTCCGATTCGAAGCCGAGATCGAGCGACCTCAGATTCATCACCGTCTTGATCATCATCCCTGCGCCCACTAGCAACCCGCACGAGAGAGCGATCTCACTGATGACGAGTGCCGTGCTGAACCTACCCAAGCGGAAGCTCGAGGAGCCACGGCTTTGGTCCTGAATGATCTCGTGGATTTTTCCGCCTGAAGCCCGAATCGCGGGTACGGTGCCGGCCAACAGACTGGCGAACGCGGTGACGCCGATGGAAACCCCCACGGCCGGGGCGTCCAGACGAATCTGCATCCAATAGGGAATATCGACGTTGACGAGGATGCGGTTGAAGGCGTCGACACCGATGTAGGCCAAGACCGCCCCCGCCACGCCTCCCAGGGCCACGAGCAAGCTGGCTTCGAGCAGCAATTGGCGAATGAGGCGTGCCCGGTCCGCCCCTAGAGCCGAACGAACGGCGACCTCCTTGGAGCGAATGGCGGCTCGGGCCAATAGCAGATTCGCGACATTGAAGCAGGCGATCACCAGGACCGCGAATACGGCGGCCAACATCACCCACAACACGTTCAGGATTTCCGCCGGGAAAACGGAATCCTCATACCGTTGGAGCCAGACGCCCACTCCCTCATTGGTTTCCGGGTACTCTGCGGCGATCCGTCGAGCGATCCCCTCCAACTGGACCCCCGCCTGTTCCAGGGACACACCTTCGTTCAACCTGCCGACAACGTCGATACGATTCGCGCCACGCTCGGCCAGCACAGGGTCAACAGCCAGTGGGAGCCACACGTCGTGCAGGAGCGGGAATCGGAACCCTTCGGGCATGACCCCGACCACCGTGGTGCTTTCCCCGTTGGCTTGGATCCTTCGACCGATGATGGTCGGGTCGCCGCCATACCGGTTCTGCCAAACAGCGTGTCCTAGGATGATGACATGCTCCCCGGTGCCTGCGTCTTCGGTCGGATTGAACACGCGCCCCAACACCGGGACCGCGTCCACTTGAGCGAAGAGACCGGCCGACACGCGGGCCCCCTGGACCCGCTCCGGCGGGGAGTCCTCGTCGGCCAAGTTCACCGACAACTGCGAGGTGCCCGCCAACCCGCGAAACGCCGTCTGTTGTTCGCGAAAATCAATAAAATCGAGAATGGGGATCCTGCCGCCTCGTGTCTCTTCGGATGGGATGTCCTGAGAGATGGAGACCAAGATCGTGCCGCCGTCCAGGTCGAGACCCCTGATCGCGGCGCCGTACACCACGCTGAAGGTGTGGGTGGTGAGGCCGACCCCTAGCGCTATGGTCAGGATCGCCACGGCGGAAAGGCCGGGCGTTCTGGCCACCATGCGGAGGCCGTACCTTAGATCAGAGAGGAGGGAGTCCATAACGGACACTCGCCACGGTGATCGCCATTTTCAAGCTTCCCGTGAGGTGGTATCTCTCCATATTCGGGAACCCTTGGCTCGCCCGGCCGGTTGGCATGGCAATCAGAGCGAGTACTCGACTGGAGTCGTGTTGATGTTTTTCCGGAAGAAGGAAAAAGTGGAGCCGCCGATCCTGCACGCCACGGACGACGATTTCGATGCGATCATCGCGGATCATGCCGGCATTACCATCGTGGATTTCTGGGCCCCCTGGTGTGGGCCGTGCCGAATGATGGGCCCGATCCTGGACGACATTGCGGTCGAACAGGCGGAGCGGGGGGTCCGGGTGGTGAAAGTCAATTCCGATGAGGCGCCCGAGACCGCCGAACGCTTCGGCATTCGGTCGATTCCTACGGTCATCTTCTTCAAGGACGGGGAGCCGGAGTTCGAGATGGTGGGGTTGGTGCCCAAGCCCGTCTTGGAGCGTGAAATCGCGGAGTGCCTCGCCTCCTAGAGCCCGAGTTCCTCACGCATTGTCTTCTCACGGCGACTGAGCGCGACCGCGATGATGATGGCCCAAAACGCGTAACCGCCGCCCACCCAGTACAGGGCTTCACTGCCCATCCACCGGTACCACATCAAAGGCCATATCGAAGCCAGGAACGTGTTCACGATGGCTTCGATCGCGAAAGTGAGCAGCTCCGAGACGAGGAAGCCCGTGACGCTTCCTGCTGCTCGAATGGCGCTCGAGAGACTCGTGATCTCCAAGTAGAGGAACGTTCCCACCGCTAGGAGGGCGTATTATCCGCCACCGTGCTTTCGCCAGAGTCTTCCGACCGCACCGCCCCCGCCCTCATCGGTCTTCGCCATTTACGCCACCCACACTGTCTTTATGTTCACGAATTCTCTAATACCTAGAGCCGACAACTCTCGGCCGTAGCCGCTCTGCTTGATGCCACCGAACGGAAGTCGGGGGTCCGACCTCGAGAAAGTGTTCACGAAACATCCCCCGGCCTCCAGCAATTCCGTAGCGATTTTACGGCCCCGTTCCTCGTCCCTCGTATAGACGGACGCACTCAGCCCATAAATAGTGTCATTCGCCACTCGGAGGGCCTCCTCTTCGTCGGCGACAGGAATGATCGCGGCTACGGGGCCAAACAACTCCTCTTCGTATGCCGGCATGCCTGGTGCCACGTTCGTGAGAGCCGTGGGTGGGTAGAAGAAGCCCGGAGGATCCGGCAGTTCGCCGCCCAACAGAGCTTGGGCCCCCTCGGCCACACTCGCGGTCACCTGCTGGTGGAGGTTGTCTCTGAGATCGGCCCGGGCCAGCGGCCCCATCGTGGTGCTCGGATCCGTGGGGTCGCCCACGACGGCCGCCGACATCTTCTCAACGATGTACCCCTCGAACTCTTCGCGGACATCGTTCACGACGATGAGCCGCTTGGCGGCGATGCAACTCTGCCCGGCGTTCGATAGCCGGCTGATCATGCACTCGGACGCCGCGGCCTGCACGTCGGCGTCCGCCAGGATCACGCTCGGATCGCTTCCGCCCAACTCCAGGACGGTCTTCTTGATGCATCCCCCGGCGACCGCCGCGACGGCTTCCCCAGCACGATTGCTTCCCGTCAACGTCACGGCTTTGATACGATCGTCTCGGATGACGGACTCCACGGGCGGGACGTCCACGACCAGGGTGCGGAAGACGTGGTCGGGGTAGCCGGCGTCCCTGAACAGCTCTTCGAGTGCCAGTGCGCAGCCGGTGACGTTGGGGGCGTGTTTGAGGATTCCCGTATTTCCGGCCGTGATGGTCGGGGCTGCGAACCGGATTACCTGCCAGAACGGAAAATTCCAGGGCATGATCGCGAGGACCACTCCGAGGGGCTGGTAGGTCAGATAGCTTTGAGAGGCATCGGATTCGATTACCTCGTCGGCCAAGAACAGCGCCGCGTTGTCCGCGTAATAGTCACAGGCCGAGGCACACTTCCGCACCTCACCTTCGGCTTGGGCCAGTGGTTTTCCCATCTCCCGAGTCATCAGAGCGGCGAAGTCCGCTTCTCCCTCTCGCAGTTTGACCGCGAGAGTCCGAAGGAGTTCGGCGCGATCACTCAGCGGGACCCGTCTCCAAGTATTAAAAGCTGAATCCGTATGATGAAGGACGTCCTCGATCTGTGAGCCGGACATCTCAGGATACTCGGCTAGGATCTCTTCCGTGGCGGGATTTACCGTCGTGATGGTCATGTTTGGGCTCCCCGACTCGATCTTGCCTTCGAGGGTTGAGATTGGGTGGAAGGAAGAGTCTCCCGAGCCTGGAGGATGTCCGTTCTGAGCCGAGATAGCCAGAGCCTCGTCGTGGCCGGAGTGCCCCTTGGCCGGAGGCCCACCGTGGGCAAGGCCTGCGGTCTTCCCTTGTTCATTGCCGGTGGGCACGTAGGGCCTACGTTGTGCTCAATCTCATTTTCAAGACAGGTCTCGCTTTATGCCAGCGACATTCCGTGGTCTCGTGGGCGCGAACGCGTCGCCGCTTGCCGACGGTCCCACTGCGTGAACCACCCTCCCGAACGGTCCGAGTCCGTCGGCGTGCAAATCGTCGACTTCCTGCCCGAGCATGGCGAATCGTTCCGCCAGATGAACCTGGACTGGATCAACCACTATTGGGAGGTCGAGGACGCGGACCGACTCTTTCTAGACCATCCCCAGGAGAAGATCCTCGATCCCGGCGGTGCGATTCTCATGGCAATCGATGACGGCGAACCCGTCGGCGCGGTGGCGCTCGTTCCGATGGGAGAGGGGTCGTACGAGTTCGCCAAGATGGCCGTCGACGAACGCGCCCGGGGCAAGGGCATCGGTTGGTTGCTCGGCACGGCGCTGCTGGAGCGCGCTCGTGAGGTGGGCGCCACACGCGTGTACCTCGAGTCCAACACGATCCTGGAGCCCGCAATCAACCTCTACAAGAAACTCGGGTTCGAGACGGTGCAGGGAGGGGCGTCGCCGTACGACCGTTGCAATATCCAGATGGAGGTGTGGCTCACGTGAGTCGCTCCTTGAGGTGCTCCGGTTCGACGGTCATGCCTCAACTCGAGGTCAGTCGACTCGATCGTCATACTGTTAGAAACCGCTGATCCGCTGAAACACTTCAGCACCCGATTTCGTAGGGATAGGTGTTGCTAGAGATGGTTCGGCAGGCAGGTTTTGAAAGTGAGAAAAGGAAGAATGGAGGATAGAATGGATAGAGTGAGATCGATACGAGACTTCCTGGGAGGGATGCTCCTCCTCGCGACCGCGCTTCTGTACCTCTTATAGGGTGCGACGTCTTTAGGGTGGGGTGTCTCTAGAAGAAGAGCGGACTACATCGGCCGACAGGCGTCGTCAGCGCCCTCTG
>JAPYQK010000065.1:11607-13498 GCA_029941275.1 Longimicrobiales bacterium | reverse complement strand
GCAACAGACCGTAAACGCCCTCGATGCTTTCGTCGACGGCGGCGGTTCGGCTCTGTTCCTCATCGACAAACATCAGGTGTCTCCCGAAACACCCTTTATGTATCCGGTCTTCACCGGCCTCGAGGCCTTTCTCGACGGAAGGGGCGTGGGGACCGACGACGGTGTGATCCTGGACCACGGATCCAACTCCAACATCTCCATGGGACAGCAAGGGGGCTTCAACGTCGTACGCCCCTACCCCCTGTGGCCCATTACGGTCAAAGGCGACGCACACGCCACCACCCGTGACTTGAGCAACTTGAGTGCAGGTTGGGCGACGGTTCTCACGGTCACCGACAGCAGTGTGCAGAAGCTCTGGGTCACGTCCGAGCGCGGAGCCATCCAGGAGGCAGGAGGGTTCATCATGCCGGACGCACTCCTCGAGCCTAATCCTGACGACTTCCAGACGGTCACGCTTGCGGTGGCCATCGGTCCGACAACGGACGGAGAGGATGCGCCGTCGGGGGATGGATCGGCAACGGAGGGACGTATCATCGTCGTGGGAGACGTAGACTTCCTCCAGGATCAGTTCGTGCAGGCAAACCCGCAGAATCTGGTGTTCACCCTGAACGCCGTCGATTGGCTCGGCCAGGACGAAGCGCTGATCGGGATTCGTTCCAAGATTCGGACGCCGCCCGTGCTGTCGTTCGCCTCGGAGTCCCAGAGCTTGGCGCTCAAGTGGGGGAATTTGGTGGGCGTTCCGCTGCTCTTCGTCCTGTTCGGCGTGGTCCGGGTAACGGGACGACGCAGGCGGGTCGAGGCACGCTGGGACAGGGCAGCCGCATGAGTGAGCAGACGCTCAAGAGGATCTTCACGGCGCTCGCCGTGCTCGTGGTTTTCTGGCTCGGTTCCTTCTGGTTCACGGGGAGGTCCGATTCCGGACCCGTGGCCGACGGGGGCCTCGCTGCGATCTTCGCGGGCCCGAACGAGAACACGGTGAGTGCCGTCCGGATCGCTGGTCCCGGGCAGACCGTGTCGCTCCAACCGAGTGGCGGAGCTTGGACCGCCTCAGGATATCCTGCGGATTCGACGGCGATTGAACGGTTTTGGTTTGCCGTGGCGGCGGCCGAAGTGGGCGGTGTCGTGGCCAACAATCCCAACAACCACATGCGTATGGGCTTGGTCGCGGACAGCGCCTGGACGGTGGACTTCACCATGTCCGACGGCGGAACGGCCTCCGTCTTGGTGGGAAAAGTCGGGCCGATCGCCCCCAGCGCCTATGTGCGGTTGCCCGCTCAGGATGAAGTAGTGGTCGTCTCCGGCGACTTTCTGCGCACGGTGGTCCGGGACCTCGCCGACTGGCGGGACAAGACGGTTCTGCGTGTCGATACAGCCGCCGTCGCCCGCGTCGTGCTACAGACGGACGAGGGCACCCGCGTGATCCAACGATCCGACCGCACGTGGTCCGCCGATGGTGAACCGGCCAACAACATCATCGTGTTCGGTATCCTGCAAGAACTCTCCAGCTTGCTCGCTTTGGGATTCGTGGAAGAGAGCGGCGATGTCTTCGACGAGAATCCGACGCGCGTCATCGCCCTCGGAGCCAGCGGAGACACGCTGGGAGTGGTCCTGATCACGGGTGATGCGGACACGCGCCACGCGCGCACGCCCGGAAGCGAAGTCGTCTTCGAAATTCCGGACTTCAGAGCCGATCGGATCGCCCCGGATCTCGCCACCCTGCTGGCGCCGAATTCGGAGGCCCAGTAGAGTTCTGGCACCCCGTGGCGTGCCGACACCCTGTAGCGTGATGGCGCCCCGTAGAGTTCTTGCGCCCCATAACACTCCGGATGTTTCGCAGCGACGGGATTCCGGCTGAACCCGCGGACCGATAGGGACCCGCTCCTCACGCCCC
>JAPYQK010000065.1:0-11507 GCA_029941275.1 Longimicrobiales bacterium | reverse complement strand
CTCGAAACCGACATGTCCGCTTACCCGAGGTTCGTAGGAGAATGCTCGTGCTAGCCTTCGTCACGACCCGACCGCAAGGAATCCTGCCGATCGCGATGGCTGCGATTTTGACGGTTGCCGCACCGACGGTTGCCGTACCTTATTTCCTGGCCGCGCAGGACCGGAACGAGTCCAACCCCGACTCCGTCTCCCTTCTGCAGGAGGCCAAAGAGGCGCAGGCACGCTTCGAGCGGTTTCGAGAGGAGCGCATTCCGCCGGAGTTGGCGGGATACGGGCGGGGGTGTGACGACCTGATTGGCCGCTTCTGCCTCCGTTTCGAGGACGGCGAGGACGAGAGCGAATGGTCCGTGCCGGAAGAGCCGATCGAGTTTGGCATGGCGCGGGTCAGGGTCCTCGATGACCTTCGCGACATCCATGATCAAATTCCTCGAGATTCCTGGATCCTGGGCCAGCGCGTCTACTACATGGGAGAGGTGGGAGATTGGCGAGCCGCGGAGAACCTGATCCGCAGATGCGGGGGCGGGAACTGGTGGTGCACGTCGCTCCTGGGGTTCGCGAGACATGCGCAGGGGAACTGGGACGCCGCTGCCGACTTGTTCGCCCTGGCGAAGACCCAGATGGCCGACTCAGGCGAAGGGGATTTCCTCTCGCTCGAGCTTCTGCTGGACCCGGACGCATACGGGGTCTATGAGCGTGCGCCCGATAAGGCCGCCGCCGAGGAGCGCCTCTGGCTGTTATCCGACCCCCTCTACCTCGTGGACGGAAACGACCGCATGACCGAGCAATACGCCCGGGGTGTACTCGTGCGTCTGCGCCGGGAAGCGGAGAACCCTTATGGCGTCGAATGGGGCGACGACATCGAGGAACTCACCCTCCGCTACGGGGCGGAGAGGGCCTGGGAGCGTCAGCGGGGTTTGGCGACCGGAAATCTCCAGGACACGCGTAGCATCGTGGGTCGACACCACCCCAAGAGCCAAGAGTTTCTCCCGCCGGACGAGGCGCTCGACGATCCTGCCCAGGTCGCGCCCGGAGATTGGACTCTGGAGCAGAGACGCCCGTGGACCGGATATGCCCCTCCTTACGCGCCCGACCTCAATGCCCTGGAGACGCAGATAGCCCGTTTCCGACGAGGGGATTCCCTTCTTGTTGCCGGCGCGTTTGCGCCCGAGCCGGAAGATGTGGTGGTGGACAGCCGCCGACAGACTCGAAACCCGCGTGGCGTTGATGTTCGAGCACAACGCAATGAGGATCGGGGAGATCAACAAGCTCGTCTCAATCCCTTCGGCCGACCGGTGGAGGTGCCGCAAGCGTTCATCGTCGAGGAACCGGTGGAGGAAGCCCCCGTGCAGTCCGGCCTCTTTCTGATCGACTCCGAGTCGGGTGAACGGCATGAGGTCCTGGGGGAGGGTCCGAGTGGCGCGTTCATGCTTCAAGTCCCCAACGGACGATACGTGGTTGGCATCGAAGCCTTTAGCCCCGATGCCAAGGAAGCATGGCGCCACCGGCACGGGCTGTGGCAGGATCCGCTCCTCCCGGGTTTGGCCTCGGTTTCCGATCTACTGATCCTGGAGGGCGGCGGAGAACTTCCTGACAATCTCGACGAGGCTCTCCCCACGGCGATGCCCGCGGCCCGAATCAGGGTCGGGGATGCGTTCAAGGTGGCGTGGGAGTTGTACGGACTCAGAATCGGCGAGTCGGCGAGTGTGCGAATCGGCGTGGACCAGGGCGGTACAGGGGTCCTCCGTAGGTTGGGCCAGTTCCTGCGCGTGCTCGAGCCGGGCGCACCGGTCGTGATGACGTACGAGGACGCGGGCCCCGACGTGTTGGGGACCGTCTTTCGCTCGGTTCAGCTGAACCTTCCCGACTTGGAGCCGGGGGAGTATACGCTCACCGTGGAGATCGAGTTGCCGGGTCGTGAGGCGATGGTGGTTGCGCGTCCGATCATCATCATTCCGTAGGGCGTTCAGTTTGCCGGGTGGGGCTCAGCTTGCCGGTCGGAGGAGGCCCGTAAGCGCGTTCGTGTCCTAATCCCTCTCCAGCGCCATGACGGTGACGGTGCCTTCGGCGCAACCCCCGCACGCCCCCGAAGCCGGGCGCTCCAGTTCGGCGACAAAACCCTCGGCGTCGTAGATCAACCGCGCTCGTTCGTTGAAGTCGTAGACGTCCAACCAGAGCCGGCGCGCGCCCAACTCTCCGAACACGGCGTCCTTCACCAAGCCGAGGGCGTGGGTACCGTATCCTCGTCCCTTCTCCGATATGGCGATGCGGCGAAGTTCGAGGACCTCCGTGCCCAAGCCCCTCAGGATTACAAAACCGACCGGAAGCTGAAGCTCGGCGTGTTCGACGATGCTATGAGCCACACTGGGATCGTCGATCGCCGCGCGATGTTCGTCGATCAGCCAGGGATGAATGAACCGCGCGGTTTCCGGATCCGCCTCGAGCTTCAGCACGAACTCGAGGTCTTGTTCACTCGAGGGGCGCAGCCGGACGGGCACATTCTCGTTGGCGGTATCAGACGAACTGGCGATCGCAGATGCGGTCCAACGGGACCTCGAATCGGGCGTGCTTTCTGTGGGTTCGCGACTCCCCACACACCGTGACCTCGCCGAGTACCTGGGGGTTACAGTGGGCACCGTGTCCCGTGCCTACGCCGAAGCGGAGCGAAGAGGCTTGACCTCCGGTGAGGTGGGACGCGGCACCTTCGTGAGGGGTGGCGAAGTCGAGGGACACGGCTGGGCGGCGGTATCTTCAACCTTGGAGGCGGTACCCTCGAAGGAATCGGCTTGCGTCTTCAACGACCCCAACTGAGCGGCGAGGGACTCGGCGACCGCCTGCAACTCCTCGAACGGACCCACGAGGCTCTCGATTCTGCCTGCGGCGGCCTCGGACCGCCTCACCCTGGCGCCAGATCCACGTTCCCGGTTCCTTCCGCCGATCCACAAGACGCTGAAATTGTCGACATCTCTCCCGCAACACCCGAGCTCATCGCTGCGGCCGCTCGAGCTCACCACCATGCAAATCGTCGTAGAAATCGAACATCTCCCGATCGTAATCCGGCTTCCGAGCCGCCGCGAAGAGTTCAATAATCTGGAAGAGCATCTCGAGACGCTGGGCCATCGTGAGGTGGGCCTGAAGATCTGAGGGCTCCAGGAACCCCCGACTGCAGAGTTGCTGAGTTTTCCGGAAGTATGACTTGATCAAGCGGCGGGCGCTGTTGGTGCGATCCACGATCCGGCGTCGCTCCTCCGACAGAGCGTCCATGCGGTCCAACTCGCCGAAGAGATCGGCGGCCCATTCGTCCCCTTCTTCCCTGCTCCACCGTCGGACGAGTTGGGCGGCTTGGTAGTATTCCTCAGACCAAAACTGGTCGTGGAGATGGGAGATGAGCAGGGAGCGCTCGGTCGGTTCCGGCTGGGCAGTCACAGTGCGAGGGGCTAGAGATGAGGATACCTGGATCGAATGCGCGGATGCCAACCTTGGTTCTCGAGCAACCCGCGTTCAGAACTGAAACTGCCTCACGGGCTACCCGTGCAGCAAGAGCCAGGAGGAAGCGGTCAGCCGATGGGGACCCAACTGCAATTGACCGCGGGAGTGCCCGGAGTCCCGCGAAGCAGTACCCTATCCGCTCGGGACCGAGGGTCGATTATCCCACGACCGCACTGTCCCCCGAGGACCAAACCATACCATCGCCCGGAGGCATCCCTGCGACAGCGACTTCTGACCGGCCTGACACTCTTCGCCGCTGCGTGCTCCGCCGAGCCCGCAGCAATGACCATCGGCGACGTGACGTTCACCGAGTCTGAACTCTTCGGCCTGAGTGATTCCCGCCGTGCCCAACTGGCCGAGATCACGGCGTATGGGCTGGCCGCATCGAGGGACGAACTGGCGCTCAAGTTGGCACCGATCGTGGAAGCAGCGATGGACGCAGCACTCCTGACACAGTTCGCTGCTGAACGGGCCCTGGAGGCTACGGGCGTGGACGACGAACAACTGCGCGCGCACTACCTCACCAATCCGGCGCTCGAATTGACGGTGCGCCACGTCCTGTTTTTTTCCGAACGTTGGCGCCCGGCTTCTCATCGAGAGGCAGCTCGCGAAAAAGCGGACGCTGCGATCGCTCGTCTGGGAGCGGGCGAGGGCTTTCCGGAAGTCGCCGCCGAGCTGTCTGAAGAGCCTGGGGCTGAGGGCCGCCAGGGGTTACTCCAGCCCGGAAGAGAGGGCTCTTGGGTTTCCGAGTTCTGGACGGCGGCCGTCGCGTTGGAGCCGGGAGAGATAAGCGCTGTTACGGAGACGCAGTACGGGTTTCATGTCCTGCGCCTCGAGGACCGCGAGATCGTCTCTTTCGAGGAAGCTCGGCCTACGGTCGTGGCGCAAGTCGCCGCATTGATCGGATCGAACGGCGCCCCTGCCGCGGGAGCCTCCATCGACGAGGCCCGGGAGTCCGGGACGGTCGTGCCACAGTCGGACATAGCTTCCGTTGAACGCGACTTCGAAGACCGAACGTTCCGCTGGAGCACCGCCCTTGGGTTCGCCTCCGGACTCACGACCGCACAAGTGAAAGAGGCCGCCCGTAGTGCGTTGGGGGCCACCGAACAGCTTGCCACGATCGCCCGCGGCGAGCTGCGGGAGTTGGCTCCGCTGCTCCAGACAGCCTACCCAATCACCTTTGGGGGCGAAGGCTAGGGAGCTCTCGGCGGAAACACTTGGACCGCTCCGGCCGTAGAGAAGGTATGAAGCCACAAACCAAACGTAAGATCTCGTTCCTGGTCGGATTCGCTGCCTACTTCAGCACCATCTGGTATCTGTGGGATACCCCGGCCGTGTACCCGCTCAAGGTTTTTGTAGTCCTTCTGCACGAGATCAGTCACGCCATGACCGCGGTCGCCACCGGCGGGACGATCGAGAAGATCATCCTCGACCCGAATCAAGGTGGCGCCTGCTACTGCCCGGGCGGGAGTGCTTTCCTGACCCTATCAGCCGGATACCTGGGGAGCTTGGCCTGGGGCGGGCTCTTGGTTTCTGCCGGCCAGGCGAAACGCATCAACAGCCGCTGGGTTACGGCAGCGGTTGGAATTCTGGTGGTCGGCCTGACCCTGGCTTACGTGCGCAGCCCATTCGGCTTTTGGTTCGGCCTAGCCTTCGGATCGGTGCTCGTTCTCGGGGCGGTCCGTCTCTCTGCGGCGATCAACCAGGGGATCCTACTGACGCTCGGGCTCACCAGTTGTCTTTACGCCATTCTCGACATCAAGAGTGACGTACTCGATCGACCGGATCTTCAGTCGGACGCCGCCATGCTCGGTGACCTCACCGGGATCAATACGGTGGTGTGGGGCGGCCTGTGGATTACGGTCGCGGTGCTGGCGAGCACCTGGCTATTCCAGTGGTCATACCGAAGGGCCTGACCGCCACCAGATCTAGTGGGGCAGATGCGTGAACCGAGGCCTGGCGTGCGCTCCGCCGTCTATTGATCTCACCCGTACCGTCCGATACTTTGGCCGTGGCCAGCTAATGGCCTGGGCCGCCCCCGCCTCCAAAGAGGGGGTGGGACGCGGACTGCGGGTCTGGAACCCGCCGGCGATAAGCCCAAAGTCGAACCGCAAAAGAGGAGGTGATCAATTGTCTAGTCCAAGTAGTCTGCCCAACCTGGTGAGGGCAAGCGATCGCTGCTTCGGTATGTAGGAGCCGAAACGGCTTCAGCTGTCCGCACCGGTAGCGGCCTTCGCGCCGGGTTGCGGCAGACAAAAATAACGCGCCGTCGGGGTGACTAACCCGGCGGCGCGCTTTTTCTAGCGCGGCGCCGGGCACTAACGGCGCGTTTCTCTTCATAGTCCGCGTCGTACCCTCCGCCCTCAGCCGAAGTAGTCGGGCTCCTTCCCCACGGTCCACTTGATGTTGCACCCGATGCTGGGGTGCTGGTCCGTCGAGATCGGCGCACCCCCTAGAAGAGCCTCGACCGCAGCGCCGAGGTCGGCCCCGGTGACCGGGACGTCGTTACCGGGTCGACTGCCGTCGAACTGCCCCCTGTACACCAGACGACGGTCGCCGTCGAACAAGTAGAAGTCCGGCGTGCATGCCGCCCTGTATGCCTTGGCGACGGATTGGTCCCCGTCGACCAGATAGGGGAACGTATATCCGAACTCCTCGACTTCACGGGCCATCAACTCGGGGCTGTCGGCCGGATAGGCCACGGCGTCGTTGGAGTTGATGGCCACCACGGCCAATCCCATGTCTTGGTAACGCTTCATGGATCGGGCCAACTCCGCCCGTATGTGGTGGACGAAAGGGCAATGATTGCAGATGAACATCACCAGGTGGCCCGGGGCGTCGGTGGAGTTCCGGGGCCCAGTGGTCTGCCCACTCGAGTCGGGCAACGTGAAGTCCGGGGCCATCGTGCCCAGCTCAAGCATGGTCGACGCGGTCTTAGCCAACGAAGCCCCCAGTCAATTGCCTACACTCTCGAGCGACCGGCGGCCGCTCAATCACCTACTCCTTCCCGACCTCCAGCTGCTCCGGCAATGTGACGAGGTCCAGGACCTTGAAATACCGCTCTCCAACCGGGAGCTCAATGGTCACTTCCTGGCCCTTGCGAGCCCCGAGAAGGCCTTGTCCGATCGGCGAGGCCATCGAAACCTGTTCACCGTCGAGGTCCATGAAGTCGCCGGCCACGATAGTGATGTTGGACACCTCGTCCAGAGCCAGGTCATGGAGTTCGACACGGGATCCGAAGCCGACCCGATCGAGGGGCATGGCATCGACGTCGATCTTCGACAACTCCGACAGGCGGTGGGTCAGTTGCCCGATCCGGATCTGAACGAACTGCTGGCGTTCGAGGGCCGACTTGTACTCGGCGTTTTCCCTGAGATCACCCAGCTCGACGGCCTTCTCGATCCTCCCGGGAATGAGAATGTTGAGCTCATGGGCAAGCTGCTCGACCTCTTCCCCGATCTTCTCCCGAATCTCGTCGAGCATTGGGCGTAGTCCTGGAACCTTGGTGATATGGAATCCCGGAACGGGCGTCGCGCTAGCCCATTCCCACACCGTCTCCACGGCGGAGGATGGCGTCGCGGAGGGTAAATTAGTCCTTTCCGGTTCTTCAACAAGAGGACTTGGTCGACTTACGCGCCGCCGAAGGGGGGGACCCTAGCCGTCACCGCCTCTGTGGTAGGTTGGCTTGGATGGGCGTCGGGCCTTTCGACCAATGGCGTAGGGCCCCCCCACTTTGTGTGTACCGTCCCCGGAAGGACGTTATCCGACGGCCGGGCTTCCCGACTCGCCGGTGCGGATGCGGTAACATTCCGCCAAGTCCAGGACGAAGATGACTCCATCTCCGAAGTTTCCGGTCCGCGCACCCTCGATGATGGCCTCTCGAGTGCGTTCCAGGTGGTCGTCGTTCACGGCGATCTCAAGTCGGACCTTCTTACGAAGTAGGACCTCGAATTCCGAGCCGCGGTAGGTCTCTGTATATCCACCTTGCTGCCCAGCGCCCTGGGCGCTGACGACCGACATCCTTCCGACACCGACCTCGGTCAGCGCCGTCTTCACATCATGAAGAGCGTGAGGCTGTATGTATGCGATTACGAGTTTCATCAATTTGCTCCGTTCGTATTAAGCCAGGGGCTCGTCAGCGAGTGACCATGATCTGGTAGTCGGGATATGCTTCCATGTTGTGCTCCGCCAAGTCCAGCCCGCGACGCTCGTCCATCTCGGACACACGCAGTCCCAAGGTCGCTTTGATGGTGCCGAAGATGATGCCGGCGGCCACGAGGCAGGTAGCACCGTACGCAAGGACCCCGATGAGTTGGGTGACGAACGAGTGGTCGGCGCTGAAGATGCCCACAGCCAGCGTTCCCCAGACACCACACGTCAAGTGCACCGAGATCGCTCCGACAGGATCGTCCATCTTGATTCGGTCGAAGAACATCACTGAGAAAACCACCAGCACGCCGGCAACCCCTCCGATGAGGACCGAGTCCATGACACTGACCACATCGGCACCCGCAGTGATTCCCACGAGTCCAGCGAGCGCTCCGTTGAGAACCATCGATATATCGGGACGTTTGTGGACCGTCCACGTCGTCAACATCGCGGATATGATCCCCGCGCTGGCGGCGAGACACGTCGTCACGAACACCAACGAGACCAGTCCCGGATCCGCGCTGAGGACAGACCCGCCGTTGAATCCGAACCAGCCGAACCAGAGCAGGAACATCCCGATGGCGGCCAGAGGAATGTTGTGTCCCGGGATCGGGTGAATCTCATCCTTGATGTACTTCCCGAGCCGCGGACCAAGCAGGAAAACACCGACCAGGGCAGCCCATCCTCCCACCGAGTGGACCAGCGTCGAGCCTGCGAAGTCGTAGAAGCCCATCTCATCGAGCCACCCGCCTCCCCACTTCCAGGAACCGACGAAGGGGTAGACGAGCCCTACGTACAGCGTGGCGAACAGCAGGAACGAGGCCAGCTTGATGCGCTCAGCAACGGCCCCCGAAACGATCGTAGCTGCCGTCGCGGCGAACATTCCCTGGAAGATGAAGTCCGTCCAGTACGTGTATCCCTCGCTGTACTCGGCGGTGAGACCGGCAGCGTCCGTTCCGACACCAAAGCCGGCGAATCCGAAAAGGCCGCCCAGCGAGAACTCACCGGGGTACATGAGGTTGAAACCCACGATAGCATACGTCAGCAATCCGATCGCGATGATGCTCACGTTCTTGAACAGGATGTTGACCGTGTTCTTGGATCGCGTCAGTCCGATCTCAAGGGTAGAGAAGCCCAGGTGCATAATGAAGACCAACAGTGTGGCAACGAGCATCCACGTATTGTTGACCGTGAAGATCGCATCCGCCGCGGTCTGGGCCGCCGCGGGCGCGGGTACTGCCGCCGCAAGAAGCAGCGGGAGTATGAATAATGACTTACGAGAGAGCTGCATGGGTGGTTTTTCCTCCATCCGGTCCCGTGAACAACGATATGCGTTGAGGCACGCTGATAGGTCCGCCAATGGCAAAGCGTGTGCCACGAAACCCAAGACCGGGTTAAACCCTGTATCTATAAGTATTAACGCTGGTTTCCTGTCGGTTCTGGAAGGGTCTCACGGGGAGGGGAATCCTACGCCGCGGTAGGATGAAAGCGCGAACCTACAAGAATGTAGGTGGGCCCGGGTGGGTCAGTCCAACCCGTATTTGTCGACACGGAGTCCCATGATTCGCTCGGAAATGCCCAATTGGCGGGCGGCCCCGGCTCGATTGCCCTTGTTGACCTTCAGGGCGTCGATAATCAACTCCTTTTCCAACACGGCAAGCTGCACTTTGAGGGGGCCGGAGCGCCCCTCGTCAATCTTGGCTATCTGAAGGCTCGGCGGAAGCAAACGGGCATGGATGACCCTTCCGTCGGCGAGCAGCACTGCCCTCTCGATGGCGTTCTCCAACTCCCTGACGTTGCCCGGCCAATGGTAGGCCATCAAGAGATCGATCGCCGGCGTCGACAGGCGAATGATCGAGCGCTCATGCCTCCCGCCGTACTTCTCGATGAAGTGATCCGCCAGCAGGATGATGTCGGTGCGGCGGTCCCGCAGCGGTGGCAAGTGGATCGGAAACACGTTGAGGCGATAGTACAGATCCTCCCGGAACCGTCCGTCGACCATGTCACTCTCGAGCGGACGATTCGTCGCAGCGACGACCCGGACGTCGGTGCGCATTACCTTGCTGCTCCCGACACGCTCGAATTCCCGCTCCTGTAGAACCCGCAGAAGCCGGAGCTGGACCGCGGTGGTCAACTCCCCGATTTCGTCGAGAAAGATGGTACCGCCCGCAGCGGCTTCGAACCGCCCTTCCCTTTGCTGCACCGCACCACTGAACGCCCCCTTCTCGTGTCCGAAGAGTTCGCTCTCGATAAGACTCTCCGGGAGCGCGGCACAGTTGACCCGCACGAAAGGACCCTCCGACCGACGGCTCTCATAATGAACCGCCTGCGCGACGAGTTCTTTTCCCGTGCCGCTCTCGCCTCGAATCAGCACGGTGGCGTCGCTCTGAGCGACTTGGCCAATCATCTCGTAGACCGGCGCCATTTCGCGGGAGTTGCCTGTGATGTTGGAGGGCCGGTACCGGTCGGCGAGTTCCCTCCGAAGTCGTTGGTTCTCCTCCATCAGCGCCTTCTCTTCCTCGGCGAACTGACCGAGACGTACGACGTGTGCGATGAGGGAAGCGAGGATGGAGAGGATCCGGATGTCCTCGTCGAAGGAGACGTCTTTCCCGTACGGTCGTTCAGCACTCAGCGCCCCGATCGTCTCATTGCCCAGTTTGACCGGCACACAAACGAACGCCATCTCCGTTTCCGGGCGATCCTCCAGAGAACGCGCGCGTCCCAGGAAAAGTGGCTCGGTGGCGATGGACGGTACCACCACGGGTGCGCCCGTTTGGACGACACGACCCGTGATCCCCTCGCCCAAGCGGTACCTCCCACGCTCGCGCTGATCGGCGGAGAGGCCGATCGCCTCGTGGACAAGGATCTCTGACGTTCGGCGGTTCAGCACGGTCAGGGTCGCCGACTCCACGTCCAGATGACGGGAGAGCGCTTCGAGGATCGGCTTCATGGGCGTGCTTAAGTCCGAAGCCTCGTCGAGGAGTGTGCTGGCTTCGTGAAGAAGCGACAGCGAGCGTGACTGTCCGTCGGAGTCGGTCAAGATAGTGCCTGTCCTACATGCTGGTGCCCAGCCCGAAGTGTCCGCCGCCAGCCTTACGGCAGGGCTTCGGCAGGGCCGTGTGGTCTGCCAACCAGCAACCTACTAAATGTAGGAGTCAGTGCACATCCGCGTCGAATGCGGGGGAGGTCAAAGGGGGCGACAAACCGCGCCCCGAGGGCGCAGCCTCCTTTGATCCGAGAGAGAACTCAAAAAGCAACCGGGGCTGCTCCGATTCGGCAATCAGAGCAGCCCCGGCCGCAGGCCAAAACTAATTGGTGTTGATATCGAAGGTATGGCTGATGCCGAAGACGACCGTGTGGTCGTTGGCGGTCTGACCGGGGAGGTCTTTGTTCGTGAAGATCCACGACGCTGATAGATCGAGATCAGCAACAGAGAGCCCATAGCCGCCCTCTAGGGTGTAGCCGTCGAGGTCCTTCCCGAAAGTACCGAAGGTCGCGAACAGCCCGTTTTCCCCCTCCACAGTAACCCCGAGGAACCAATAGTCCAGTTCCGCAGGCGTGGTCTTGTACTTGCCGTAAGAAAACTCTCCGGAGATCGCCGCGTAGCCCACATTGAGGTTCCCTTCCAGATACGTGTCGTCGAAACCACCGGTATAAAAATACCCGGTACCACCGACG
The DNA here is from genome assembly GCA_029941275.1 of Longimicrobiales bacterium. Classification (GTDB taxonomy): domain Bacteria; phylum Gemmatimonadota; class Gemmatimonadetes; order Longimicrobiales; family Gaopeijiaceae; genus UBA822. Next base: position 194 of record JAPYQK010000065.1, on the reverse strand, counting down.
CTCACGCTGAAGTCATCCATCTCCGTACCGACGCCAAGGTACAAGTCAATCTCATTCCCATCACCCACGTCCGCCGCCCAAGAACCCATGTAGAAGTTGCTGGCAGTCAGATCTAAGCCGCCGCTTGCGGACGACACCTTCTGCGGAACCCCGCGATAGAAATATTCGGAGACCCAACCGACGTTACCCGATAC
>JAPYQK010000064.1 GCA_029941275.1 Longimicrobiales bacterium | reverse complement strand
GCCCTCGGCGATGCCCACGTCGAAGAAACGATCCGGGAAGGCTTCGCCGAACATGTCGGTGCTGGTTCCGTCCGGCATACCGCAGGTAATGGTGACAATTCGAGAATCGAGTTCGCCCAGCTCCTTTAGTCCTTTGCCGAAAACCGCTTGGTACCGAGGCAGGCCGCCACTCTTTTTCGTGGCTTCTCCGCTGATTTTGTCGAATGGCGGACGCGCATGCCACTTGTACGCATCCTGCTCGGCAAGGGAGAACCCTTTACCCTTCTTCGTGATGACGTGGACCAAAATCGGGCCGTCGAGGCGGCGGACTTTGGCCAGAGTGTCGACCAATGAATCGAGGTCGTGCCCGTCTACCGGGCCGATATACCGAAAGCCGAGCTCCTCGAAGAGCATCCCCGGTACGAACAGGCCTTTCACACTTTCTTCCGTCCGACTCGCGACCCGCCTCACGATGCCCTTGGCGCCGCCGGGCCCCTTGGCGAGCAGGTCCTTGACCTCCTCACGGAACCGGTTGTAGACCGGATTCGTCATTATGCCGGTCAAATACCTGTTCATCGCACCGACGTTGGGCGCGATCGAGTGGTCGTTGTCATTCAGGACGACGATCAAGTTACGGTCGGTATGGCCTGCGTTGTTGAGCGCCTCGTAAGCGAGGCCACACCCCATTGCCCCGTCTCCGATGATGGCGACGATATCGAAGTCGTCGCCATTCAAATCGCGAGCAATCGCAGTGCCCAACGCCGCCGAAATGGAAGTGGCAGCATGGCCCGCACCAAAGTGATCGTACTCGGATTCGTCCCGCCGTAGGAACGGGGCCAAACCATCCTTCTGGCGGATCGTCTTGATCCGATCGTTTCGGCCGGTGAGGATCTTGTGGATGTAGCCCTGGTGGCCCGTGTCCCAGATGAGCTTGTCGCGCGGCGTTTCGAACACGTAGTGGAGCGCCACGGTCAGTTCGGCCACGCCGAGGCTGGCCCCGAAGTGACCGCCCACCTTGGAGATCACATCGACATGGCGTTCCCTGGCTTCCACGACCAACTCGTGTAGCTCTTCCCGAGAGAGCTCTCGGATGTCTGCGGGTCCGTCTATTCGGTTCAAGACCGACACTTGTCGACTCCTAACTGCGGTATTGAATAGGCCGTAACATATCTATTTTTCCCGTTCCACGATGTAGGAAGCCAAGGCGATCAAGGCCGGAGCGTCGATTTGTGCGTCCCGGAGAGCACCTGTCGCTTCCTCCACAAGTTTGCGGGCTTTTTCGGCGGCCTCATTCAGACCGTACAGCGTCACATAAGTGCTCTTGGCGAGCCGGCTGTCGCTGGGATGTTTACCCAGGTCGGCCGCCACCTCCGTTGCGTCCAGAATGTCGTCGGTCACTTGAAACGCAAGTCCAATGCCACGACCGAAGCTCTCGAGCCCGGCGAGGGTCCCGGCGGTGGCCCCGGCCGCGATCCCGCCGATCATCAAAGACGCGGTGAGCAGGGCCCCCGTCTTCATACCGTGAAGGCGATCGAGTTGGTTCGAGTCCAGACTCTGGCCTTCTCCCAGCAGATCGAGCGCCTGTCCACCGACCATGCCGCCCGCACCGGAAGCTCGGTTCAGTTCGATTACGATTGCCCTGGATGCCGTGGCGCCCAGACCCAGGTCGGTCGCGGCACGGAGTGCCCATAAGGACGCCGCCGGAATCAGAGCGAGCCCAGCGCGAGCGGTGTTCGCCTCACCGTAGAGCGTGTGCGGCGTGGGCTGGCCCCTCCGAAGATCCGCGTCGTCCATACATGGGAGGTCGTCGTGCATGAGAGAGTAGGCGTGGATCAACTCGATCGCCGCGCCGAGATCGTATGCGGCGGGCCCTGTCCCTCCCCCACACGCCCGATGCGCAACCACACACAGGATGGGCCGAAGGCGTTTCCCACCACTGAGCACTGCGTGGCGGGCCGGCTGAAAAAGGTCGTCGGGAAGTTCCTCGGCTAACCACGCGCACGCACGTTCGAGCGCGCGCTCCACCTCGGCCCTCTCGCCACGGAGAAGCACCTCTAGGTCGAGCGTGGCACCGTCGGCGATCACTCTAGATCGCCCTCCAAGGGACGGATGATAGGCTCCTCTTCGCTTCCGAGGAGTTCCTCCACCTTGAGTTCGGCCACACGAAGCGTTGCCTCGGCTCCGCGGACATGTTCGACGCCCTCTTCGAACAGCGTCAGAGCTTCTTCCATGTCGAGGTCGGCCGCCTCGAGGGATCGTACGATCTCTTCGAGACGTTTTAGGCGGCCCTCCAGTGAGGGTGTAGCCGTTCCGTCCTGACTGATCGTGTCCGTCATATCCTCCTCCAAGCAGGCGGGCGCCAAAGATGCATTCCCTGAACCACCGTCACGGGCGACTGATGGCGAATCGTCGACTCCCGGCTACGACTCATCCCGGACCTCACACGGCACCGACCCGTCCGTGACACGGAGGTCGAATCGGTCACCTCCCCTGAACGCCGACTCGGTTCGCAGGATTCTTCCGCCCGGATCCTGGGGTAGCGCATAACCCCGGTGAAGCGTGGCAAGGGGTGAAAGTACGTCCATTTTTCCGGCGACCTCCGACAGGCGAGTCCTCTTGCTCGCTGACAACTTCTGGATTGCGGTCTCCATGCGGTCCCCGGCCTGATTGACGACCTCTCGTCGGGGCCGTATCAGACCGACCCCCGATCGCCGGAGCTGACTCAGGCACACGCCGAGCACTTCACGGCGGCGGAACGCGATCGCACGCAACGCGCCGCTCATCCGGGTACGTGTGACCTCCAGCGCCTCGCTCAGCCCTTCCCCATCCTTCACGGCAGCTTCCGCTCCCGCGGACGGTGTGGGAGCCCTGAAGTCGGCCACGAGATCGGAAATGGTCACGTCCACCTCGTGTCCGACGGCGGAAATCACGGGGACGGGGCACGCAATGATGGCGCGGGCCACGACCTCTTCGTTGAACGCCCACAGGTCTTCGAGCGATCCGCCCCCCCGGCCGACGATCATCACGTCGACCAGACCGCTGTTTCCGAGCGCGGCAATCGCCGCGGCCACCTCCTTGCCGGCTCCCTCACCCTGCACTCGCGCGCCGCGCAGGATCACACGTGTCCAGGGGGCTCGTCGACGAACGACGGTCAAGATGTCCGCGTGAGCAGCACCTGCGAGCGAAGTGACCACGCCCACCGCCTCGGGGAATTTCGGCAGCGGGCGTTTGCGCTCAGGCGCGAAGAGGCCCTCGGCCTCCAGCTTCGACCGCAGCTTCTCGAACGCCTGTCGCCAAAGTCCCTCGGCACCCTCCGCCTCGAGGCGCCGTACGACGAACTGGTACTCTCCGCGTGCTTCGTACAGGGTGAGTCCACCGATCGCCCGGACGGTGGTGCCGTCCTCCGGGTCGACGGGAAGCTTGTCCGCCTCACTCTTGAACATCGCACAGCGGAGCTGGGCCTGCTCGTCCTTGAGTGTGAAATAACAGTGCCCGGACCGAGCGCGAGTCCAGTTGGCGACTTCGCCGGTGATCCAAAGACTTTCGATCGTGTCCTCAAGCAGGGTTCGCACCGCCCGATTGACTTGGGTGACTGTCCAGACACGAAGTTCGGTCATCGAGCGCCCCAGTTCTTCCCGCCGTTCTCGACCGTGCCGGGCATCTCGCTACTCCTCAGCCGCCGCCGAGCGTACGGCTGCATCCACCGTATTCGAAAGCAACATGGCGATCGTCATAGGCCCCACGCCGCCGGGCACCGGGGTGATGGCGGAGGCGACTTCACTGACCTCGTCGTACGCCACGTCACCGGTCAAGCGGTGGCCCCTCTCGCGCGTGTCGTCCTCCACTCGGTTCATACCGACGTCGATGACCACAGCACCAGGCTTCACCATGTCTGCCCGGATCAGGTCCGGCTGTCCGATGGCCACGATCACGATGTCCGCCAGGCGGGTAACGGCCCCGAGATCCGGCGTGCGGCTGTGCGCCACGGTCACGGTGGCGTTGCCGCCCCGCGCTTTGCGGAGCAGAAGGGCCGCCATGGGTCGTCCCACGATGTTGGAGCGCCCCACCACCACGGCGTTCTTTCCCGAGGGATCGTTTCCGGTACGCAGAAGCATCTGAATGATGCCCGCTGGCGTGCAGGGTGCCGGCGCGTCAGGGTCTCCCGTGGCAAGCCGGCCGACGTTGATCGGGTGGAAACCGTCGACATCCTTTGACGGATCGATCGCCAAGAGGACCTTAGCTTCGTCGATCTGGTTCGGAAGAGGAAGTTGAACCAAAATCCCATGGATGTCGGGATCGGCGTTCAACCCCGCCACCACGCCGAGCAGTTCATCCTCGGGGGTGTCCTCGGGGAGCGTGATCTGACGTGAATGGATGCCGGCTTCGGTCGCGGCCTTATTCTTGGACCGGACGTACGCCTGGCTCGCGGGATCTTCGCCCAGGAGAACCACGGCAAGGCCAGGAACGAGCCCGGACGCCTTCAGATCGGTGACCCGCTCCTTGACTTCTTCTCGGATGGTGGCCGCCATTTCCTTCCCTGATATGACTTCAGCGGACATTTGGAGTCCTCATACGAAGGTGCGTTTCGTGGTGAATCACTGAATCTGTAGGACTCAATCTACAGCGATGAGCGCGATCGGTGTGAACTCGATCGACCGCCAGAGTTGGGCCAGTGGACCTACGTACGAAATCGCTCTAACGTGCGAAATCGACGGCGCGCGTCTCGCGGATGGTCACCACCTTGATCTGGCCCGGATACTGGAGTTCACTCTCGATACGACGGGCCACCACCTCGGAGATCTGAGCCATTTCCTGGTCCGTCACTTTTTCGGGCTCGACCATCACGCGGATCTCCCGACCGGCTTGAATGGCGAAGCAGCGCTCGACCCCGGGGTGTTCCATGGCCAACTCTTCGAGCTTCTCAAGCCGTTTCACGTACCCCTCTAACATCTCTCGTCGGGCCCCGGGACGGGACCCCGAGATCGCGTCCCCGGCTGTGACCAGGAACGTCTCCGGGAAGTGATGCGGCTCTTCGTCGTGATGGGCTTTGATGGCGTTGAGGACGATGGCCGATTCTTCGTGTTTCTTGCACAGGCGATACCCGAGCTCGACGTGCGTGCCCTCGTGCTCGTGTGTGAGTCCCTTTCCAACGTCGTGAAGCACCCCCGCGCGTTTGGTTTCCTGGACATCAAGGCCCATCTCCGCCGCCATGCTTCCCGCCAACTGGGCAACCTCCTTGGCGTGCTGGAGCTGATTTTGACCGTATGAAGTCCGGAACTTCAATCGTCCCAGAGTCTTGACGATCTCTCGATGGACATTGTGAATTCCGAGCTCGTACAGAACCTCTTCGGCCGCCTGGAGCATGGACTCTTCGACCTCTTCTCGGCTCTTGTCGACCACCTCTTCGATACGGCCGGGATGGATGCGACCATCCTCGATAAGCCGGCCGAGTGCGATGCGCGCCACCTCGCGACGGACGGGGTTGAACCCGGATAGAACAACGGCCTCCGGTGTGTCGTCGATGATGACGTCGATCCCGGTGGCCTGCTCGAACGAGCGGATGTTACGGCCCTCGCGGCCGATGATCCTGCCTTTCATTTCATCGGAGGGAAGCTGCACGACCGAAACCGTCATTTCGGCGGTCTGATCGGCGGCCATTCGCTGGATGGACAAGCCGATAATTTTCTTGGCCTCCCGGTCGGCCGTCCTTTGAGCCTCTTCCTTGATTGCGCGAAGTGTATTGGCTGCTTCGGCCCGGGCCTCGTCCTGGAGATCTTCGACAAGTTCCTTCTTGGCCTCCGTCTGGGACAACCCCGAAAGAGATTCGAGTTTTACCCGAACGCTCGCCTGGCTCTGCTCTAGGTCCCGAGTTTGGCCGGAGAGGGCTTCGGCGTTCGCCTCCTGGTCCTTGGCGCGTTGCTCCTGCGTCGATTCCCGGTCGTTCAGATTGTCGAAGCGGCGATCCATTGCGCTGGCGCGCTCTGCGAGACGCGCTTCGATTTTCTCAGTTTCTTCCCGGTGCTTGGCCTCTTCCTTCTCCCAAGACTCCCGAAGGCGGATGACCTCCTCCTTGCCCTCGAGTACCCGGGAGGTTCGGAGATTGTCTGCCTCTTCTTGGGCGCGGGCCAGCATCCTGGAAGCCTCGTCGGCGGCGGCTGCCACATCCTTTTTTTTGCGCGCTCGCTCAACAAGACCGCGTCCTACATATCCTGCGGATCCGAAGAGCAACGCCACAGCCCCCGCCAGCACAATTGCCAGCGAATCCATTTATCGACTCCAAAATCGGACGCGTGGAACACGCATCCGAACGGTGAGCGTACGTTGTCGTGTCTGACAATAGAATTTTGCCTCCCGCGAACGCAAGGAGCGCTAGTGGTGTTGCACCTCACTTAGGTCAGCTGTCGGAGACAGCCTCCTCCAGGCGGGCCGCGAGCGCATTCACTCGCTCGGCGATCCGTGAACCACCCTGATCGTGCATATCCTGCATCTGAAAGAACTCATCGGTAATCGAAAGCGCCGCTAGAATGGCCAGCTTATGGCCCTCCACGAGGCCTATCTGCTTCTTGATTTCATGGATGCGCCGATCGACGTATTCGGCGCAACGGATCGTGTACTCCGGCTCCGCGCTCGACCGAATCGTATGCTCTTCTCCGGCGATTCTGACCGTCACCGACTCCCTGCTCTGGTCCGTCATGACTGCTCCTCCAGAAACTTGACCCGTGCCAGCAGTCGGTCTACGCCCTCCCGCCCTTCGTCGAGTCGTCTCCGAAGATCGAGGTTTTCCTCTTGGAAGATGTGCAGCTTCTCGATCATTTCTCGCGGGCCTCCTTCACCCGAAGTCACCCCCCTGAGGAGTTCCTCCATGGCCTCGCTCCGAGCATTCATTCGGGCGACTTCTTCTTTGAGGCGCTCCACCTCCTCCAGAGCAAGAGTGACCGCCCTTGTCAGCCGCTTGATCGCCGTGTCGGGTGTGGCGACCGTTGCGTCCTTCGAAGCCATTCGTTTAGAGCCGCTGCTCGACACCCATATCCTCCCGGAGACGCTTCACGACCTTCTCGACCACCCGATCCACTTCCTTGTCCGTCAATGTACGGTCCGACGCTTGAAGCCGAAGACGAAACGCGAGCGAGCGATGTCCCTCGGCCACTCCATCCCCTCGGTACAGGTCGAAGACGGTTACCCGCTCCAAGAGCTTGCCGCCGACTTTGCACATCTGATCGGACACATCGGAAGTGGGGACATCATAAGGAACGAGAAGCGCCAGGTCACGATCCACGCCCGGAAAAAGCGAGAGCGGGCGGTAAATGGTCGTCGCCCTGACGGAGGGATCCGCCGGGAGCATCAGCTCCATGGCCCACACTTCTCCGGCCCAAGCGGGCGCATCGACACGGTCGGGGCGCACCTGGCCGGCGGCCCCGGTGGTCGAACCGTCCTTCGACCTCAAGTCGATCGAGAACTCGGGAAGGAACATAGCCCCGTCCCCCGACCCCTTCGTCGCTGCCCCCGCGGGCCCCCCTATCGCCGCATCTTCCCACCCCGATATCGCGAGGACGGTCTCCACCAGACCTCTTACGGTGGAGTAGTCCAGCGCCCTGCCGGCTCCCGACCAGTGTTCGGGTTCGCTCCGCCCGGTGACCACAAATGAGACGTGGAGGTCCTCCCGCGGTGGCTCACCCACCTGGCCTGAGTGGAACACGGTACCGAGCTCAAACAGGCGCACATCTCTCGCTCCCCTCGCGAAATTGTACTCGAGATTCCTGAGCAATCCAGGGATCAATGATGTACGTAACTTACTTTCTTCCAACGATATAGGATTGTTTAGTTCTACTTCTCCTTCATGTTCGGACGCGAAGGCCGGATTGACCGCCTCGAACAGTCCCTCGCCAGACAAAGCGACGCGCAGATCGTCTTCGAGCTGAAAGAGCGGGTGATCCGGTACGGTGGTCGGCCGCGCGGCGCCGAGGTCCTCCGGAAAACGATCATACCCGTAGGATCGGCTGATCTCCTCGATCAGGTCGATCTCGCGGGTCACGTCGTAGCTCCGGAATCCTGGAACGATCACATTCAGGTCGTCGCCCTCCGTGACCCCATCGTCAGCGTCCCAGTCGTCAGCGACCCCAGCCCCCTCTCCGTTCTGGACCGTGAACCCGAGCGGCGTCAACAGCGCAGCCAGCTGGTCTGGTTCGAACCGAACTCCCAGCACCTGCTCGACCCTGGCCGGGCGGAGCACGAGCGAGAAGGGCTCCCAGGGCCTCGGCAGGACCTCCAGAATCGGACCATCAACTTCGCCGCCGGCCGTGGCAAGAATTACTTCCACTGCACGCTTGACCGCCGGAAGGTGCCCCTCCGGATCCACACCCCGCTCGAAGCGATAGCTGGCGTCAGTGGAGATTCCCAGCGCGCTGCGAGTTCGGCGGATGGACTTGGGATCGAAGAGTGCACACTCCAGGAGAAGATCGGTCGTATCCCCGGTGACGGACGAGTGCATTCCACCCATGATGCCCGCGATGTCATGCGGGACCGAGGTATCGCAGATCAACAACATCTCGTCGTCGAACTCGTGCTCGAGTCCGTCGAGCGTCTGCATCGTCTCACCTTGGGCTGCCTTCCGCACGATCAGGCTGGAGTCTTCGAGCTTGCCCAGATCGTAGGCGTGCATGGGGTTGCCCATCTCCAGCATGACGTAGTTCGTGGCGTCCACGACGTTGTTGATGGGTTGCTGTCCGACGGCCCGGAGCCGAGCGGCCAACCACTGGGGGGAGGGGCCCACCTTCACACCCCGGATGATCACCCCGAGGAAGCGATAACAATGCTCGGGCTCATCGATACGAATGGTCACATCACCGTGGGACACCTCGCTCTCGCCGGTCTCCACCTCGAACTCGATCGGGCTCGCCCCGGGAATGGGTTCCAGTGTGACACCGCCGGCGCCACCAGGGGCCACTTCTCGGGCGACTCCCACGTGAGAAAGCCAGTCGCCCCGGTTAGGCGTGACCTCCACGTCCATCAGTACGTCGTCGAGGCCAAGCACTTCGGTCAGGGATTGGCCCGCCGCAAGCTCTCCAGACAAGAGCATGATGCCTGATTGATCCCGGCCCAACCCGAGCTCCTTCTCCGAACAGAGCATCCCGTTTGAATATTCGCCCCGAATCTTGGCTCTCTTGAGCTTGAAGCCCCCGGGGAGCGTCACACCCACCGATGCAAACGGGTAGAACCCTCCCTCTTCGATGACCGGGGCCCCGCATACGACTTGGACCACCTCTTCGCCGTTGTCGACTTCGCACAACGAGAGGCGATCCGCATTGGGGTGGCCATGCACCGATTTGACCTGGCCGATGATCACGTCCTCGAGACCTTCCGAACGGGAGGAAATCCCCTCGACGGGCGCGCCCAGCAAGGCTAGCCGTTCCGCGAGTTCCTCGGGGCCCTCGTTCAGACCGGGCGCCACCGACTTGAGCCAAGCGTACGAGATGTTCAAGGTGCGCGTCCGGTCGTGAACTGCGAGAGGAAGCGGATATCGTGTTGCAAGAAGATCCGCAGGTCGGGCACACCATACTTGAGCATCGCGATCCGAGCGGGGCCCATACCGAACGCGAAGCCCGTGTAGCGTTCCGGGTCGTAGCCGACGTTCTCCAACACGTTCGGATCCACCATGCCGGCGCCCATGATCTCGATCCAGTCCGACTCGCCCCGCGTCCCATCCTTCTTGGTGATCACGCGCTTGACGTCGACCTCAGCACTCGGTTCTGTGAAGGGAAAGAAGGAGGGGCGAAAACGCACCTTCGTCCCAGAACCCCAGAATCTGCGGGCGAACTCCGCGAGCGTGGCCTTGAAGTCGATAAAGGTGATCCCCTCGTCCACCACCAAGCCTTCGATCTGCGTGAACGCGGGCGTATGGGTCGCGTCGTAGCTGTCCCTGCGGTATGCCATGCCCGGGGCGATGATTCGGATGGGGGGCTCATACTTCTCCATCGTCCGCACCTGAACCGGCGACGTGTGGCTGCGTAGGAGGGCGGAGTCCCTCAGGTAGAGCGTGTCCTGCTCGTCGGCTGCGGGGTGGTCGAGTGGGGTGTTCAATGCCACGAAGTTGTACCACTCCGTCTCCGCCTCGGGACCACGAGCGCGCACGAAACCCATGGAGCGAAAAATGCTCCAAATTTCGTCGACGACGCGATTGACGGGGTGCACGCCCCCTTTCCATCGCTGGCGTGCAGGCAGGGTCAGATCCTCGATGCCCGCCCCGGAATCTCCGCCCGCGGAGGCCACCTCAGTTTCACGTGCCTTCAGGGCCTGCTGCAGCACGTCCTTGACCCGATTCGCCTCGGCGCCCACCGGCGGTCGCTGATCCGCCTCGAGGCCGCCAAGACCCCGGAGGATTTCCGAGATTCGACCCTCTTTACGGCCCAGGTAAGAGACCCGCAAGTCCTCCAAGGCGCCCGCGTCCGGAGCCGCCCTGATCGCGGACAACGCCTCGGTCTCTAGGTCCTGCAGTGTTAGGACCAGGGGGTTCTGATGGCTCATTTCGAGGAGTTACCTCAGGGTCACCGCGTACCGACCAGCACCGGATTTTTCTTGAGGATCCGGCGGGACAGCCCGCGTTAGCTTACGCTGAGGCCTTCTTTGGCCCGATCCGCCAACGCGCTGAAGGCCTCAGGACTGTGGACGGCCAAGTCGGCCAAGGCCTTACGGTCCAACTCCACACCGGCCTGTTTGAGGCCGTTCATGAACACCGAGTAGGACATTTCGTTCTCTCTGGCCGCCGCGTTGATCCGTGTGATCCAGAGACGCCGGAAGGTGCGCTTCTTTTTCTTCCGGTCCCGATAGGCGTGCTGCCAACCTTTTTCGACCGCGTCCTTCGCCGTTCTATAGAGATTCTTGCGGCCGCCAAAATACCCCTTGGCTGCCTTTAATATCTTTTTCTTCCGCTTGTTTCGAGCGGGCGATGTCGTTGATCTCGGCATCGAAGTTTCTCCTTTCGCCTACGACCCTGGAAGGAGTCGCTTCATGCGCCCCATATCCGCTGGACTCACCAATGTGGCCGAGCGCAGCCGGCGCTTTCTTTTCGTGGATTTCTTCGTGAGGATATGGCTCTTGCCCGCCCGCATCCTCTTGATCTTCCCTTTTCCGGTACGGCGCAAACGTTTCGCCGCCCCCCGGTTGGTTTTCATCTTCGGCATTTGTGTAGTGCTCCTGGGGCCGGTGAGCCCTTGGCTTCTATAACTCGATCGCTACCCTTCGGTTGCTACTTGAGTGGCGCGAGAACCATCGACATCACCCGGCCTTCGAAGCTCGGGCGGGACTCGACTTTTCCCACATCCTGGAGATCCTCCGTGACGCGGAGGAGTACCTCCCGTCCCAACTCGGGGTGTGTTACCTGCCTTCCCCGAAACATCATGGTCAACTTGACCTTGTTTCCCTCTTCCAGGAAACGGCGAGCGTGACGGGTCTTGAAATCGTAATCATGGTCCTCGATCCCGGGGCGAAATTTCACTTCCTTGACCTGAACGTGGTGTTGTTTTTTCTTCGCCTCGCGAGCCGCCCGCTGTGCCTCGTACTTGTACTTTCCGTAGTCCATCAATTTGACTACGGGAGGCCGAGCTTCAGACGCCACTTCCACGAGATCCAACCCCCGGTCGTCCGCGAGGTCACGGGCCTCGTCGATCGACACGATACCGACCTGCCCACCCTCGTCGTCGATCAGACGAATGGGGCTGATCCGGATCTGCTCGTTTATACGAACTCTTTCCTGGCTAATATTCCTCTCCTCTCAGGAGTCACGCCCACAGATTTCTCTCGTTTGTTTCCACAAAAAAACCCGGATCTCTCCGGGTCACGAGGTCACGGAAAGCCGCAGGCGATGCCTCGGCTACCACTTCCTGGACCCGGCGGTTTCCAACATCTCTCGTGGAACCGAAAGGTGGAGCCGTACTTGCGTCGACTCACTTCCGTCTTGTCTGGGCCCCCGTACTCCGGGGTCTAAGAAAATCGGCGGGATGGCCGCCCCCGTCAAGACACCTCTCAGTCTTCGGGCGTGTGGCGGCTTCAGTTCCCTGCTGTCCGGGGCTCCCGCGCCCTCTCCCCACCGCCGCCGGCCCCTACCAGACGGTCGCTCAGACGCCACACGCCCGGTTATCGTCCCAGGTGTTTCATGACGAACGACTGGACGCCCTCCAAGCCATCCGAAACCGGGACGTTCTCCGGCAGTCCGGGGATGCCCTGGTCCAATTCTACGAAAGCGATGACGGGCCGTTCATATCGGACTGCGAGCTCGACTTCGCTGAGCGTGCCAGCCCCGCCCGGCATGGCCACGATCACGTCCGAGGTGAGCACGTTGACATGGTTCCGTGACGTAGGCTCGCCGCCCTGTTCACCGCTCGAGGGAAGATGTGTCTGAATTGGGATCTCGACCCACCGGTTGGGATACCCATCCTTGGGCCCCAACCGCCAGTCACCGGAATTGCCGGGAATACAAGGCAGAACGCCGATCACGAGCCCGCGGCGGCCGGGCGTCTCGTGGAACGCCCTGCTGACCGCCCCCATCACGCCGACGACCGGCAAGCGGCTCATGGGACACTCCACGAACGGTTCACTACGTTCGACTCACCTTTTCGCCGATCGCCCCCCGATCAATCCAGGGCGCGGCTCTCGATTTCGCCTTTGACCCGCTCCACGAACTCGGTGCGGTCGACGATTTCCTGCTTCTTGCCGGCGCCACGTTTTCGGACGGCAACGGTTCCCGCTTCAGCCTCACGCTCCCCAATAACCGCCATGTACGGAACCTTATGCATCTCGGCGTCGCGGATGCGGTACGAGAGCGTCTCCCGATCGGCCAGAACAGCTCGTATACCCTCAACTTGGAGTTGGGTCACGAAGTCCGTGGCCGAATCCTGGAAGTGCTCGGAGATGGGAAGCACACGGACCTGCTCCGGAGCGAGCCAAACCGGGAACGCACCCGCGTAGTGCTCTATGAGCCCACCCACGAAACGCTCCATCGATCCCACCAGCACACGGTGTAGCATGACGGGGCGATGACGCTCGTTGTCCTCGCCCACGTACTCCAACTCGAAGCGATCCGGCAGGTTGAAGTCGAGCTGAACCGTCGGGCCCTGCCACTTCCGTCCAATGGCGTCGATCAACTTGAAGTCCAGCTTGGGACCGTAGAAAGCTCCCCCCCCCTCGTCGTACTCGAACTCCAGGCCCCGTGACTCCAGAGTATCGGCGAGTGTCTGGACGGCCGAGTCCCACTGTTCATCCGTGCCCAGTGCCTTCTCCTCAGGTTTTGTCGCCAGCTCGATCGAGTAGGGGTAACCGAAAGCACTGAGGATCTCATCGACCAGATCGAGCAGGCGTCCGATCTCCTCGGAGACCTGATCAGGCGTACAGAAAACGTGCGCGTCATCCTGTGTGAATCCACGCACGCGAAGCATTCCGTGCAGTACGCCACTCCGCTCGTATCGGTAACACGTTCCGAACTCGGCCATGCGGATCGGCAAATCGCGGTAGGAGCGCTGTTGAGATTGGTAGATCGCGATGTGTCCGGGGCAGTTCATGGGCTTCGGAC
>JAPYQK010000063.1:9593-13878 GCA_029941275.1 Longimicrobiales bacterium | reverse complement strand
TCGCGCTGATCACCCGGATGGTGGGCACGACCGGCTTCGACGCGTTCCGACCGCTCGCCATGTACGCGCTCACGATTTTTTCGGGTGTGAGCATCCACTTCTTCGTGAGTTTGCCCATTCTGCTGATCCTTCTCGGAAGGATCTCGCCACGCATCCACTTCGCCAACATGCGGGATGCACTTCTGGTCGCGTTTTCGACCAGCTCTTCCGGGGCGACGTTGCCGGTCACGATGAACGTGGTGGAGGAGAAGGTGGGCGTCTCCAACAAGATCGCTTCCTTCGTCCTGCCGATGGGGGCGACGGTCAACATGGACGGTACGGCGGTGTTCGAGTGCGCTGGGGCGCTGTTCATCGCTCAGGCTCTGGGATTCGATTTGACGATCATGCAGCAGGGGATCGTCGTGTTGACGGCACTCCTAGCGTCGATCGGTGCGGCGGCCGTTCCCTCGGCTGGGCTCGTGGTGATTTTCATCGTGCTAGAGGCTATCGGCCTGCGTGGTCCTGACGTGAATGTCATCGTCGGCTCCATGCTCGCTATCGACCGACCGCTCGACATGTACCGCACGGCGGTGAACATTTTCAGTGACTCCTGTGGCGCGGCGATCATCGCGCGCTCGGAGGGTGAAACCGGGGTGGATACGGAAGTGAGGTAGACCGACTTCGTGAAGGGCATCAAAGGAGGCACGGTGGCTGTCCAGGTAGGAGGGAAGTGGATGAAGTGCGTGGATCGCCATAGAAGGCAGTTGAACGGGAGAGGAGGGCGCCCCGTGGCGCGGGCGGGCTCGAGCGGAACGCCGCTGGTCGTTCTTGCGTGCGCTGGGATTCTGGTTGGACTCTCGGGCTGCACTGACGAGAACGAACCTGCGGTTTCGAGGCCCATCGTCTTCAGTGACCCGACGCTGCGGGACGCGATGCTCGATGAGGAGGACGCCCGTGGCTCGACCGCCTCGGGGATCGAGTCCCTACGCGAAGGCCTTATTTCCATCGACCCAGTCCTTCAGCGGTTGGCGGTGCGCGGCATCGGACGTCTGGAAGATCCCGAACTCATCCCCCTGACCTTCCCTCTCCTCTTCTCCGACGACGAAACGGTCCGTGCTGAGGCCGTCAACGCTATGGCCCAGGCGGCTTTCGGGGCCCCGGGCGACGAAGTTGCGGAGGTGATCTTCGACTACTTGGGGCGGGAGAGCCAGGAAGGTCCGGCCGTGCGAGGAGTGATCGGTCGCACACTCGGACGAATTTTCTACAACGACGCGGGAGGGTTGCGGCGCGGTGAGGAGACCTTGTTGGCGTTGACCCGAGAGGGTGGTGGGGACCCACCGCTCCCCGCCCTTTTGGGCGCCGTCATGGGTTTGGAGAAGATGGCTCGGCGTCGCGACCGATACGGCATGTCCGACGAGACCGTCGCGAGGCTCGGCGAGCTGGCTGCTTTCGGTCGAGCGGAGGAGGCCGCGAGGTCCGTTGAGCCCAGCGATGCCGGGGGAACGGAGGAGGAAGCAGTCGCCGCAGGTGAGGCCGGGGATCCACTGTATCTCGGGGACCCCGCCCGTATCCGCCGGGTGTCCATGATGGCTCTGTCCGTGATGGGCGAGCTGACGCGGGAGGTCCTCGTCGGTGCGATCGGTGACCCCGACCCCGACGTGCGGCGTCTGGCCGTAACGGCCGTTGGCCGGAGCTCTTCGGATGACGGCCCGGCGGAACTACTGCTCGAGGCGCTCTCGGATCCTTCACCACGAGTTCGCGCGGCGGCTGTGACGGCTTTTGCGACGTTGGCCGAGGGGGCGGCGGAATGCCCGGTCCTCTTCAGTGCATCACAGGACGACGATCTGCAAGTCGCCCTCGTAGCCATCGATCTCCTACAGCAGCCCTGCGAAAATCGCTCGAGACAGGACGAACTCTTGAGCGACTTCTCGGCGGGTCTGGAAGTCGTTGGCCCGATGGGGTGGCACCGTGGTGCGCACGCGCTCGTGGCTCTCGCCACTGTGGCCCCTGACACTGCCGCGTTGTTCGTCGACGGAGCGGCTCGGAATGCCAACCCGTTCGTGAGGATGTACGCCGGGTATGCAGCGGCGAGGATGGGAGACACGGATCTCCTCGAGGCTCTGGCGGCGGACGAGTCGCCCAACGTGCGGACTGTCGCGGTGCGAGCTCTGTTCAGCGTGGGTGGGCACCGCGCCGATTCCGTGTTCGTCGCGCAGCTCGACCAGGACGACCCGCAACTCCTTCTGACGGTTGCTGGGCTTTTGGAGGAGACGCCTGAGGCCGGAAGGGCCATCGGGCCGCTCGTCGCTGCCTTCACACGAATCTCCCAAGAGCAGCGGGAGACCGCGCGGGACCCCCGCATGGCACTTCTCGATCGTATAGCGGAGTTGGGAGATCGTGAACATGCGGGCGACCTGGAGCCGTACATGAACGACTACGACCCGGTGGTGGCGACGCGAACCGCCGAGATCTTGACGGAGTGGACTGGCGCGACACGGAGGGCCGAACCCGCTCCGCTGGTCAGGCAGACCGTTCCGCTGGCGGAGGAGGTCCAACGGTTGGCCGGGACTTCCGTCGTTCTCGAGATGGAGCGCGGGGGGGAGATCGAGATTCTCCTTCTGGCCGAGGAGGCCCCCACACACGCAGCCCGGTTCCGACTTCTAGCCGGACTGGGCGCTTTCGACGGCCTCACCTTCCACAGGGTCGTTTCCAACTTCGTCATTCAGGGCGGCAGTCCGAATGCCAACGAGTATTCGGGCGACGCGGCCTACACGAGGGACGAACTCGGCTTGGTCTCACATTGGCGGGGGACCGTGGGCGCGTCCACTCGGGGGCGTGATACCGGGGACGGCCAGATTTTCATCAATCTGGTGGATAATCTTCGCCTCGATCACGACTACACGGTTTTTGGCGAGGTCGTGCGCGGCATGAATGTGGTAGATCGCGTAGCGGAGGGCGCCGTGCTCGTGCGGCCCCGGGTCGCCGTCCCGCCGCGCGGGGGGGGGGACAGGTCTCCTCAGCGCTCGTCTAGAACGGAACGCCCACAGCGTCGCACAAGAACTTCACGAGCGGTGTGCCGGACCTAAACACCTTCTTGAGTTCCTCGGGGAGCTTCGGGTCCGTGACCATCTTCTTCGGAATGTTGGCGACACCGATGAAGTCCTTCCGCTTCAGGTCCTCGACCAGCGGGTGTTCCGGATCGAAACCTTTGGGTGGTCGCTTCAAGCGGTCACCATCGAGAACGTAGGAGTCGCGAAAGCGTTTGCCGCTCACCGAGCGTTTCCATGCCTTCGGATCCTCGACGATCGCCTCCCGGATCTTCAGTAGGCTCGGCGAGTCGGGATGCCACATTCCGGCCCCCGCGAAGCATCCGCCCCGATCGATATGCAGGTAGAATCCGGGGGCGTGGGCGTCCTTTCCGAGCTCGTGCCGAAATTGGATGCCGATGAAGGTCTTGTACGGGGTTTTGTCTTTAGAGAAGCGCGTGTCGCGGTGAATCCGAAACATCGACCCGCCGACCGTACGTGGATCCGACCGGAATTGTTCGCTCAAGGATTTCAACTGCGATCCAAAGTCCGTGATGAACCGGATGGCGGGACTCCTCACGTGATCTTCGTAGCGGTGTTTGTTCTCGTGAAACCATTCCCGCTTGTTGTTCTCCGTCAGGTCCTTCAGGAACGTGAACGTCGCTCGTGTGAAGTACGCTGCCATGTCGGCCCCTGATTGCTGGATGTGGTTTGCCGTCGGACCGGAAGCGTCACGCGTCCAGGATCTCTGCTCCCCAGGACTGCCGCACCTCATCGACGATCTCTTCGAACGCGAGGACGGACATCGCGTCCAACTGCTTACCGATGCTCTCGGTGAGAAGACTCCGCACTAACTTGATCGGGTGGTGGAGATCCCAATCGACCAGGGGTTCCGGGCCTTCCTCCAGCACCTGGAGAATTCGGAAGACCAGATATGTATCATCGAGTAAGCCGGGCAAGCCGAGGACCATCTCCGGCATGAGGTCCGCGGGGTGGAGGAAATAGCGGGTGGCCCGATCGAGCACCGGTTGGACGACGTGTCCCAGATTCTGGTCTCGGGCTCCCTTGGCGGCGGCCGCAAGGAGGAGCGGAACACTCTCGATAATCTCCAGGAGGACCTCAGCGGTGTCGTGGACATCCTGGTCGGATGCTTCCGGTAGACGTGTTCGCACGTAGGTCTCCAACTGATCGGTGCCACGCGCCTTGGCGCTGTCGATCACCGCTTGGATTTCTTCCAGATTCACAGATCTCTCCCCGACTTCATTCTCTCCACGCCGACA
>JAPYQK010000063.1:0-9493 GCA_029941275.1 Longimicrobiales bacterium | reverse complement strand
CACGCCGACATTCTATCCAGTCCGACTTTCTTTTCTGCCGCTGTCCTCACCCGCCTCGCCTCCGCGGGACTTCCACATGTTCTCCCGTATCGGTTTGGATCCTGTCATCGTTCAATTCCTGGTAGAGTGCCGGAATTCGGATCAGGATCAAGGCGTTGAGGCGTCCGATGACGTCGGGAACGTCCCTCCACGCCCGCTCGACATCTTGGAGTTGATCCTCCGTCGGCCGTGTGGTTGAGGCCTCGATCTGTTGAGCCGTGCGCGCAGGTCGTGCTTTACCTTCCTCGCCGGTTCGGCTGAGTATCTGACGGAGCGCCCGGTCTACATTGGCTAGTTCTTCCCGGATGCCTTCGAACTCTCTACGCAACGACCTTATGGTTACGGTTTCCCGAAGGATCTGCTCGACCTCCGAGAGTTGCTGGGTGAGCCTCCGGACCGCGCGGCCGCCCTGATAAACAGGGGCCTGTAGATCGTAGAGGGCCATCAACGCCGCTTGGCGCACCGCCAGGTCCGCTCGGGATACTTCGATCCGGGGGTCCTGCCTGACCGTTAGGTCGCCGAGCATTGTGTTTCGGCCTACGCCCATCTGGATCTGATACACACCCGGAAGAACGGTGGGCCCTTGGGCGGCAATACCATCTGCGACGGTGCTCCCCCCCCCTCCTTCCTCGTCATCGGGCGGTTCGTACGCGGGGTCGATACGAAAATCCCAAGAAACTTCGTGAGCACCAGGCGACGCCGGCCCGTCGAGCGTACGTACGTTCCGCCCTACGGCGGTGAGAATACGTATCTCGAGCTGCGGGGCCTGGGCGGACGTGTCGGCCCCGGCATCGAGTTGGTTCTCGGCCTCGGCACTGGGTTGGTCTTCGTCTTCAATGCCGGTTTGGTCCTCGTCTTCGACTCCACTGCTGGAGTCGCCATCCAAGTCCAATCCGTCAGGAATCCAATAGCGAATGCGTGCGCCGATCGGTGGGTTCGGCATCCTGAACTCAGCGGAAGCCGTCCATTCCTGAACGTTCCGGATTCTCCATTGGGTCGCCTGGCCACCCCGGAACAGGTAAGGCGCGCCAGCCCGGATCGACCCACCGGCCAGCTGTTCCAGCGGTGCAATGTCATCGAGTATCCACACGCCGCGGCCGTGCGTTCCGATCACGAGATCGTCGTGAGCGGGTTGTATGCGAATGTCATCCACTGGAACCGTCGGAAGTCCGTTCATGAGCGGCACCCATGAATCCCCCCGGTCCAACGACACGAATATGCCGACTTCGTTGCCAAGGAAGAGGAGGTTGCTTTGGTTCGGATGTTCGATCAGAACGTTGACGGAAATCGACGGAAGTCCCGATGTGATCGCCCGCCAGTTCTCTCCGAAGTCGTCGCTGACGTAGACGTACGGGTCGAAGTCGCCCGAGTAGTGTCCGTCGAACACGGCGTAGACCCGGCCCTCCTCCGCATTGGACGCCACGATGCGGCTCACGTAGGTGTTGCTTGGTAGATCGTCGACATCCTCGGTCAAGTCGAGCCAAGTCGTGCCGCCGTCCTGCGTCCCCATGATGCGTCCGTCGTCGCTGCCCGTGTACAGGACGTTTGCGTTCAGGGGAGACTCCGACAGGGTGGTCACGGTACTGTAGAACGACACCCCGTCGTGGCGGGCGATCATCGAGTCCGACGGGAGTACATCCATGATGGGCAGTCGGGAGCGGTCGATGTCGAACGTCAAATCCCCGCTGATCTGCGTCCAATTGGCGCCCCGGTCCGTGCTCTTCAACAGCATTTGGCTGCCGACATAGAGCGTGCTCGGGTCGTGCGCCGAGATCACCATGGGCGTGTTCCAGTTGAAACGGTACTGGCGCACCTCTGGGTCGGGGTCGTCCGCGGACGCGAATTCTTTCTTCCGGATCGACCCCTCGTCGAGCTCGAAGCGGGCTGTGGGCTGAATCGAAGCCCGTTCACCCGTCTCTCTATCGAGCCGTCTTATGGATCCGTTCTGGGACTCCGCGTACACGATCGAAGGATCGGTCGGGTCGATGCGGACGTAGAAGCCGTCGCCGCCCCCCGCGTGCTCCCAATCTGCGTTGCGGACCCCCTGACTATCGAGCGTGTTCGTGGGCCCGCACCAACTCCCGTTGTCCTGGAGTCCGCCACAGACCCAATACGGATTTTGGTAATCGAATCCGATCTCGTAGAACTGCGCGATCGGAAGGTTGTCGTAGAACCGCCAGCTTTCGGAACCGTCGAAAGAAACCGAAACGCCGCCGTCGCTACCCAGGAGCATGTGGTTAGAGTTGCTGGGGTCGATCCACAACGCGTGGTGGTCGAGATGTACGTTCTGTGCTCCTTCGTCGGTAAAGGTCCTCCCGCCGTCGTCGGAGCGCATGAGATTCTGCCCCCCCACGTAGACTCGCTGAGGATCGTTGGGATCGACCCTGATTTGGCTGAAGTACATCGGCCGTGGATTCGTGGCGGAGATCTTTTGCCAGCTGTCGCCCCGGTCGGTGGAGGCGTACACGCCCGTCTGCCCACGTCGGGCCTCCACCGTGGCGAAGACGAGGTTGCCGTCCCGCCGGTAGATGTCGAGGCCGATCCGTCCCAGCTCTCCGTCGGGGAGGCCGTCCTCAAGGCGTGTCCAGCTCACACCGCCGTCCAACGTGCGGTGGATGCCGCTCCCCGGGCCGGCGCCGTTGAAACCCCATGCCGTGCGCCGGCGCGAGTACATGGCGGCGAAGAGTATATCTGGGTCCAACGGGTCCATGACGAGGTCGATCGCCCCGGTATTGTCATCCAAATACAGGACCAACTCCCAGCTGTCACCCCCATCGGTCGTTTTGTAGACCCCTCGTTCGGGGTTGTCCCTCCAGAGGTTGCCCACGGCCGCAACGTAAGCGACGTCGGGGTTGCGGGGGTGGACTTGGATGCGGGAGATATGCCGGGTTTCCGTGAGTCCTTTGTGAGCCCACGTGGCCCCGCCGTCCATCGACAGGAACACGCCTTCCCCCCACGGTGAACTCTGGCGGTTTTGTGGCTCGCCCGTTCCCACCCAGACCACATCAGGGTTCGAAGGCGCCAGCGTCACGTCTCCGATCGAGGAGGTGGACTGATCGGAGAAAACGGGCTCCCAAGTAGTCCCGTGGTTCGTGCTCTTCCAGACACCCGAAGTGGCGGTCCCTACATAGATGATACGCGTGTCGGCTTCGTCCACTGCGATGTCGCTGATGCGCCCCCCGACCACCGCCGGTCCGATCTCACGCCACTCCAAGTATGCGACCGGGGCGAGAACCTCTTGGAGCGCGCCGGTCTGGGTTTGGGCTGTGGACCCTATGGGCAATGCGAGTATCGTGGCGCCGAGGCACACCGAAGCACGCGTTATCTTCATGGGTCGATCCGTCTGGATTGAGCGCAGGGCCTATCGGTCGGTTGACCACCCAACCGAAGTCGGTGGATCAACCATCTTTTTGGGGGCCGATCACTCTAAGATGGACGATGCAAAGGCGCCGGGCAAAGGGGCCGCGGCGTCTCTCGACGACAGCACGTATCGCGACGTCTCTTTGGAGGTCCCATGCACGATCACGAACCCCGGACCCTGAGCGGTTTGCCCCGTCACTATCTAGGCGATCTCGTGTACGGCGCCAACGACGGCATCATCACTACATTCGCTGTGGTCGCGGGCGTGTCCGGAGCTTCGCTCCCCGTAAGAACCGTGCTGATTCTCGGGTTCGCCAACTTAATGGCCGATGGCTTCTCCATGGGAGCGAGCAACGTGCTCTCCATTCGGTCAGGCCAGGATATCCGTACCTCAGACGGGCTGGAGAAGGACGAGCCCTACGCGGTCCGCCACGGGGCCGCGACGTTCTTGGCATTCGTGCTGGCTGGAGCGATCCCCTTGGCCGCCTACGTGTTTCCCGGCGGGACGGCCGATCGATTTTCCGTCGCCGCAGCCCTGACTCTCATTACTCTATTCGTGGTTGGCGCGTTGAGGTCTTTGGTCACCCACGCGGGGTAGATGAAAAGCGGATTGGAGATGCTGGCTCTCGGGGTTGTTGCGTCCGGGTTGGCCTACGGGGTGGGGGCGTTTGTGGCGGGCCTGACTTGATAACGAGCGACCCCCCTCAGCCGTGAATGGCTGAGGGGCTGTGTCGACGATAGTCCTGGCTCTCAGCTGCCCAGCACGTAGTGCATTCCAATGCTGAACAGGATTGGTTTAATATCCACCGGCCCTAAGCCAACGACGCTGTCGGTGAAAACCACGTCCAGGGCGACGTTCACACCCAGGCCGCTTTCGGAAGTGACCGACACGCCGGCAGAGGTACCGAAATCATAGTCGGTGTCCCTTAAGCCGAACCGTTCTTGTCTCTGGATGTTGAGGCGAGGCATGATCCAGGAGGTCACCTGGGTGGGGCCCGAGGACCTCCTGCTCAGCGCGATACCAACGGGGATCCGGAACGTCCCGGCTCCGGTGCCCTGGTCCACCCAACCGAAGCCGGCTTGAAGTCCGAGTTGCATGGGATTACCAGCATCAAGGAAGTGGATGCCCAAGGCAGCCCCGAGCAGTAGTTTGTCCGCGGCGCCCAGCGCGTAACCAACACCACTTTGGTAGCTGACACGCCCGGTGCTTCTTCCCACACTGGCACCAAAGACATCGGTCTTGCCCGCGTCGTCGTTAACGCCGCGTGCGTATCCGCCAGCCACGTAAGTGGAGGGCGAGTCACCGGCTCGGGGCAGCGCGTAATCGGGAACGAAAGGCATCTGTGCCAGGGTCGGGGTCGCAACCATGAGGGCCGCTATCCACGCCAAAGAAAGGTGTGATTTTTGGACGGTCATTTTAGATCCTCCGAGCATGAGTGGAAGATGGCGTCATATGTTTACGGCACCGTACCAAATACGCACGATTGCAAGCTCGGAGTCAAGCGCTTTCTTATTTGGATTCGTAGGCTGTCGCCCCGGGGAGAACGAAGTGTCCTACGAGGGGGACACCTCGCCGCTGGGTTGGCCGCGAACGCCTCCGATTTCTCCGTCCCACAGCTTTCGAGTCGCTGAAAATCCCTTTGAGTAAGCGGTCTGTGGGTGCTTTGGAGCCAATGAGAAGCTCGCTCACTCACTCTGGCACCCGTTTTGCCTCGATGGATTACACATGACCGTGGACGATTAGGTAGGGATTCACTAACAAGTCCCTGTGGAGGTAGACATGCGTTACGCGTTGTTGGCCGGCCTTCTCACGATTTTTTCAGTCGTCGGGACTGCCGAGGCACAGAGGTCCCGAGCCCCCCGCGGATACTTCGATATCGCGTTGGTCGGGGCAGAACCCACCGGGGACTTCGGATTGATCGTGGACGAGGGATGGGGTGTGGAGCTCGGCGGTCGTTATGAGTTGGACCCCGCCGGCCTGCTCAGCCTTAGGGGGAGCCTGGGATTCATCAACTATGGGAACGAAAGGATCCAGTACTGCAGCGTGTACAGTTGCCGGGTCGGTATCGACCTCGAAACCCAGAACAACATCGCCTTCTTCGGAATCGGGCCGGAGCTCGCCATCCGAATGGGTCCCGTGCGGCCGTATGCGCGGGCCGCAGTAGGTATCGGTTATTTCGTGACGACTTCCGGACTCAGTGGGGATCGCGACTACGATCACACATTCGCGAGGACCGACAACTTCGACGATGTGGTCTTCCAAAGGCGGCTGGGGACTGGGTTGGGGATTCGCTTGTCAAACGGCCGGCGGCCGGTCTGGTTGGACCTGGGTGCCGATTATCATGACAATGGCATGGCCACGTATCTCAGAGAGGGAGACATCGTGGACCAGCCCGACGGCGGCATCGTCATCTATCCCAACCGAAGCGAAGCGAACCTGGTGACGTTCGGAGTGGGCGTGTCGATTGGGCTGGGTGCGGACAGAGGAGATCGGGGTGATCGCCGGCGTGGTCCCCGGAGGAGATAGGTGGCTCGCATCGAGGGAGCGGTGGGGGAGGGAGTGACGGATGTGAGGCAATCAGGGAGTGACAGACGAATGAGAAAAGTGACGGTTCTAATCGCCCTTCTTGGCCTCGCGGCGTGTGCCCCACACGCGAGGGTGACACACTTCGGCGCCTACCCGCCCAACGGCGTGAACCACGAAATTATCGTCTACAGCGCCCTGTTTCCAGAGTGTCCCTTTCGTGAGGTGGCGCTGATAACGGGCTATCGGTGTCTACTTACGTGGTCCGATGAGGGTGTGCTCGAGGAAATGAAGGTGAAAGCCCGGGGACTCGGCGGTGATGTACTGGTTGATCTGAAGCAGGTGATTGAGCATGAGGAGTCGGAGGCAACGCTCACTGCCACAGTGGGACGGTTCACCCGATCGGACTGTCGGGCCTAGGCGCTCGGACGTCCGAAGGGCCGCGGAAGCGGGTGGGTGTCCGGGGGCACTGCAGAGCAGCCAACTCATGTCCAAGGGCGCTGACGTACAGCCGGCCGATGTCGGGGCGCGCTGACATAACGGGAGGGCCGCGCCACCGATGTGGTGGAGCGGCCCTCGTCGTGTCTTCAGCGAGGAGGGTGCGTCAACTGCACTTCAACCGCGCTGCCAAGAGTTCTTGGCTCTATTCTGGTCTGGCGACACCCACGGACCCGCTAGGCGCCGCACCCATCCCCACGAACAGGTGCTTCTGAAGCCGCTTCCCTTCGTAGGTCTCCGTCGTAAAGATGTTTCCGCGCGAATCGGTCGCGATGCTGTGCATCCCGTAGAACTGACCGGGGTTTCGCCCGCCGTCGCCGAAGTTGTACACGTACTGGAGTCCGTCGCGCCGGACCACGTGGACTTTTTGGTTCAAGCCATCGGCGACGAACATGAACGTTTGACCCGGATCCGGTGAGAACGCGACGTCCCACACGGCCCCCGAGCCCCCCGAGTTTTTCTCGATGAAGATCTCATCCACGAAGGTGCCGTCCGTCTGAAAGACCTGCACCCGGTCTCCGCCACGGTCGCAGACGTACACCAAATTGTCATCGGACGGATCGGCACAGTGGACCGGGCCTCTAAACTGCCGGGCCGGAGCCGCCATGGGGTCGTACGCACCGAGCGGGTCGTCGTTCGGTACATTTCCGTACGCTCCCCAGAATCGTTTGAGGTCGCCCGACGATGCGTCGATCACGGCCACTCGCTTGTTGCCGTAACCGTCGGCAAGGTACATTTCGTTGGCCTCGCCATCGAAGCTGATCTTGGCCACTCGCGAATAGTGGTTCTCCGCGTTGCTGTCGACGCCGTAGCCGGCCTCGCCCGCTTGCAGGAGGAACTGCCCGGCGCGGCTGAACTTCAGGACGTGCGAGTCGCCGCCGCCGTTGCCGCCGATCCAGACGTTGTCCATGTGGTCGACCACGATGCCGTGGTTCGACGTCGGCCAGTCGTATCCGTCGCCCGGACCACCCCAGGACTGTACGAGGGTGCCCTCCGCGTTGAACTCCAGAACGGGCGGCGCCGCAAAGCAGCACGCGTCGGCGATGGGTGGATCAAGGGCAGCGGGCATCTCGTTGTTCGCCAAGTTACCCCGATGGACGATCCAAACGTGATCACGCGAGTCCACGGAAACGCCGATCGTCGAGCCGAGTAGCCAGTGGTTCGGGAGAGGCTTGGGCCAGAGCGGATCCACCTCGAACATTGGGGCCATCGACGCGTCCGTGACGGCCGGATCAGACGCCATATCGGCGCCCCCGCTGGTGCCGCTACCACCACTACAAGCGGCGGAAACCATGACAAGGGCAACTGCTACGAGGTGCTTGGGGGTCATCGCATCGCTCCTGGGCTCAGGGTACGCTGCTGAGGGTGCGTTCAAGAAGTGCCGTGCGCAAGTCCGGCTCCGGTCCGAACTAATGCGTCAGTTCCTAGAACTAATGTGTGAGTCCGTAGATGATGTAGTTCACACCCAGCCGATAGGCATCGTTCGTGGGGTCGACCGAGAAGAGCCCGGAGGCGGACCACTCCCAGTATTCGGCCAGATCGGAGTTGTGGTTCGCTAGCACCATGACACGCTTGCTCGGATCATTGTCCTCGAAGATGGCCATGTACCGCGGCTCAACGTCGACCGAGGGGTGCGGTACGTAGATGTCTTCGATGTAGAAAAACGTCCCGAAGATCGGGTGCGAATCGTCCAGTTCGACCCACTCGCGTTCCGGAAGGGCGCGAAGTACCTGCGCGTCCATGTTGTACCATTGATCAGCCTCGAAATCGTCGAAGATGAGGAAACCACCCTTGAGCAGATATTCCCTCAAATTCCGGGCGCCCTCTTCAGTGATTCGCCAGTAGCCGGGCTCGGAGACGTAAATGAGCGGTTGCTCGAACATTCGCCGGTCTTCTAGATGGACGACGTTGCTCCCGCTCGTGTTGGGAGACATCGCGGTGTACTCGTCCAGAATCGTTTGGATGTTCCGGTCTGCGTCCGGGTAGTCGTGCGACCACGATGAGCCGCCGAATCGGCCGAACCCGGGACCGCTGTATCGGATACGGGTGAACGTGAAGTCCCCGTTGTACGGGACTTGGGAAAGAGCGTCTCGCTGGGTCGCGCCAACCGCCGTTGGGGTCCAGAGGAGCGGGCCGGTGACTAGAACCGACAGTACCCCAAACCCCCAGAACCCCCCCCTACGCGCTGCTGTGTCACGCCCACCCCCTCTTCACGAGCCAATCGCCCGTCATCTGTCAGGTGTCGCTAGGTAGGGGAAGCGACAGGTGGAGGTGATCCTCTGTCCCGACGTGGTGAAGACTCCGGAAACCCATCAACCTGAAGTAGGCGGCCGTCATTCGATTCCTCAGCGGACTCCTACCGATGGTGCGAAGGTCCATCGCGTGCACGTAGCGGTCCTGAAGCTTGAAATGGAGAGAGGCTTCGTTGATGGGAAGCCCCATCTGAAGATAGTCCTCCGCCGTCCGACCCGGATCGGTGACAACCGCGTCACGATCGAAGAGTAAATAGGTGCTCGCGGCGATTCTCATGAGGGGGTGCAGAGAAGTGTAGTAGTCCGTGAGTTCGGCCCTTTCCGGTAATTCGTTTCCACGTCCACGTGGCGTAGACGGTAAAAACCAATACCGTGCCAAAAACGCCCAGCCCGATTGACGACCAAGTGCCCCAGCCCATGCTCTGGTAGGCGTACATGGATCCACGGACGAGGACAAAAACGGCAGAAACAGGGCGAGGGTCCACTTGGCGGCCGACCACACAAGCCGGAACCCAAGGCGCGTTCCCCAGCCCAGACCGCCTCGCGGAGTCCTCTTCCGCTCGAGATTTGCCTTCGGCGCGACATCGCCTGGATTCACGTCCAGATTCACATGTAGAACGCTGCGACGCTCTCCGTCCATCCCTTGCGCTCCCTCTCTTGCAGTCCCCGAACACGTTCTTCATTACTCTGCACCGGGGGGTCCCCCACCAGTACGTTCACACGGTCCGGTGAGTACTCGCAGGAGCTTCTTTCTGCCGGCAAACCGGACCGTCCGCGTCGAAGACATTCAGAAAATCCAAATGGACGTCCACAGCCGTGT
>JAPYQK010000062.1 GCA_029941275.1 Longimicrobiales bacterium | reverse complement strand
GGCGACGGTGTATTTCTCGATTCGGGAACACGGCATTACCCTCGCGCCTTGGTGGGGATCCAGGGGGGAGGTGACGTAGACGACATTTTCGGATTCGATTAATTTTTTCGCCGTAGGGCGAGTCAGCGGCGTTTCCACACGCCACCAAGAGTCGGCGGCGCTCCTTCAACTTCGAAACGCGGTACGAATTCGAGATGTTGACCAAAAAGCAGTTGAAGCATATTGAGGGTCGGCTGATGGACGAGCGGGCGCGGGCGCTCAAGGCGCTGGGGCTCTTCGACCGGATCGCCAAACTCGACCGGGAAACGATGGATTCCGACCTGTCCGCCTATACGGACCACATGGCGGACCAGGGGACCGAGGCGATGGAACGGGAGAAGGCTGCCCTCTTCGCCACCAAAGAGGGACGGTATATCTATCGGCTCGAGGAAGCGTTGCGCCGCCTATACAACAATCCGGATAATTTTGGGAACTGCCACACCTGTGGCTCCGAGCTCGGGTTCGAGCGTCTCGATGCCCTCCCGCACGCGCGATACTGCATCGACTGCAAGCGAAAAGAGGAAGACGCAGCCTAGCCCCGCTACAGGGTGGCCAATAATTGGTCCCCTAACGTCTCAGATTGCCAGCGCTTCACTCCCGCAACGCCGGTGAGTTCCTCGATAGTTCCGGGACGAACCCGGGCGATCTCCAGGATCACTGTGTTCGACATCAAGACACCCCGGTCGATCCCCAGGGACTCTGCCGCCTCGTTCCGAACACGCTTGAGACGGAGGGCGATTTCCTCCTCCTCGGGCTGGGGGCGGCGTGGCCCGGCCGGGCTTTTGGGGTACCCTACCAAGTCGGATTCGTCGAGCCGGTCGATTTGCTCGAGCCGGTCCAGCAGCGGTTTCCCCGACCGCTGCGCGAGTTCGGGCGAAAAGCCGCGAATCTTCGCGAGTTCCGATGTGGTGCTGGGGCGTTCGCGCACCACCTCCAAGAGCGTGGGATGCCCAGCCACGCGGAAGGGGGCCCGATCCCGCT
Organism: Longimicrobiales bacterium; assembly: GCA_029941275.1. Lineage (GTDB taxonomy): Bacteria > Gemmatimonadota > Gemmatimonadetes > Longimicrobiales > Gaopeijiaceae > UBA822. Next base: position 12,943 of record JAPYQK010000062.1, on the reverse strand, counting down.
CCCGGGCAATTTCATCTCTCCAGAGCCATGCCTCGCGAACTAATGCCACCTCGCGAAGCTCGAAACCTCGCATCCCTTTGACTTTGGTGACCGGATCGACATCAGCGTCGTTGTTCCACCGGATCTTTTCCATGAGGGCTGATTCTTCTTCAGCCCAAGCTCTTCTTCCGACCTCATCCAGCCGCCCCGCGAGGAGGTCGGCCAGCTCGTGCAGATGTCGCGTATCCGATGCCGCGTATTCGAGCATGTCATCCGGGAGCGGGCGACGGGCCCAGTCCGCACGCTGGTACTTCTTGGACACCCGGACGCCGAGATACTTCTCGAGGAGCGCTGCAAGCCCCAGGGATGGCTCACCCAGGAGCGCGGCCGCTGTCTGAGTGTCGAACAAGCTCACCGGGTGCAGATTCAGGTCGCGGTCGAGAAGCCTAAGATCATAATCCCCGCCGTGGAGCAGGACGGTCACACTTGGGCTCTCCAGGGGTTCACGGAGCACCTCTGCGGGATCGACAGCTAGGGTGTCGACCACGAAGTGCTGTCCACCACTGCTCACTTGAAGCAAGCAGACCCGGTCCGAATACCGATGGAAACCAGCGGCTTCGAGGTCCACGGCTACCCGGCGTTCTCCCTTCAGGCTCTCGCCCAACTCCAAGAGGCCGCCCGAATCTGAGGTGAGTCGGATCGTCATGGTGCCGAGAGCTTCGGTCCACCGGCCCTCTCGCGCAAGAGAATCCGGTTTGGTTCTTGCCCGAGCCTTGCTCTTCAGAACACCCATGGACAGCTTCCACGGACTTCCCCGTACCCAGTGTGGGGTTCGGGGTCTCGTCCGAATGGCCGGGACGTATGCCGGGCTTCCGTATCAGCCGTCTTCGACTCATGAAACTCACATTCCTCGGCACCGGAACCTCTTTCGGAGTCCCGGTCGTCGGGTGCGACTGCGATGTCTGCACCTCGGACGACCCCCGGGACAAGAGAACGAGGCACGGGGCGTTGCTGGAGTTCGAAGAGGGTACGGTCCTGGTCGATACGCCGCCTGAGCTCCGACTCCAACTGCTTGCCGTCGGGGCGGACAACGTCGACGCGGTATGGTACACGCACGCTCATGCGGACCACGTACACGGGATCGATGATCTCCGCGCGTTTACGGCTCGGCAGCGCCGTGACATCCCCGCTTACATACCCCAAGAGCTCGACGAACACTTTCGAACGCGGTTCGCCTATATTTTCGACGACGAGTATCAACCGCCCGAGGGCACGACCAAACCGCGCGTTCGCCTGGTACCGTTCGCGCCCGGCGAGGGCACGATGATCATGGGCCAGCGCTTCGAACCGGTAGAGGTGCCTCACGGGCCGATCAGTGTGTACGGTTTTCGGGTTGGGTCGCTGGGATATGTTACGGATGCGAAAGAACTACCGGAGGCCGCTTTGCAGACCCTGAAGGGAGTGAGTGTTTTGGTACTCAATGCACTCTGGTTCGGCCGGCCGCATCCGACCCATTTCAACGTGGAAGAGGCGGTCGAAGCCGCACGGACGGTGGGTGCGGAGCGCACCTACTTGATCCACCTTACTCATCGGGTTCGGCATCAAGAACTCGTGGATTGGCTCCCCGAGGGGGTGGCCCCGGCATACGACGGCCTGAGCATCGAGATCTCATGACCCCGATCGCGCTCGACTTCTCGAACATGGTGGTGCAGAACCTCGACCAGGGCGGCATCGACCCGGATCGGCTAGAGCGTGACCTAGCGGAGCGTTTCAGCGCGGCACACGACACTGTCGAAGCTTCCCGGATCTCCGGTGCGGCCGGTTTCTTCGACCTCCCGTATGCTTCGGAGGAGTTGGACCGTACCCAGCAAATCGCTGACGGTCTCAAAGGTCGTTTCGACGATCTCGTCATCCTCGGGATCGGTGGCTCCGCCATGGGGACCCGCACACTCAGGGATGCCCTGCTCGGACCCACCTGGAACGCGCGATCGCTGGCGGAACGTAAGGGCCGACCCCGCATACACGTCCTCGACAACGTAGACCCCGACGCAGTCACGGACTTGGTAGAGCGCCTCGATCCTAGCCGTACGCTTTTTAATGTTGTCAGTAAGTCGGGTGCCACCGCCGAGACCATGGCGCTCTTCTTGGTGATGGAGGGTTTGCTGATCGACGAGTTCGGCAAGGAGCAGGCGAGAGAACACTTCGTGTTCACCACGGATCCGAAAAGGGGACCTCTACGATCGATTGCCGAGGCGGAAGGGATTCGGAGTCTGCCCATTCCGGAAAACGTCGGGGGGCGCTTTTCGGTTCTTTCGGCCGTGGGGCTCTTTCCGGCCATCCTGGCTGGCCTCGACGGGGCTGCCCTGTTGGCTGGGGCGGCAGAGGCCGACGAGTATTGCCGCACGGCGGTGCTAATGGACAACCCCGCGGGGCTCATTGCGACCCTGCTCCACACGGCTCACGTCGATGCGGGGGCCTCGATCCACGTGATGATGCCGTACTCCGAGCGCCTTCGCTCTTTCGCATTCTGGTTTCAGCAGCTCTGGGCCGAGTCCCTCGGAAAAGCTAACGATCGCTCCGGGAACATCGTCCACGCCGGGCCGACCCCGCTTCCGGCGGTTGGGGTCACCGATCAACATGCTCAAGTCCAGTTGTTTATTGAGGGGCCCCGGGACAAAGTCGTGATGTTCCTCGGGCTCAACAGTTCGCAACGGGATATCGAGATCGGCACGCACCGGGCGTCCCTTCCCGCGGCTGCATATCTCGGAGGTCAAAAAATGGGGCACTTGTTGGACTCCGAGAGAAAAGCGACTGCCGAAGCGTTGCGCCGGAAGGGACGACCGAATATGACGTTCGAGCTGGAGCAGCTCGACGCGGCCACCTTAGGCGAACTTTTCATGCTGATGTCGATCGCAACGGTTTACGCCGGGGCGTTGTATGACGTGAACCCCCTCGATCAACCGGGGGTCGAGCTGGGAAAACATCTCACGTACCGACTCATGGGGCGGGAGGGGTACGACCCACCGGACTGGTAAGGTGCGGTGGCTGCTGCGGGCTCGCTCATCTTTCGGGGCGAGGCTGGAAGCAGCCGGTCCCTGTGATCTGCCCTTGCGCGGCGGTATCTTTAGAGGTGGAAGCGGGTGTATCGCCCCGGTTCCGGAAGCTGCGGAAGGAGTGAGTAACATGCGTAATCAAGATGATCTACCCTACATCATCGTCGAGCGAGATAGCGGTGGAAGTTTCGGGTCGTTCTGCCTCGGTGCGTTGGTTGGGGCTGGGCTGGCGCTTCTTTTCGCCCCCCAGTCCGGAGAAGAGACACAGGAAGAGATACGGGCTCGAGCCCAGAAGCTTCGTGCCGCCGCCGAGGAGCGCCTTAAAGAGGCTCAGGTGAGTCTCGAAGATCGGCTCGGCAACGTTCGCGATGGCGTCGAATCCCGCGTCGAGTTGGTGCGAGACGCGGTGGAATCCGGTCGTGTGGCGGCTGCGGAGGCCCGCACTGATCTCGAAGCCAAGCTGGAGCGGTCCAAGGCCGCGGCAAAGGCCGGAATCGCTGCGGCCAAGGAAGCGGCTGCGGACGGGGCGGGGTCTCCGGAGGACGACGCTGGCGAAAATTGATTGAATCGGGATGGTCGTGAGCGCTGGTCCTGTAGCGTCCCCTATCAGTGCACGTGTCAGTGCCCGTCTCAGTTCAGGTCCCACCCGCCTCAGGGAGTTCGCCTCCCGCGTGTACCAGAAGTCCGCTGAGGACGACATCTTCTTCATGGCAGGGGCGATCAGTTACAACTTTCTGATTGCCATCGTGCCGCTTTTCCTGTTGGTGGTCGGCCTGTGGGGTTACGTCCTGCGGGCCCGGTACGGCGAGCCCTCGGAAGTCCTCGTTGGTTTGCTTCAGAACTATGTGCCGGCGATTGGAGGCGACATCGATCTCCTTGCCGAGATCGAATCGGGGATCAACGGGCTGGTGGCCAGTCGAGCGGGCTACTCCATCGTGGGATCGCTGCTCTTCATCTGGCTCTCCACGCGACTCGTCGGCACGCTCCGGGTCGCGTTACGCGAAGTGTTCGACATTGCGGGTGACCGCGGCGTGTTTAGGGGAAAGATCTTCGACCTGCAGGTGGTCGTGCTCGGCGGTGCGCTACTGCTCCTGAACGTGGTCATCACGGTCGTCCTCCAGTCTCTAGGCGGACGGGGCACCGAGATTCTGGGCATCCCGGAGGACTTTCTGGGATCGACTGAGCGGGCGCTCGCAACGCTTCTGGCGTTCATGTCGACGTGGGCCTTGTTTGCGCTCATTTATTGGTATGTGCCTGCGCGGCGGATCAGCTGGCGTACGTCCTGGTTCGCCGCAACGGTAATGGCCGTGTCCTACGAAGTGATGAAATGGGGGTTCGGCTGGTACGCCACCTCGGTGGCCGACTACGGCTCCGCGTACGGGAATCTCGCGACTTTGGTGGTCCTCCTGTTCTGGATCTATTACGCATCGGTAGTGTTTGTCCTCAGTGGAGAAGTGGCCCAGGTTTATACCATGAGAAAGGCGCGAAAAGTACAGATTCGAACGGCATACGGGACTTCGTCATGAGGCTTGGCGACCGTTGAGCGAACGGAATGGCGAGGGCGGCCACAAGGTCGTCGGACGGAACCGGAAAGCGCGGCACGAATACGAAATTCTGGACACTCACGAGGCCGGGATCGTGCTCAAAGGCCCTGAGGTGAAGTCTCTTCGGGCAGGGCAGTTGGCGTTTCGCGATGCGTTCGCTCGCGTGGAGGGGGGTGAACTCTGGCTCTACAACCTTCATATTTCGCCGTACGAACAGGCGAATCGGGCGAACCAGGATCCGGATCGGGTCCGAAAATTACTCATGCATCGCGAGGAGATACGACGGCTGGTGAGCAAGACCGACGAGAAGGGGCTCACTTTGATTCCCCTCGAGGTCTACTTCAGGAACGGAAAGGCAAAGTTACTTCTTGGCGTTGCGAGGGGACGGCGTTTGTACGACAAGCGCGAAAAGCTCAAAAAGCAGACACAGGATAGGGAGGCCAAACGCGCCATGAGCGAACATCGATGATCCGTGTAGCCGAGAGGGCGATTGTTAGCGTGCTGGCCGTGTGCGCGATGATACTGGGATCGGCTCCGGGTGCTGCCCAAACAATCGATTCCCTGGTGGTGCGCGGTCCCGACGATTCCTCCTTTTCGTTGCCTGTCGGAGAGGCTCGGGGGTACGCCACCGTTCCCCACGACGTCCTGGGCCAATTGGGTTGGGCGGTCGAGTTGGATGAGGAGGTGCTTCGTGCCCAACTCGGCTCCGACGGTCCCGTGGTCGAGTTCTCGTTGGGGAGCCCCCTTTTCTGGTGGGACGAGGACCTTCTCCAGCTGGTGAGCGTGCCTTTTGAGGCGGCCGGATCGGTCCAGATTCCACTCCAGTTCCTGGTCGATTTCCTTCCAGCTAGGGCAAGCAAATCGTACGCGTTCTTGGGCGATGAAGGGGCCCTCGAAATCGTCGATGCATCCCTATGGCCGGAAGATGGGGATGACCCCCGGACAGGGACGAGAGGACGCCGTGAAATTTCGACACGCCGCGGCAATGCAGATCGGGGTGGTGTTCCTTCCCCCACCGATGCGGAGGTGACGGACTCGACGTCCGTGCCGACGACGCCCGCGGAAGTCGAGGAAGCACGGGATCTCGAGAAGCGGGTCATCGTGATCGATCCGGGCCATGGCGGTGCGGACCCGGGAACCACCGGGGCGGGCGGGCGCCGCGAAAAGGACATCGCGTTGGCCATCGGTCGTTATGTGGAACGGGAGCTGAGGGGGGAAGAGAACTTTGAAGTTTATCTGACGCGTGACCGGGACGTGCTCGTTCCGCTTTGGGAGAGGGGACCGCAGGCCACTGAGCTGAAGGGCGACCGGTCTGGCCTCTTCCTGTCCATCCACGTGAACTCCGCTCCCGCCAGCCCCGCGATTCGAGGATTCGAGACGTACTTCTTGTCGGAGGCGCGTACCGAGGACGAGCGAAGGGTGGCAGCGATGGAGAACGCTCCCCTCCAGGAGGAGGAGGGACTGGACCCCGATGATGACGGGGACCTGGACATCTCCTCCATCATGAGGGGGCTTCGTAACCTCGACCATCAGCATTGGTCGTCGCTTCTCGCCGAGGGGATTCAGGATGAGCTGGAAGAGGTGCATCCCGGCCCCAGCCGAGGCGTCAAGCAGGGACCGTTTGCAGTGATCACCAACGCACTGATGCCGGCGGTGTTGGTCGAGGTCGGCTTCATCACGAATCGAGAAGAAGAACGTGTGCTTTCCCAGGCACAGTTTCAGCGCGAGGTGGCCGGTGCCCTCGCGCAAGCGATCCGGAACTTCTTCGAACGCTACCCGCCCGATCAGGGAGCGCCGGTTCAGGGCCCGCCACGGTGAGAACCAGGCGGTCTCGACGGGCGGTCGTTTTCGTGACGCTGGGATCGTGCGTTTTCTCGGGGTGTGTTCATTACAACACCCTCTACAACGCGGAGAACCTCTACCAGGAGGCTGAGGATCTACGGTTGGCCGGCCAGGACTCCGCGGTGTCGGCCCGTTACCGTGAGGTCGTCGACAAGGCAACCGGTGGGTATCGCGCCGACGAGGCAGGTGGCTACGCCGATGATACCCTTCTCCTCATCGCCAAGGCCCACTTCCGTTTAGGAGAGATTCCGGAGGCCACTCGAGCACTCGAGCGCTTTTTCGAGGTAAGCGAGGACGCCGACTTACGAGCGCAAGCCGCCCTTTATAGAGGGGTGATGGCCGTTGCGGTTGGAGAGACGGCCCGCGGGTTGGCACTTCTCGACATGGCGATAGAGCGGGTGGATGAACCGACCCATCTGGCGGAGGGACATCTCTGGCGGGCGCGTGCGTTCTTTCGGCAGGGCATGGAGGCACAGGGATGGCGGGATCTGGATCGGGCGGCGGATATAAGTGATGCCCACATAGTGACCGCCAACCTCGAGCGTATCGCCTGGGGATTCGCTCTGCCGGATTTGACCCGCATCCATCAGGGAATCCAGGCGCTTATCTTCACGGACCGTGCACAAGTATACGGCGACTCCATCCGTTCCCTCGCTCAGCTGTTCGCGGTCCGTTGGGGCCCGCTGAGTGCCGGAGTCCTCTTGGACAACGCGGAAAACGCCCATTGGTCTCGAGATGAGCGGGACCGTTTGCTGATGACACGCGCCGGGTTCGCCTATGACGCGGGAGAGGTGCGGCGAGCGGAACGGGACGTTGTTGTTGTGGGATCGGGCGTGGGGGAAATGGCGGCATCGGCCCGGGTGACGCTTGCGAGGTGGAGGTTCGCTCAGGTAGTGGAGGTGCGCCAGCTTGCCCGCTTTCGATCCGTGCTGCTGCCGGCGGTATCATACGAAGGAGCCCAGGTGCTACTTGATGCGATCCGTCGCGTGGAGCTTCTCACAGAGTACGGGATCGAGGGTGAGCCTGTCGCTCTGATCGGGGCGGCGGAGATCGCCCGGGATGTCCTGGTCGCCGGCCGGCTCTCGGCGGCGCTTTTTCACCGCTATGCGGTGGCTGCGCCCAAGGGGCCTTGGTTCGGAAAAGCGCTCTTAGCATCCAGGGAACTGGCGCCCGATCCGGCGGAGCGCGACCGGCTCGACGGCCTACTCGATGCACTCCCTGCCGATCCATACGTTCGTTATGCTCATACGGGCCACGGTGGAACCGATCTCGGGGAGTTGGAATCTCGGCTCCAGGACGTACTCGACCCCCTTTTCACTCGGGTGGACGAGGAGCTGAGAGCTCGGCGGCAATTGGCGGGTGAGTTAGAGGACGAGCCAGCGGACCAACCGCAAAAGTGAGAGTGATAATCCGACGATGCGATTGAGCCAGACCCTGTTCGGGGTCGACTTTCAGAATCCCGTGCTTCTCGCGGCCGGCACCTGTGGGTTTGGCGAGGAGCTCCAGGACACGCTCGATCTCGATGCGCTGGGCGGAATCGTGACGAAATCGGTCACTTTGGAGCCCCGAGCAGGGAATCCGGCACCCCGCCTCGTGGAGGCTGGCAACGCCATGCTGAATTCGGTAGGACTGGCGAATCCCGGCCTGGAGCGTGTGTGCGCCGAAAAGCTTCCCTGGATGAAGGAGCATCTTTCGCGAATCCAGGTGCTGCTGAGCGTGGCCGGCCATACACCGGAAGAGTACTGGCGCATCGTGGAGGGCCTTGAGTCGGTCGGCGGATTCCTCGGGTACGAACTCAACCTTTCCTGCCCCAACGACACTCGCCTCGGCGGGGTGCCTTTTGCGCTGGATCCGGATGCCCTCACCCGAGTCGTGCAGGGGGCACAGGATCTCACGGATCGTCCGCTCCTCGTGAAACTCGCGCCCAACGTTCCGGACATCGGACCCATTGCCGAAGCCGCAGAGGAAGCCGGTGCGAATGGTATAACCCTCGTGAACACGATGCCCGGCCTGGTCATCGACATCGCGTCGGGGAGCGCTACGCTCGGTGCGGGCTCGGGGGGTCTGTCAGGACCGGCGCTGCGAGCCGTAGGAGTTCACGCCGTGCATCGAGCCCGGGCGCACACATCCATACCGCTCGTCGGGGTGGGGGGAGTCTCGGCCGCGGAGGACGCCATCCAGTATCTTATGGCGGGTGCATCGCTCGTACAGATCGGGACCGCTACCTTCGCCGACCCTAGGACCGCGCAGAGGGTAGCAAGGGATATCGCACGGTACGGAGAGAAGATGGGAATCGAGAAGATCGAAGACTTGATCGGAACGTATCAGGCTGAACATCGCCCCGTCCCGGTCTCGGAAGCGCGCTGACATGGCTCGAGTGATCATCCCGCTCGACCAGCCCACGTTGGACAACGCCTTGGGGTTGGTGGACTCGCTCGGTGAAGCCGCCGATTTCTTCAAGGTGGGGCTCGAGCTTTTCACGCGTGAAGGACCCGCCGCTGTCGAGGCGCTCAAGAAGAGGGACAAGCAGGTCTTTCTCGACCTCAAACTGCACGATATCCCGAACACCGTGGCGCGTGCAGTGGCTTGTGCCGGTGCGCTCGAAGTCGATTTCCTGACGCTTCATACAACGGGGGGACGGGCCATGATGGAGGCTGCCGCCGGGGCGGCCGGAGACGGCCTCACGCTTCTTGGTGTTACCGTGCTCACCTCGATGACCGCGTCCGATGTGGGGGACTCGTGGGGCCGGCCGGTCGAGTCGGTCCGGCCGGAAGTCGTGCGCTTAGCCCGGCTCGCCCAGGAGTCGGGCGTGGGTGGGGTGGTGGCGTCCGCTTGGGAGGCGGCTCCCATCAAGGAGGCCGTGGGTTCCGGTCTCGTGGTGGTCACGCCGGGTATCCGCCTCGTGGGCGACATAGCCCACGACCAGGCCCGAGTCGCCACGCCCGCTCAGGCCGTGGCGGCCGGGGCCGATTATCTGGTGATCGGGCGTTCTGTAACGCAGGCCTCCGACCCGACGGAAGCGCTTCGTCGGGTTCACGAAGAGATGGCAGGCCCGAGCACGGTAGGCGCGGGGGGCTTGGCATGAACCGTCGCGTTAGGAGGAGGTTGGCGAACGTTGTTCCGCGTGGCTTGATCCTTGGTGCGCTCGGGGTCGGAGTTAGTGTAGGCGCCCCCGCCGTGTGTCTCGGGCAAGACCTCGAGCAGGCCGCCACACGCTTCGCGGCCCAGTGGGCGGCGGGTGACGTGTCCACCCTCCAGGATCGGTTTTCTCTGAACGGCTTGCGCCTGCAGTGGGAAGCACGACCCCTCGGTGCCCTCGCCCCGCCGCGTGCGGGAGTTTCCATTCGGGAGTACTTGGGAAATCGCGAGGCAACTTCGGCCCGTGTCTCGCGTTTCGGTGAGGTGGGTGGCGATCCCCCGCAGGGATTTGCCGAAATCAGGTGGGAATCACGGATACGGGGAATGACCGAGATGGTCGTACGGACGGTTTTCGTTGGGTTCGTTTACGAGGATGGCGCGTGGCGGGTGGCCGAGCTGCGGGTTCTTCCGCGTTCGCGCCTTTGAGGCCATCCTACTCGGTGTCCGGGTCTGCAGCCCGGGCCCACCGGACCAACCCTGACCCTCTCGACGATATGCCCCTGAAACTCTACGACACATTCACGCGCTCGGTGAAGGATTTCGAGCCCGCCGATCCGCCACTGGTCCGGCTCTACGCGTGCGGCCCCACAGTGTACGACCACGCACACATCGGCAACTTCCGGAGCTTTCTGGTCTACGATCTGCTCCACCGCTACCTGAAGTGGTCGGGCTACGAAGTGGAGTTCGTCATGAACCTCACCGACGTGGACGACAAGACCATCAATCGTGCGTCCGAGGCGGCCCAGGACGTTCGGGAGTATACCGTCCCCTTCGCCGAGGACGTTCTGGCCGACTCCCGAACGCTCGGGATTCTTCCGGCACGGAGTTATCCCTTGGCGACCGGGTACGTCCCCCAGATGGTGTCCTGGATCGAGCGTCTTGAGGAGAGAGGACTCGCCTACCCTGCGGACGACGGGTCGGTCTACTTCTCCATAGGTGCTTTCCCCGCCTATGGCCGACTAAAGGGGCTGGACCCCGAGTCCACCCGTCCCGGCGCACGGGTGCAGGACGACGAGTACGAGAAGGAGAATGTACGCGACTTCGCTCTCTGGAAGGCCGCCAAACCCGAAGACGAAGCGGTGGGCGCCTCGTGGGATTCCCCGTGGGGAAGGGGACGCCCCGGCTGGCATCTGGAGTGCTCCGTCATGAGCATCACCGAACTCGGTGAGACGCTGGACATCCATATGGGCGGAGAAGATCTCGTGTTTCCTCATCACGAAAACGAGATTGCCCAGTCCGAGGGGGTCACCGGCAAGCCTTTCGTGCGGCATTGGGTGCACATCAAACATCTCGTCGTCGAGGGCGAGAAAATGTCCAAGTCCCTCGGCAATACCATCACCGTTCACCAACTGCTCGAGGAGGGGTTGGGGCCGGCGGCGATCCGCCATCAATTGCTGGGTGCACAGTACCGGAGGGAGCTGAACTTCACCCGAGAGGGGCTCGCGGCGTCCGCTGCGGCCGTCCAGCGCCTTCTGGATTTCGAGGCGCGTTTGGCGGAAACCGTCGGAGTGGAGGACGAGTTGGCGGCTACGAACGGCGGGGCAGGCGGATCCGATGAGTCCGAGGGTTCGGTCGGGCCACTGGCCGATCTGGCCGACGAAGCCATCGCGGCCTTCCGGACCGCGCTCGACGACGACCTCAACTCCGCCGAGGCCCTCGCGGCTCTATTCGTTTTCGTGAACCGAGTGAACGGCGAGCTGGATGCCGCTTCGGCCGTGCCAGAGCGCGACTTGGAAGCTGCGAGAAAGGCGCTCTCCTCGATGGATGAGGTGATGGGGCTTCTCAGCGTAGCCCGGGAAGACCTCAAGGTGGACGACGATACAGAAGCCTGGATCACATCGCTCATCAACGACCGTGAAGCTGCGAGGGCGGGCAGGGACTTCGCCCGCGCGGATGCCATTCGGGACGAATTGGCCGAAAGAGGCATCGTGTTGGAGGATTCTGCGGGGGGGACGCGCTGGAAGCGGGTGCGGTGATCTCGGCAGCCCTGTAAGAAGGCCGAGCCGCTTGTACTCGGCGGCCCGGCCCCCCATCAGCTAGTCGATGCGCCAGTCAGAGAAATATCGCGCTCATCTGCTTGATCCTTAGACTTGGTCCTTACCGCCGGATCGTGATCGACGGGTGCACGTAGTCCGACGGAAGGACCCGGTCGGGATCGGGGCGCACGCTGAGGTAGTCCACGTGACGCGGGATGTTCAGCCAACCGTGCGGCACACCCGCGGGAATGATAACGATGTCGCCGACCACCACGTCACGTATCTGGACGTCCCCCACGATGGTGCCGCTGCATGACGGACCGTTCAGGGTCGTGGTCACGCTGCTCTCGGGCCCGGACATACGGCCGCTCAAGATCGAGCCGCCGGTCACCAGAGTCCCCGCCCCCGAGACGATGATGTACGTCTCCGTCTGATGCAGGTGTTGAATTCCTCGAGCGCCGCTTGCTTCACCTGACGACACGCCGCAGTCCGATGGCGGAGGTGCTCCGCCTCCCCCCCGGCCGCCCCGCCCGGCACCCCGCCCGCGACCGCCGGCCGGGGCCGTAGCGTTCCGGTGGATAATGCCGACCGAGAGATTGAGTGCCCCGATGTCCTGGCTGACGATCTGCCGGTCGACACCCGGAAGCGCATTCACCGTGTCCCTCCACTGCTCGACACCGATATACGTCGCGCGTGAGAGATCCACCTGCGCCGAAATTTGCCCGGGTAGCCCCAGCGACAACACGAAAAGCGCAGACAACAGTTGCTTCTTCATCTGACCCTCCTGTTTGTTTGGATCCGGCAACCTACGTCGCCGTTGGAAATTCCGTCAATTCGGAGGGTCTGCGGTCCGCTGATGGACGCGAAGTCGGCTCGGGTCTAGACCGTATCCAAAGACCGGTGCGTGCGGCGGGCGGCAAGCTTAGACCGGGGCGGCAGAGGTGTGTGGTTATCTGGGGCAGCGCTCGCGATGGCCGCGACGAGTTCATCGTGGTCGATGGGCTTGCTGAGTACCGCGTAGGCGCCGTTGTCCTGGGCGTAGGCGAGCAGCTCCGGGCCTTTACCCGAAACGGCGATGATCGGCGCCTCCGGAAACAACGTCTTCAACGACAAGATGAACTCCAGCCCGTCCACATTAGGCATGGGAATATCGGTAACGACGATATCGATGTTCATTCTGATATAGGTCTTGAAGGCCTGTCCGCCATCCTAGGCGTAGTACACTTCGTGGCCCATGCCCTCGACAATACCTGCCAAAATCACTCGATCCGTCTGTTCGTCTTCGACGATGAGAACACGTGCCACTACCAACCGCTCCTTGGTCCAGACCCTGAGGTGAGTACGCCGTACCAAACGATGTGTGTGGAGTGCTACTTCGGCAAGCTTTTTTGGTGCGTGCTCGGGTGGGGGT
>JAPYQK010000061.1 GCA_029941275.1 Longimicrobiales bacterium | reverse complement strand
GTTCCCGATGTCGCCAGGTCTCTATCTCTTGTATGGCGAGCAGGCCGGCTCGTTCGAGTCCATAGCGATGCACCGGCCCACCGTGGTCAACCTGATGGGTGATGGGGATCCAGAGCGCATTGCCGGCCGCTCGGTGACGCCATCTTTTTTTACTGTGCTTGGCGTGGACGCGGTGATCGGACGGACTTTGACGGTCGATGATGGCGTGCCGGACGCCGAACCCGTCGTGGTGCTCGGCGACGGGCTCTGGCGGAGTCGCTTCGGAGGCGACTCGGACATCGTCGGACGTACGCTCGACATGGGCGGCGTGAACCGGCGTGTGGTCGGGGTCATGGCACCCGGCTTTTCGTATCCGGATTCCGAGGCGCGGCTGTTCATCCCAATGATGGTCGACCCGGCTCGGGCGCCACTGGCGGCGTTCGGCGCATCGGGAATCGCCAGGCTCTCCGAGGCCGCGTCCGTGCAATCCGCCGATACCGAGCTTGCCGGGTTGATTACCCGACTCGCAGAGTTGTTTCCTGAGGACGGCGCCCCGGCCTTCCTGGCTGAGGTAAACCTCCAGGCCGTCGTTCGGCCGCTCAAGGAAGCCATCGTCGGTGACATGAGTCAGACCCTCTGGATCCTCTTTGGAACTGTGGGCCTGGTGCTGGTCATCGCTTGCGCAAACGTCGCCAACTTGCTGCTCGTTCGTGCGGAGGTCCGGCAGCGCGAGGTTGCCCTCAGGGTGGCGGTTGGGGCTGGCCGACTCGGGCTCATGAGGACTTTCATTAGCGAGAGCCTCTTGCTGGCGGCTGCCGGAGGCGTGCTGGGCGTCGGGCTAGCGGCCGTCGCAGTCGAGGTCTCTACGAGCTACACCCCGGTCGACATCCCCCGGCTCGCGGAGGTGGGTTTTGATCTTAGGGTTCTGGGCTTTACGGTGCTGGTCTCGTTCGCTGCGGCATTCCTGTTCGGCTCGTTCCCCATGTTGCGTTACAGTGCCCCGGATCTGGCGGGGCAACTCCGGGACGGGGGAGGGCAGGGATCCACCGGTGGGCGTGAGCGCCACCTGCTGCGAAACGGACTCGTGGTGGCTCAAGTCGGTTTGGCCCTGATGCTGCTGGTGGGCTCGGGTTTGATGCTCCGAAGCTTCGTGGCGCTCCGATCGGTAGACCCCGGTTTCGACGGCGAAGGCGTGATGACCGTTGGGCTCTCGGTACCGGTTGCTGAAATTCCAGGTGCTGCCGAGACGGCCGAGTTCTTCCGACAACTTAGGGAGCGCCTCGAAGCGCAACCGGGAGTGGAGCATGTGGGGCTTGTCTCCGGAGTGCCGCTTGGCGGGGGCTCCGTTTCCTTCAGTACTCAAGAACTGGAGGATCACCCGCGCGGGCCCGGCGAGGAGCGGATCTTTGCGAACAACAACATCGCCAGTCCGGGGTTCTTCGAGGTGCTCGCTATCCCCTTGATCGAGGGCCGGACTTTCGAGGAAAGTGACCGGGGCGACCAGACACGGGCGGCGATCGTCAACGAGTCGTTCGCCCGCCGCTGGTGGCCCGACACGAGTGCGCTGGGCCGGCGTATCGACGGCGGGCCGGACTGGTACGAGATCGTTGGTGTTGTGGGGGACGTGCGCTTCGCTGGGCCCGACGAACCGGTGGAGGAGATGATCTACCGGCCTAACGTCGCCGGGAACGCGGAGCGACTTCAGGTCGCCCGTCAACTGTCCCTCTTGGTTCGGGTCTCGGGTGAGCCGACCGCGATACTCGCTGTGATTCGCCGCGAGGTACGGGCCTTGAATCCTCGCATCCCGATCTCCACCCCGCGCACGATGAGCGAAATATTGAGGCGAGCGACCGCGAGGACGTCGTTCACCGTCGCCATGCTGGGTGTGGCATCCGGGATCGCCCTGCTTCTGGGGATGATCGGGATCTATGGCGTGATCTCTTACGTGGTCTCCCAGCGCACTCGGGAGATCGGCGTCAGGATGGCGTTGGGCGCTTCGGCCCCCACCGTCCGGCGGATGGTCGTGGGTCAAGGGATGGCACTGGCCGGGATGGGGGTCCTCGCGGGCCTAGTCGGGGCGTGGCTGATGAGCTCGGTGATGACCTCGCTGCTCTTCGGTGTGAGCGCCACCGATCCGATCACCTATGTGTCGGTTGCTCTCGCCCTGTCCTTGGTAGCCGGGATCACCAGTTGGCTGCCGGCCCGGCGGGCGGCAGGGGTGGACCCGTCCAGCGCGTTGCGTCGGGACTGACGGGGCGACCACTTTTCACGAAGTCGGGACGGCTCCGCCCCACGCGTAGCTCGCAAGCGATCTCCGCGTTACTCTCAAGGCCGTCAACCCGCCCGTCCTCCCCGAGGCCTCTGGTGAGCGCATGAAGATCCCCGTACTTCCGGCTTTGTACCTGGCGCTTCTGTGTGCTGGGCCAGCCCAAGCACAATCCGCCGTACCAAGCACGGTAGGAACCACTGCGCAAGCGGCAGTACAAACCTCCGTGCCAACTACGGCACAGACCACGTTACAGCCCGCGGCACAAGCCGCGGTGGGCGACTCCCCCACGACCGCGCGAGCCCCGGATGGCTCCTACATCAGTTGGCGCGAACACATCATCGACGAGGCCGCGACGGCCGGATTCAAGCTCAGCGGGAGCGACGGTCTGGTCATGGGCGACATCGACAACGATGGGTACGAGGACATCGTGTCCGTACACGAGTCAGACAGCGAGTACGACTCCAGCCAATTCGACCCGGATTTCGTTCCGGATGCGGATGGCCACGTGCGCATCGCTTTCGGTACGAGTGACCCCGACCGCTGGATCAACGTCACGCTGGCTGAGGGAGTCGACGCACCTGCCCCGGAGGACGTGGCGCTCGCCGACGTGAACGGGGACGGATTCCTCGACGTGATGGTGGCAGCAGAGCTTTCGCACCTCATCTATTTGCAGAATCCGGTCGCTCTCGCTCGGACTGTGGCGTGGCCCCGACTGATTCTTCCCATGACCGAAGGACGTGGATCCTACATCCGCGTCTTCTTCGGAGATTTCGACGGGGATGGTGTACCCGAGGCCACCGCCCCGAACAAAGGCGCGCAAAGGCCGGGCCCGGCGGACTACGCTCGGTCCACGCCCGTGGCCGTCTACCAGGTGGTTGGTGACCCGCTGGAGCGTGACGGCTGGCGAGAGATCGAGATCGGGCACTACAGCGTGCCCCAAAACGCCGAGCCCGTCGATCTCGACGGCGACGGAGATCTGGACATCGTCGTGGGGACACGTGGCGAGAGCCGGCTGCTTTACTTCGAGAATCCGGGCGACGGCAGCCTCGACTTTGTCGAACACGCGATCGGTATCAACGGCGCCCGGGCGGCCGGCTTCAACCTCGAGTACGCGGATCTGAATGGAGATGGCCGGCTCGACATCATCGGCGCCGCGAACGGGGGGCTCTTTTGGTTTGAGCAGCCCGAGCGCATCGATGACGCGTGGAACGCACACTTCATCGGCAGGTTCACCCCGGACAGCATGACCGGCATGGAGATGGCGGACATCAACGGGGACGGTCGCTTGGACGTCATTGGCGGGAGCTACAGCCAAGGGCCGCGCGAAGGGGACGGGGACGTCGGTGTGAATGACGCTCTGGGACGGATCGGATGGTTCGAGCATCCGAGTGATCCGACTGGAGATTGGCCCCGACACGACGTCTCCCGCCGTAAGCGAGGCATGTTCGACAAGTTTATCGCTAGAGATATGGACGGCGATGGCGATGTCGACTTCGTGGCCACCCGGGGCAACAGCGTCCCGTATGACGGGGTGTTCTGGCTGGAGCAGGTGCGTTCTGACACGCCCCGCCCCGCGTTCGAGCGGGCGCGCGACGAGGATAGTCCGGAGATGCCGCTTCCCCGGTGAGGCGAAAAGTGAACGGGTGAGTCTGGGACTGGTTCTCCGACAAGTCCTTCCGCAGAGACGAATGTGACCATGGCATGTACCCTCGATGATCCGAAGCTGAAGGCCCTGCTCGATCGTCTGCATGCACAAAGCGATGCCCAGGTGACCGAGACGAACGCGTACATCTCGCGTCGAGTCGAGGAGGGTACACTCGCCAAGTCGGGCGACTTCGATGATGACAAGCATCGCTTCTACTCGGACAAGATGGTCGCGCTCGACCGGGACAAAGGGGAGTTCTGCTACCAACTCCTCCGTTCCCGGCGGGCCGAGCGGGTGGTGGAGGCCGGGACATCGTTCGGGGTTTCGACGCTCTACTTGGCCGCTGCCGTCAGGGACAACCAGGTCGACAACGGGTTGGTCATCGGAACGGAGTACGAACCCAAGAAGGCGGCGGCCGCACGGGAGAATTTCGAGGAGGCGGGCCTCAGTGACTTCATCGAGCTTCGTGAAGGGGACCTCCGCGAGACGCTCAAAGAGATCGACGGCCCGGTCGATTTCGTGTTGCTCGACATCTGGGAAGTCGCTTTGCCCGCACTCGAGCTAGTGTCCCCCAAGCTGCGTCCTGGAGCCATTGTCCTGTGCGACAACACCGTGTCGCATGCGGACTACTACCAGGAATTTTTCGAGTTCGTGAATGATCCAAGAAACCGATTCCGCACGATGACCATTCCGTTCACGGGCGGTTTGGAGTTCATCATACGTATCTGAGTTCTGGAAATACGCTCGCTGTCAGGAACGGTTTGGTCATGTCCACGCTCACTCTCTCCTCGCGTTGTCCTGGCGGACGCTGACGCGTATCGTCTGAGTCGTTCAAAACTCCCTTGGTCGCTCGACGCTTTCCGCGAGATCTCAGCCATGCGCAAAAGAACTCTCTTTGTGGCCTCCCTGTTGACGGTCGGCCTGACCGGCGCCTTCGTCCCCGGAGCGAGCGGCGCGCTGACACCGGCTCCCGCGCGGGCTCAAGGCGCCCAAGACGATCCGACTCAGACTCTGGTCAGCCGCTTGACGCTGGACAACTACAAAACGATGCTCAAGGGATTGACCCAGTTCGGTGATCGTCGCCAGGGAACCCAGCGCAACCGAGACGCGGTCGACTGGATCGAGGCTCAGCTCCAGGCGGTCAGCTGTACCAACACCGAGCGGATCGTTTATCAGTACAATCCAGCGCCGCGGAATCCCGGGCCGGTGCGGAATACGGGGGCTCGGCGTGGCGGCCCGCCGCCGCCGCCGGATCTGACCACACCGACAGGCGGGCTGGTCGGGCGCAACGGGAACGGTCCCGGCGGCAGTTCGGTCTACGGGTACCGGGCTCGTACGGGCGTCAATCGCGACCTCGACGCCCAGCCCGACGAACGCATCCGTAATCTCAACCGCGAAGAGCCCGTAAACGGCGAGCGTAGCGAGGTCTACTGCACCAAGATCGGTACCACGCGGCCTAACGAGATGTACATCATCGGCGCCCACATGGACGGCCATGGCGTCAACGAAGCGGTCAACGACGACGGGTCAGGCACCGCGCTGGTTATGGAGTTGGCGCGCATCTTCAACGCTCCCGACGTGGAGACCGAGGTGTCGATACGTTTTGCGCTGTGGAACAACGAAGAAACCGGCACGAACGGCGCGGACGCCTATGTCGCGCAAAGGCGGGACCTGCAGGGCGTAGAAAGCCCAGCGGGATCCGGACGTTATCCCGAGCCTACGTGGCTCGGCATGATCCAGCACGACATGATGATGTGGGACCACGGGGCACCGCGCCAAGACGGAACGGTGAGTCGCGATCAGCGGCCTGAGGCTGACGTGAATATAGAATTCCAGTCGGATTCCGAGATGGCCGAAGAGTCGATGAAACTCGCGTTCGTCTTCAAGGCCGCCGCCGACACCTACAACACCGACTACCCGGCTGCGGTGGGCCCGCACATGACCAACACCGATTCAAGAAGGTTTCAAGATATCGTGCCTTCGATCAGCCTACGGGAGAACGAGCGTGGCGCTCACACGGGCGGTGGCTGGAATCCGACTTGGCATACACCACTCGATGTCTGGACCACCTTCACCGACGATGACTTCAGGCTCGGACTCAATGCGGCCCAGACGACTTTGTCGGCAATCTCACAGCTGACAGGAGCGACGGTCGGCGGACGTTAAGCTCCCAGGGTCAACGATTTCCCATAGCGAAGCTTTGAAACTAGTGGTGCAGGAGTGATGTTTTCCCACTCGGTGTCCCCGCTCTGACCCCGATTTCCCAGGACGGCGTCCATTACTACGGCTGGAGCACGAATGTCGCATTGCGGTCTTTGTACAGGCGGGGTGGTTAATAACAGGATGATGCTCGGCAGGACGGCGCGAGTCGGGCTATTGGCGGTGGCGATGACCTTGATGGTAATCCCCGGTATGCCGTCGCAGGGGATTGCGTTCCTGGGCATGGGGTCACTGGGTTTGGCGGCCCAAGAGCCTGGTGCCAGGCGGCTCGAGATCGACGATCCGCCCGCTCCTGTTGGTGACAACCTTATTAACCAGGCGGGCCAGGACGGGGCTACGCTGCGAGCCGTCCGCGTGACCGAGGCGTTCGAGATCGATGGACTCCTCGACGAGCCTTTTTATCGGAACGTTCAGGCGATCAGCGAGTTCGTCCAGGGCCTTCCCGTCGAGGATGGCGAACCCAGTGAGCTTACCGAAGCCTGGATCGCGTTCGATGACGAGAACGTTTACGTGTCCGCCCGGGTCTGGGACACCGCAGGACCGGACGGTTGGACCGCGAACGAGATGCGGCGCGACGCCGCGCAGTTGCGGTCGAACGATCACTTCGCCGTCTTCTTCGACACGTTCTATGACCGTCGCAACGCGTCGGCTTTCAGTGGAACGCCCATCGGAGGTTTCACCGACTTCCAGATGACTAACGAGGGGAATCCGAACATGGATTGGAATCCCATCTGGGAGACCCGGTCCGCGCTCTTCGACGGTGGGTGGGCGATCGAGATGGCCATTCCGTTCAAGTCGCTGCGATACCGACCCGGCCGAGAGCAAGTGTGGGGCGTTCAAATGCGGCGCTCGGTCATGCGCCGCAACGAGTGGAACTTCCTCCGGGCGTTACCGCTCTCGGTGGCGGGCCGCGGGGCCGCCGCGACGTTCCGGGTTTCGATGTACGGGACCCTCGTCGGCATCGAGGCGCCCGAATCGAGTCGCAACCTCGAGGTAAAACCGTACGGCATCTCCGGGTCCCGGACCGATCTGGCGACGGACCCCCAGATCGTAAACGACGGATACGCCGACGTAGGCTTGGACGTGAAGTACGGCATCACAGAAAACCTCACGGCTGACTTCACGTACAACACCGACTTCGCCCAGGTCGAGGTAGATGAGCAACAGGTCAACCTGACGCGGTTCTCGCTCTTCTTTCCGGAGAAGCGGGAGTTCTTCCTGGAAGGTCGTGGGATTTTCAACTTTGGATCCGGTGGGATCGGTGGTGGTGGCGGATTCCGTGGCGGTGGCGGTGGCGGTGGCGGTGGCGGTGGCCGGGGTGGAGGCAGCGCGCCCACACTCTTCTATAGTCGCAATATCGGCCTCGAGAGGGGCGAGCCCGTGCCGATCCTGGGCGGTGGCCGCGTAACTGGCAAAGTGGGTTCATTCGACGTTGGATTGGTCAATATCCAGACGGATCGGCTCAGGAGTGTTGGGGCGAAGTCGACGAACTTCTCGGTCGTTCGACTCAAGAGGGACATCTTCGCGCGCAGTACCATTGGCGCGCTCTTCGAAAACCGGTCCCGCTCGTCGACGGGGCAGGGCAGCAACCAGGCTTGGGGAGTCGACGGTTCCTTCGGGTTGTCGGACGACTTGAGCGTGCTGGCGTATTACGCCAAGACCGCGACGGACGGACTGACCGGACTCGACGCGAGCTACCGGGGTCAGATCTCGTATAACGCCGACGAGTGGGGTGGCAGCGTGGATCACCTCGTTGTCGGGAACGACTTCAACCCCGAAATGGGGTTTGTCAGGAGGAAGGACTTTCGGCAGACCAACGCGTCGGGTCGCTTCAGCCCCCGCACCGGTTCCATTTCGTGGATCCGCCAAGTCACGTTCCTGTCGAATTTCAACCATTTGGAGAACGAGCAGACAGGAGCCCTCGAGAGCAGGCTCTGGGGGGGCATGACCAGTGTGGAGTTCGAGAACAGCGACCAGTTCAGCGTGGGCTACGCTAACAACTACGAAGGTCTGGTCGAAGACGCCTTCATATCGGGGGCAGTGGTCTCATCCGGCGACTACTCGTTTTCCGATGTGCGCGTCAACTACAGGATGGGCCCGCAGCGTCCCTATTCGGGCAATTTCTCTCTGCGCCGTGGCAACTACTACGACGGCACCCTCACGTCCGTGGGCCTGAGTGGTGGGCGCGTGGAGATCACACCCAAGATTTCGCTCGAGCCCAGCATCTCGTTCAACTTCATCCAATTGGCCGGCAGTCAGTTCGACCAGCACGTCGCGGTGACGCGCTTAACCTACACGCTGAGTCCCCGTGCCTACGTGAGCGGCCTCGTCCAATACAACTCTGGAAGCGATGCGGTCAGCGCGAACTTCCGTCTCCGGTGGGAGTGGGCCCCCGGGAGTGAGCTGTTCCTCGTTTATACGGAAGCTCGGGATACCGACGTCCTGGATCGGTGGTCCCAACTCAGCAACCGCGGCTTCGTGATCAAGGTCAATCGTTTTTTGCGGATTTAGCTAGGCTCCTCCCAGATCCGATTGGGGCGGCGTCTGCTCCGCCCCCGGGACGGAAAACGGAAGGTAGCCCGCCGCCCCCTGTCGCGACGTGCCGACTCAGATGGTATGATTGCCGACCACTTCAGGGAGGCCTGCATGAGCGCACTTTCGTGGTCGCAATCTCTGGCTTGCATCCCGCGACGTCTCGTCGCGGTTGTTAAGCAACGTGTTGGTACGGTTTGCGCACGACGTCTCGGTGTCGGCCCACGGCATCCGGTCACTGTCGTCGCGCTGGGACTGGTCTCTTTGGTCGTGGCGTTGTCATCCTCCGTAGAAGCGCAATCATCCAGGCCGGCGGGCGAGTGGCACGCCACCGGGGGTGATCACACCAACACCAAGTACTCGCCGCTCGACCAGATCACACCGGACAACTTCATGGATCTGGAGATCGCGTGGCGTTGGGCGTCGATCTCGACCGAAGTACTCGAGCGGAACGAAGACATCATCCCGCCCAACGGATTCAAGACCACGCCTTTGATGGCGAACGGACTCGTCTACCTCAGTACGTCGCTCGGCCAGGTGGCCGCGCTGGACGCTGGCACGGGCGAGCTGGTCTGGTCGTACGATCCCCACGCGTACGAACGGATGATCCGACCCGCCAACATGGGGTGGCAACATCGTGGCGTGTCCTACTGGGAAGACGACGAGAGCGACGACGCTCGCATCTTCATCGCTGTGCAAGACTTACGTCTGATTGCCTTAAACGCCCGCACGGGTGCGCTTTATCCGGACTTCGGGCACGGGGGGTTCGTCGATCTCAGCATCAGTCTCGGGCGGGAGATCGATCCGTTGCGCGTGACTCACACGTCGCCCGTCGCCATCGCCCGTGATGTCGTCGTGGTGGGCAGCATCGTGCAGGATACCGAGTTGGAGTTTAGGGAGGCCTCCCCGGGACACGTACGTGGCTTCGACGCGCGCACCGGCGAGATGAAGTGGATCTTCCACACCATCCCCCAGGGTGACGAACCCGCGACCGAGACTTGGGAGAACGAATCCTGGCGCTACAGCGGTCACTCAAACGTATGGGGGACCATGGCGGTCGACGATGAGCTGGGTATGGTCTACTTGCCGACCGGCACGCCGACCAACGACTACTACGGCGGGATGCGTCCGGGCGACAACCTGTTCGCCGAGACGATCATTGCCGTTGATGTCGAGACGGGAGAACGCGTGTGGCACTTCCAGGCGGTCCACCACGGGCTCTGGGACTACGACTTTCCGACTGCCGGAAACTTGCTCGATATCACCGTCGACGGACGTGAGATCAAAGCGATCGCCCAGACGAGCAAGCAGGCGTTCACCTACGTACTCGATCGTGAGACGGGCGAGCCGGTTTGGCCCATTGAGGAGCGGCCGGTTCCACAGGGTGACGTGCCCGGAGAGTGGTATTCGCCCACCCAGCCGTTTCCGACCAAGCCGCCCGCGTTCGATCTGCAAGGGGTGACCGAAGACGACATCATCGACTTCACCCCCGAACTTCGGGCCGAGGCGATGGAGATCATCGCTGAGACCGCCCGGTTCGGGTCGCTCTTCGAGCCGCCCTCCGTGGCCGGCACCAGAAATCCGGTCATCCAAGCGCCGGGGACCGGCGGGGGAATCAACTGGCCGGGCTCTGCCGTCGATCCGGAGACCGGACGGCTCTTCGTGCCATCCCAGACGCGTCTGCGCACCGTCGAATTGATCCCGGTCGAAGCGCCTGCCACGGTAGGATACTTCACGGATCCTTGGGCCAGGCCGATCCCGGGTCCGCGCGGACTGCCGATCGTCAAGCCGCCTTACAAGAGAATCACCGCCTTCGACCTGAACACGGGCGACCAGCTCTGGATGAGCCCGCACGGTGATGGACCGCGGAACCACCCGGCGCTGAGAGATCTGAACTTGCCCCCGCTCGGTGGGGGAACGGGGATGGCCGGTGGTGGTCCGTTGGTCACGAAGACGATGTTGTTCGTCAACTCGGGTGGACGTGATGTGGAGAGCATGGAGGACGTCGGACCCACGCTGACCGCGTACGACAAAGACACGGGCGAGTATCTCGGGTCGGTGGATTTGCCCGCGACCCCTTGGGGCAATCCGATCAGCTATTTGTACGACGGAAAGCAGCACATCTTGGTGGCTGTGGGAGGCCGCCCCGGCAGCCCGCCGGAGTTGGTCGCGCTGACACTTCCGTAGCCGAGCGCCAGTTTGGCGGGCGGCAGAGTCCTAAGCGTTAGCTAAGGCCTCCGCCATGTTCTCGAGCGCCCGCTCGACAAGCCTTCTGGACGTTCCGAGATTCATCCGCATGTGCCCCGCGCCTCCGGCGCCATAAGACGATCCGGCGTTCAAGTAGATCCTCGCGTTCTCGACCAACCACCGCTGCACAATCTCATCAGCCGTCACCTCGGTCCCTGAGTTCGCTCTCTCTTCGGCGGCGGTCCGTTCAGCCCCGATCCTCTCTCCGAGATCTGTGACGTCCAGCCAGGCCAAGTAGGTGCCTTGGGCCTTCCTGTACTTCACGAGCGGGATGTTCTCCGCGACATACGATTCGACGTATTCGTGGTTGCCGTCGAGGTAGGGGAGCAACCCGTCGAGCCAATCGTCCCCCTCGGTCAGCGCGGCGTGGTTCGCCTCCACGCCGAGTGTGTTGAGTGAACCGCGGGAGTTCGCGCCGATTCGCTCAAGGTAGTCTCGGTTGTTCGAGAAGTACCAGGCAACTTTTAAACCTGACATGCTGAAGGACTTACTCGCCGATTTGAAGGTGATACTGTTGTCGACGATTTCCTTGTTGGGAAGACTCGCGAAGGCAGTATAAGCCGCGTCACTCCTGATGAAGTCGCAATGGATTTCGTCGACGAGCATGACCACGCGGTGCTCGAGGCAGATTTCACCCATCCGCGTCAATTCCTGTGGTGACCAGGCGTTGCCGGTCGGGTTCTGTGGATTGCACAGAATGAACACATTTGAGCGACGCGCGCGTCGCTCAAAGTCATCGAAATCGATCGAGTAGTGTCCGTCGACCAGCCTCATGAGGCTCTCATCGGGCACCGTTCTCGTGAAGCGCAGGTCGCTGTAGAACCCGTTGTACGCCGGTGTGGTGAGTAGCACGCGGGATCCGGGAGGGGCGAACGTCATGAGCCCGGCGATGATCCCGGTGTGCACACCGGTCGACCACTGCAACGTGCTCGGATTGATCTCCAAGCCATAGCGCCGTTGGTTCCAATCCACGATGGCTTGCAGGTAGGACTCGGGCCGTCTCGCGTACCCCCAATTCTCGTGCTTGCAGCGCTCGGCTAGAGCCCTGGTCACGCACGGGGCGGAACGGAAGTCCATGTCCGCGACGCCCATTGCAACCTCGATTTCGGTGTCGAACCTATCCCTCACGTTGTCCCACTTGCTGCAGTTCGTTCCGCTCCGATCGTAGATCTCATCGAAATCGTAGGACTGATTCGGCTGGGGCGGTGTCCCCGAGGGGGGCGGGGGTGCATCGAGCACCCGAGTCGCCGACGCCGACTTGGCGCCGACCGAGCCCAGAACCACGGTGGTACCGGCGCTCTTGAGGAACCCCCTGCGATCGAGCCTGCGGAGCTGAGACATAGGTCGGGCCTCCTATCTGACGGGACAGCACAGGTCCGAGCGAACGGAATCTGGCCCTGCCCCAACATCCTATGCCAGTCGGGTTCGGACTTGCAAGGAGCTGGGCCTCGAGGAGCGCCATGCAAGGAGCCGATCCGGTGGCCCTTATTGTCTACGGCGCCCTGCTATCGACCCCCCTTCTTGCGCGCAACATCGGTCCGATGCAGGGTGTCCTTAATTGGTACGCCCCAGTGGTACGCTCCGGCTCCACCACACGAACCAATAGGACGACCCATGATATCTCGACGCGATTGGTTCCGAATCACCGCCGGCGCTGGCGCCGCGCTCGGCCTGAACCCCCGCGTCCTGGCTGCGCTTCAGAGCCAGGAGGTCATCATGAGAGCGATCCCCTCCACAGGAGAGCGCCTTCCGGTGATCGGACTGGGCGGTGCCAACACGTACTCCCGTGTGGCGCGCGCTGAGGACTTCGACCAGATCGGCGGTGTCTTGAATGCTTTGGTGGATGGGGGTGCCACGGTATTGGATACAGCGGCCGGGTACGGCGCGTCCGAGGACGTGTCAGGTCGCGTCGCTCAAGAACTCGGGATCGCCGAGCGGATTTTCTGGGCGACAAAAGTCAACGTGGCCGGCCGGGGGGGTAGCCCGGCCGATCCCGCCGCCGTCCTGACGCAGATTGAACGCTCCTTCGAGCGGCTCCGTATTCCTTCCATCGACTTGATCCAAGTGCACAACATGGGTGATCCACCCACGCAACTCGGGGTTCTAGAACGGCTCCAGGCCGCCGGTAGGATCCGTTACATGGGGATCACCACCACGAGCGAAAGGCAATACGCCGCGCTCGCAGATGTGATGCGTAACGAGCCGATCGACTTCATCGGGATCGACTACGCCGTCGACAACCGCACACCGGAAGAGGTGATCTTCCCGCTGGCTCAGGAGCGCCGCATCGGGGTGATCGTGTACCTCCCGTTCGGACGAAGCCGCATGTGGGCGCGGATTGGCGACCGGCCGTTGCCGGAGTGGGCGGCTGAGTTCGACGCACACACCTGGGCGCAGTTCATGCTCAAGTTCGTGATCGCCCATCCGGCGGTCACGGTGGCAACGCCGGGCACCAGCGACCCTGAGCACATGACGGACAACATCGCCGGTGGGCGGGGGCGGTTGCCCAACGCTCAGCAGATCGAGCGGATGATCGAGTTGGTGGAGAACTTGCCGAGCGCCTAGCGCTACCGGTTGGGCAACGTCTCATACCCCGGGCCGTCCACCAGGCGGGCATCCGCTGTGACGAGCGTCAGGTCGTAGACCACGGCTGTGGCCGTGATGAACCGGTCGGCGGGATCCTCGTGGTCGAGGCTCAGACGTCGGCTTTCCTGTGCTACGGCATGCGTCAGTGGCGCCTCGCGAAACGGGCCCGCCTTCAGCATTAGCGAAACGAGGGCCTGGGGCTCCCCCTCCACGGAGATCCGATCTCGCTCCGCGAGTAACAAGGCCTCCCATGAGCTGATCGGAGAGAGCCAAAGCTCGTTGTCGCCTGACTCGAGCGTCGCGCGCACTTCTTCGCTCAGTCTGGCCGGATCGATGAGGCTCCAGATCCAGATGTGCGTGTCGAGGAGGAGCTTCAAGTCCCCACGACCTCCCATTCATCAACTGGGGCGACCGGCGCCACTCATCGGCATCGTCCGCGACGCGCTCCACGAAGGCCACCGCGGACCGATTTATCTGTACCACGGTGCTCGTCAGGCCCCGGGTCTCTACCTACG
>JAPYQK010000060.1 GCA_029941275.1 Longimicrobiales bacterium | reverse complement strand
GGTCCTTTCGTCACTCTCGTCGGGTGCCTCGGTCTCGTGCACGCCAGGGTTCAACGCGCTCAAGTTCTTCTCGTGGCTCGACAAAATCGAACCCACCTGGTACTCGGCCGTTCCTACGATGCATCAGACCCTCCTGGCCCGCGCAGGCCGCAACGAGGAGTCCGTCGCGCGTGCGCGGCTTCGCTTCATTCGTTCGTCCTCGGCGTCGCTCCCGCCCCAGGTTCTAGCCGAACTCGAGGAGACGTTCGGGGTGCCGGTCGTCGAGGCATACGCCATGACCGAAGCGGCCCATCAAGTGACGTGTAATCAGCTCCCCCCGGGGGTGCGCAAGCCCGGCTCCGTTGGACCCGCAGCCGGGCCCGAAGTCTCGATCATGGATGACGAGGGCAACCTGCTCGAGCCGGGCAATGTGGGCGAGATCGTCATCCGGGGCCCGAACGTCACACCGGGCTACGAGAACAACCCCGATGCCAACGCAACGGCATTCACCAACGGGTGGTTCCGCACCGGCGATCAAGGCGTCATGGATGACGACCGCTTCGTCACGCTGACCGGCCGACTCAAGGAGATCATCAACCGGGGGGGCGAGAAGATCTCGCCCAAGGAGGTCGACGAGGTCCTCATGGATCACCCGGCGATACAGCAGGTCTGCACGTTCGCCGTTCCTCACGACAAACTCGGTGAAGAGGTTGCGGCGGCTGTTGTTCTCCGTGAAGGAGCAGAGGCGACCACGGGTGACATCAGGAGATTCGCATCCGAACGGTTGGCCAACTTCAAGGTTCCCCACACGGTAGTCGTGCTCGACGAGATCCCGAAAGGCCCCACCGGAAAGTTGAGACGTATCGGACTCGCCGAGCAGTTGGGCATCACCTGATGAAAATCAACCGGAGCCGGACCCGGAGCCGAAGCCGTCCATGAAGATCTGCGTCTACGGAGCAGGCGCGATCGGCGGCTACCTCGGTGCCCAGCTCACGCTGGCGGGAGAGGATGTCACCCTGATCGCTCGGGGTCCGCATCTGGAGGCGATGCAGGAAAACGGGTTGAAGCTTCTCATCGACGGTGAGGAGCGCATAGCGCATCCCCTGTGCACCGATGATCCGACCGTGGCAGGCCTCCAGGACTATGTGATCGTCACGCTCAAGGCCCACTCGGCGCCCGCGGTCGTCGGACCCATGCAAGCTTTGCTCGGCCCTGAGACCGCCGTTGTGACCGCCGTGAACGGGGTCCCCTGGTGGTACTTCTACGGACTGGACGGGCAGTGGACGGACCACAAGCTCGAGAGCGTCGACCCCGGCGGGGTGCAGTGGGGCGGGATCGGGCCCGAACGTGCGATCGGATGTGTCGTATACCCGGCCACCGAAGTGGTCGAGCCGGGTGTGATCCGACACATCAACGGCAACCGCTTCACACTAGGTGAACCCTCGGGTGAAAAGACCGAGCGAGTACAGGCTCTGGCCGCCACTTTGATATCCGCCGGATTTCGGTCTCCCATTCGTAAGATCCGTGACGAGATCTGGATGAAACTCTGGGGCAACCTCTGCTTTAATCCCATTAGTGCGCTCACCTTGGAGACCCTGGACGTCGTCGCCACCGAAACCGGCACCAGGGATGTATCGAGGGCGATGATGTTGGAGGCTCAAGCGATCGGAGAAAAGCTGGGCGTCCGGTTTGCCGTGGACATCGAAAAGAGGATCGACGGGGCCGCAGCCGTCGGAGCGCATCGGACTTCGATGCTGCAGGACCTGGAGCTGGGGCGGCCCATGGAGATCGACGCCCTGGTCACCGCCGTCCAGGAAATGGGGCGCCTGGTCGGGGAGCCGACACCCACGCTGGATGTCGTGCTGGCGCTTGTCCAGCAGCGTGCCCACCAGGCCAGCGTGTACGAGTATCCTGACAAGACGCAGTAGAGCATCGGGATTCGTGGAACCCACTGGCGTGACCTCGCGCTCCTGTAGGGCACGCGTCGTCTGCCAATGGCCTTAGACTACGAACCCGTCCTGAAGGGTGAGCCGGCGCCTCGCCTACTCGTCTTGTTCCCTTGCTTACCTAGGCGCCGAAGTTCGGTACCCAGATCCTCCAGTAGATCAGGATCAGCGTCATGCCCGTGAACACCACGAGGCTGGCACAACCGAACCACCTCGCGAAGGTCGATGGGTAAAACGCCCGATCGTCTTTGGGGATGATCACCAGGCAGTAGTAGAAATTCAGGAAGAAGATCACTGGCGCCACGAACGCAGCCAGTGCTGAAGCCACCAGCACCAGGAAGACGGGCCGTTGGAGGCCCGCCACGATGGCCACGGAAGCCACGAGCGAGTACAACATCGTCGCGCGGTAGATGTTGTACTCCGAGTACCACGTCGAGCGGTGGGCTGCGGTGAGGTCCTCACGGGCGATCCCGCTGAGTTCGGCGGTACCTCGAAACAGATTACGGGAGCATGCGCCCACGATCCGGGGCCAGCCATCGAAGTAGTTGAAAGCGGTCGAGAACGTCGCCGCGAACGCTCCGAGCATGAACACCCACATCATTGCCGGGCCGAGGCTCTCGGTGAAGATGCCCGCGATCTCGCCCATGACCGCTGTACCCTCGACATCGCTCGGATAGAGCCACATCGCCGCGAGCAGAAGGAAAATGCACGCGAGCAAGAACGAGATCACGTGACCCGCACGGAAGTCCCAGGTGCCGATCTTGAACCACTGCTGGCAATACTTCTGAGCGTGGGCCGGTAGCCTGGACGTATGGACCGCGAGGTCGTCCCGGTTCGGGTTGAAAGGATCGAACCGGTTGGCGAGGCCCATCTCTTCCATGCGACCCCGAATCTTGCTCATGCCCTTCTTCTTGGCTTTGCCCCACTCAGAAGCTTGAAGCGAGACATCCATCCCGGTGGGCAACAATCCGAGGAACGCGGCGATGATCAGCCAAGAGCCCTCCGGAATCTCGAAAACGAAGAAGTTGCCCATCTCAGAAATCGGGGCGGGTGCCCGTAGGTACACGGCAAACGTCGACAGCACGAGGATCGCGGCAAGGATTTTGGTGGCGATCTCGATCGCCTTGTATCGGCCGAGCAGAATGATCACCACAGACACGATAGCCAGGATCAGCCCGTACACTGTGATGGAGATGGGCAGCCCCAGCGCCTCCGAGCCGACGTAATACATGACGGCGGCGGCGGCGATGAGTCGACCCGCTTGCCCAATAGCGCACTGGATCAGCGTCGTGATCAGGACGTACCAGAGCGGCCACTTCTTCCAGGCTGTGCTGTACGCCTCGATCATGCTCTTCCCGGTTGCGTTGGTGAACCGGAAAGCCATCTCGAAACCGTAGTACTTGAAGATGTACGCGACCGGGATGCACCATAGCAGGACATACCCGAAGCGCCCTCCCGCGGCGGGGGCAGTCACCAGGTGACTGGTCCCGATTCCGGTCATCATCAGGATCAGGCCAGGACCGAAGTGGCCGATGAGCCCCCTGGGGGTCATGTCGGGCGCTTCCAGGTCCGAAAAAGCGTCGTCTGTGGAGGGGTTGCTGGGAGGGGTCGGTGGCGTGGCGCTAGGATTGGAATCCATGGTGTGTGGGTTGACGCTTTTCTCGGGAGGAGCCGGCTCATACTACGGACGAGGCACCATATTGCGCCGTTGGCAAAAGGGAGGCAATCTCGCGCTTGTTACGGACCCGAACCCACGACACGTGGAGGACGTGATCTACAGTGCTTAGCGGCCCCTTCTTGACTCTCGCAATCGTGGCTGTTGTCATCGTCTTGCTTCTTATGGTGCGAGCCCGGAGGAACTCGGCCGCGGACAGCACTTTCCCCGCCAGCAACCCGGACCCGGGTGGGGCCGGTCCCGGGAGAGACCGCTTCGTTGCTCGAGTGGCCGAACATCCTCGGAGATGTGCTTCCGCCGACCCCGCAGTGTGAGTTGGCCTACCCGTTCATTTACACGCAGCTCTCGCAGTACCTGGGGGACTGTGAGGCGGCCGGCCCCACCATGCAGGGCATGGAGGCGGAGGCACTCGAGAAGGCCCGCCACCAAGCGGCTCACTATTGCCTTCGGTAGCCGAGGGAGGAGTGTCAGGGCGTCCGGGAGCTGGACCACAGTTTCGATCACGAATGCTTCGAGGTGGGCGACACGACGTATGTGAGCGTCACGATCACCTACCTATTCCGGTGCACCGATCCGGGACCGCCGGTGGTCTACACGTTGGACAACCCGCCACCACCGTCCAGTCCGCCGGAACCCCCGGAGCCGGAGCCGTTTCCCGAGTGTGGTGGGAACTACCACTACGTAGCGCATGACGTCTCTGAACTCGCCGACAGATGCACGCAGGCTGACAGAGCTGTGGTCGAGGATCAGAAGACTCGACGTCTGGTCGAGGCCGCCCGGGATCAAGCGAGCTCATTCTGCCGGAACACCCAGGAACCACTGTGCAGACTCTACTAGGAAACCGGATACCGGATGACCCACCACTGTTTTCGCTCGACGGCCCTCAATGCGAGCTATCACACGAGTACGATCATCTATTTTTTCAGCTGTCCGATGACCGTGTAGGGCATGTTCACCCTAGATCAAGTCGTACCGTGGGGTAGGTCGTTCGACGAATATCGACGGATGTTCTCTCTTGCGGAGACGGACCTGGGCTTGAACATCATCGGCTGTGGCGACGGCCCGGCCAGCTTCAATGTGGAAGCCACCCGCCGAGGCTTGAGCGTCATCTCGGCCGATCCGATTTACAAATGGAACACGCCCGACCTTCGGGGCCGAATCGAGTCGACTCACGCGCAGATCGTAGAGGAGACGCGACGGAACGCCGAGGAGTTCGTCTGGGACTCGATCGTCTCCGTAGAGGAACTCGGTCGAGTTCGTATGGCGGCAATGCAGGGCTTCCTCAGCGACTACGACTCCGGCAAGGCACAGAGCAGATACGTCGACGCCGCACTCCCGACTTATCCGTTCGGCGACGCATCCTTCGATCTGGCACTGTGCTCCCACTTCCTGTTTCTCTACACCAGCCAGCTTGGCGAGACGTTTCATCGGTCCGCCGTTCGGGAGATGTGCCGAGTGGCCACCGAGGTGCGCATCTTCCCTCTACTGCAGTTGGGAGGGCGGCCATCCCCGTTCGTGGATTCCGTGGCTGACGACCTTCGCAACTCAGCGTTCGACGTCTCCATCGAGACGGTTCAGTACGAATTCCAGCGGGGCGGCAATCAAATGATGCGAATTCGCAGCTCGGGTTGAGGATTAGTTCCGAAACTCCCCATACGCTCTGTGTGCACCGTCGGATTTCCGCTAGGATCTGGGTATCGCCGACGTAATTCATCGCGATTTTGCGCCTCGGCCCGACGCAGTGACGCTGCGCCCCCCCCTGACGCTCTGACAATGCCAGATCTAGTAAGTGATTTGACCAACCAGGTCCTCGGCCTCCGGAAGGGCACGGTCCGCCTCGCAGAGCACGATCGTCGGTGGACTTTCGTGTACGCCCTGATCGCTTCTGAGATTTCGAGAGTCACCGGGATTCGCGACGAACGGATCCAGCACGTGGGCAGCACCTCCGTGGAGGGGCTCGCGGCCAAGCCCACCCTCGATATAGTAGTTGGCGTCGACGACAGGAAATCGGTCGATTCGGTTGCGGAGCACCTCGTGGAGACGGGTTTCATCGATCGAGGTCCGGGAGAGGGCAGCATTGGGCACCTCCTGGTCCGGGAATCGGCACCCGGCGTACGTATCGTGCACATACACATCGTGGGATATGGCACCCAAGACTGGCGGAATTATGTCGACTTCCGCGATGGACTCAGAAACGACCCCTTGGTGAGGGATCAGTACGCGGATGTGAAGCGGACACTGGCGCTCCGATTCTCGGACGACCGGAAGTCCTACAGGTCTGCGAAGGATGCATTCATCAGGAAGACGCTCCCAATGCTGTCGGACAGCGGTCCTGAGGGGAATTCGGAGACGCGATCCGCGACGCGATAGGGCTCGTGGAGGGTGAACCGAAGAAACATGGCCGATCGTAAAGACGGCACGAGCCAACGGATCGTAGAGACTTCTAAAATCACCTTTGACCAGGCTTCAATGTCCACTCTAGAACTTCGTTACGGCGCCAACCCTCATCAGGGCCAGGCCCGACTACGTCTTCCCGAATCCGATGCTCCTGTCCGGGTACTCAACGGAGCGCCGAGCTACATCAATATCTTGGATGCCCTTACCGCTTGGCCGCTCGTACAGGAGCTCAGCTCCGTTACGGGAAAGGCCTCGGCCGCGTCGTTCAAACATCTAAGCCCTGCTGGAGCGGCGGTCGATGGGCCCGTCTCGGACACGTTCGTACGATCTCAGTACCTCGAGCGCGCTCCTCAGTCGGCGGTGGCGAGGGCGTATGTTCGCGCTCGTGGGGCCGACCGAATGAGCTCGTTCGGTGATGCGGTGGCGGTCAGTGAGACCGTGTCGGTCGAGTTGGCTGAGATTCTCCGTCGCGAGGTGTCGGATCTGATCCTCGCCCCGGCCTACGAACCCGAGGCGCTCGAGATCCTCTCGGCGAAGAGGGGAGGGAAGTACCTCGTTCTCCAGATCGACTCCGACTTCGTGCCGGATGCCATCGAGTCGAGGCGAGTGTTTGGGCTGACCCTGGAGCAAGAGCGGAACACGGCGCCGATCACAGCCGAACTCTTCCGGTCCGAGCCTCCACTTTCCGAGGGCATCCTCGAGACCCTCGTCGTTGGGACGACGGCTCTGAAGTACACACAGTCGAACTCGGTCTGCGTGGCGTTCGAGGGTCAAGTCATCGGGATGGGGGCCGGCCAACAATCTCGGATCCACTGTACCCGGATCGCGTGTGCCAAGGCGGAGAAGTGGATGCTTCAGCAACACCCAAATGTGCTCGCTCTCGAGTTCTCAGCG
Organism: Longimicrobiales bacterium; assembly: GCA_029941275.1. Lineage (GTDB taxonomy): Bacteria > Gemmatimonadota > Gemmatimonadetes > Longimicrobiales > Gaopeijiaceae > UBA822. The sequence continues at coordinate 7,123 of JAPYQK010000060.1, read as the reverse complement.
GAGATCGGGCGTCCGGAAAAAACGAACGCCGTGGATCAGTTTCTTCTTTGGGACGAACTTTCGACCCCCGAGAGGGATCACCTGGTTTCGACGCTTGGGCAAGAACCCACCCCGCTTTCTCAAGAGGAACGACGAGCCTGGTTCGCGGAATTCGACGGACTCTGCATGAGTTCCGATGCGTTTATCCCATTCCGCGACAACATCGACCGCGCCGCTGCGACCGGCGTGACTTTTGTGGCTCACACGGGTGGTTCGATGCGCGATGAGTCGGTTCGTGCGGCTGCGGCGGAGCTCGGCGTGAGGGTGCTGGAAACCGGAGTGCGCTGCTTTCTGCACTAATCTGGAGTGAGCTTCTTTTTGCACTGGTAGGTGTCTGTGCCGGAAACGATTGAATAGGCGGAACTCAATGGGGGGAGGGAGCTGTGGCTGAACCCCGAGTCGAATACGACGAGATCGCGAAAGTCTACGACCAGCGATACGTCCGAAACGACTACAGCGGCGTTGAGGAGACCCTCAGCGGCCTGGTGCGTGGCCGCGATCGCGTGCTCGAAGTCGGTTGTGGAACGGGCCGTTGGTTGGACCGCATCAGGGGCTGGGGCTGCACCGTCCTTGGCTTGGACCCATCCATCCAGATGCTGGGTGTCGCCCGGGGGCGGATCGAGGGTGGCTGGCTGGCGCGTGGATGTGCCGAGGCGCTTCCGTTCGAGACGCGATCCTGCGATGCCGTGGTTGCGGTCAACGCGTTCCACCACTTCGATGATCCCGAGCGGTTCGTCGGGGAAGCCATGCGTGTCCTCCGGCCGGGCGGTGTCGTCGCGACGATCGGACTGGACCCCGGGCAGGGTGCTGACTCGTGGTACATCTACGAGTACTTCACCGGCGTTCGTGAGTCGGATTGTGAGCGGTACCCGAGCTGCGACTCGATCCGGGGCTGGTTCAAGGCTGCCGGCTTCGAGCAGGCTAGCTCCTCGCTCGCACAGCACATTGAGGGCGCGGTCGACGCGCGCCCGTATCTGGAGCGAGGGGATGCGGCAAAACACACTACGTCTCAGTTGGTGCTGCTCTCCGACGAAGCATATGCGAAGGGTCTTGAGCGCATTTGGAGCGATGTCCGGAGCGCCGAGGATCAGGGCCGATCTCTGAGCCTGCGGGTCGACCTCCGTCTTTATGTCACCTCGGGAAGTGTCGGCTCGTGACCCCTTCGGTCGTCCTGGTCTCCGTCCTAGATCACGAAAACTCCAACCGAGTCGAGGCGTGTCGGTAGACCGATCAGCCATTGACCACGCTCTCTGTGTGATCGACCGTGAGTCCGGGGGAGCGGAAGCTCTCTCAGCGGTTGGCGTCGAGCTTCGTTCACTCTTCAAGGCGAGCGAACTGTCTGAATGGTTTCCCAAGTAGACTCGGAGCAGAAGATGGGCAGGTCCACGGAAGTCAAAGAGGCGGTCGTCCCGCTTTGGGCTTTGCTACTGTCGCTCGCGCTCGCTGCTGCGTGCGCAACGCCGGGGGGTGGTGGGGTCTTGACCGTCACCTTCGATACGGCGACCGCCTGGCTTCACCAGGGCTCGGACTCCACCCGACTCATCGTAGAGATCGCCGCTTCCAACGATCAACACGAGGTCGGGCTGGCCGGACGTACGACTTTGGCCCCAGAGTCCGGCATGCTCTTCGAGTTCGACCGGCCCAGATCGGCTGACGACGGTTTCTGGATGTGGCGCACGCAGGTCCCGCTCGATATCGCTTTCGTCGACGAGGCCGGTGTGATCCACAACATCCAGGAGATGGCGGTGTGCGAGAGCGACGATCAAGACGCTTGCCCCGGGTACTTTGCCGAGGCGAGCTACGTCGCCGCGATTGAAACGAACCGAGGCTGGTTCGCGCGAAAGGGGATCCAGGTGGGCGCGCGAGTGACGGTGGATCGGTAGTGAACCCAGCGGCCATCCTGTTCGACTTGGACGATACGATCCTGACCTGTGAGGGCGGGGACTACCGTAAGCTCTGGATGCAAAGTGTCGAGGATCACATTCACTTGTTCGGTGAGCTCTCGGCCGATGCGCTATACCAGGAAATTCGCCAAGTCGCGCGTGAATTCTGGAGTGACGCCGATCGGCACCGATGGGGACGATTGGAGATTCAGGCATCACGCCAGCAACTGGTCGTCGCGGCAGCATCGAACTTGAATCACGCCAATGATGAAGCCGCCGTGCAACTCGCAGATCATTATCACGAAAGAAGGGAGTTCAACGTGGTTCCCTTCGAGGGAGCCATCGAGACGCTGGATCACTTCCATCGCTCGCCCACGAAAACGGCGTTGATCACCAACGGCGCGAGCCAGATCCAGAGAATGAAAATCGACAAGTACGAACTGGACCAGTACTTCGACATGGTGCTCATTGAGGGCGAATTCGGTAGGGGCAAACCCGATCCTGCGGTCTACACGCACCTCGTCAGTGAGTTGGGAGTCTCAGCCGAGGATTCGTGGATCGTAGGCGACAACCTCGAGTGGGAGGTCCGCGTTCCTCAACAACTCGGTTTTCATGCGATTTGGAACGACTTCCTCGACCGGGGACTCCCGGCCGGCAGCGACGTCGTGCCGGACCGGATCGTCAACAGCATTCACGAGTTGATCGATCCTCATGGGCCAGGCGCGCGATAGGGCCCCACTGGCAAGCGTAGCACGGACGCGGTCCTCTGGGGGCGTGTGGCGACGAAGTGGGGGGCGTCCTACCCCCGCATCACGCGCTCATGTAGCGCCCCGATCGACCTCCATGCGGACTGGATACCGCCCTCGATCCACGCGGGACGCGAGCTCGCGCCTGCCGATCCCATATAGATCCGGCCGTCGGCCTTGCTCAGCTGTTCTAGTCGGTCCGGCGGGGGGGTGGCGCCGTACGCACCGAGGCTGTGTGGGACCTTCTCCCACCAGACGCAGTAGGCGGTCTCGAATTCCTCTCGCATCTGTGGGTGAACCTTGCTGGCGTTCGCGAGCACATGCTCGATCCGTCCCGCAAAAGGCATGTCGACCATCCCACCTGTCTGCCCGCCTCCGTAGAAACCCAGCAAGACGCCTTTTTCCGTGAAGTAGTCATTAGAGGGGTAGGAGAACTCTCCGAGTTGAAGGCTCCGCCCGTAGAGGTGGCCCCCGTAGATCCCGTCGTCCTCTTCCCAGAAACGCCGCTTCATCTGCAACCCCATCTTGGCGCTCTCGCTGTGTCGGCTATCCCTCACCGCGGCGGCCATGTCCGAGGACGTATAGTTGACGTCGATCCTCTGGAGCACGGACATCGGAAGGCAGCACACACAGTAGTCCGCGATCTCTTCGGTTTCCCGACCCGTTTGCGTGTCGCGGTAGACCACGCGGACCTCGTCTTCAGTCTGGCGGATCGATCGCACTTCGGCGTTTAGGGTGATTTTGTCGCCGAGGGCTCGCTGGAACGCGAGCGGGATCTGCTGCATCCCGCCGATCGGCTGAAACACGGGAGCCGGCCCGCCGGTGCCGGACTGGAGCGAGCGGACTTGAGACCCGAAGCCGGAGCGGAGCAGGGCGCTCAGATCGTAACGGTCGTCTGAACCACGTAGACTGGGCGGCCGGTATACGAGGTCCTCGGAATCCAAGTAGCCGGATCTGACCAAAAACTGGACCAGGAGCTCCTTGTCCTCTTCTGAGAGCGGGGCGTCGATCTGGCCCTGATCCAGGGCCTTGGCGAGCAGCTCCGAGGTGGATCCCCGCAGGTCTGCCTTGACCTCCCGCATCCGCACCCTTCTGCCGGCCAGGGGTCCCCGCTCCGGGTCTTCCTCCCACATGTAGTTCGCGTCGCTCCAGTTCACGAACAGCTGCAAAGGAACACCCAACTCCTTGCAGTAGCCGAGCACGCCCGTGTCTCGGTTCGGAATTCGCCACGCGCCGGCGTTCAGATACTGCCCTTCATCGAACTCGCAAACTTGGCGTTCTCCGCCGACCTCGGTGTGCTCCGCCCCTCGGCGCACCGTCCACATGAGGCCGCCGACCCAGTCGCGGGCTTCCAGGATCTGGTAGTCGTAGTCGAGTTTGCCCAGCTCATATCCCGTCGTAAGCCCCGAAATTCCGGCGCCCAGCACGATCACGCGCGTGCCCGGTGGCCTGCCCTCCAGGATCGGCCGCGGACGCGAACCCCCCATCAAGCCCCAGACGTTCATCGCCCCCATCATCAGAGACCCCCCGCCTATCGTTCCGAACGCCTGCAGGACGTCGCGCCTGGTCATCAAGGAAGAATCCACGGTTGCTCCGGCCGGTTACGGTGCGCTTCAGGCCCCGATCCCTGATGTGTTTGGGCGGGGTTGTGTGATCGAAAACGAAGGTATGGTGCGGGTGGTCGCCTAGCTACACGTGCGAGGATTTGGGCCACCTGCGGGAGGCCGCGATCTACGTTGGGTACGTAATCCGCGCCTCGCTGCTACGTCAACCGACGTATGGAAGGGGCCCTCCGTCCTGAACAACTTTTTATCGAGTGGTTAATCGCAACTCTGGACTGCCTGGGTCGTTCGTGGTAGGATCGGTCATGGCGGGCAAGATGCATCTATGTCATGCTAGGCGGCAAGCCGTCTGAGACGAGGCAGCAACGAGACCAAAAAAGTCTTTCCTGCCCGTGTCTTGTGGTTGGACTCGGTGGGGTCCTTTCCAGTCCATGGCCCCTCCCCGCTTAGTACCACTCCGGCGTTAGGGAATCCGCTCTACACATGATGTTTCGCAAACCCCCCACGGGCTTCGTTGGCGCTCTCGTGGGCCACTTGGCGGCCTTTGCCGTCATGGCCCTCCTCATTGCCCCGTTCGATGCATCGGCCCAGGTCCGCCCCTCCGACGAGGCCGACGCTCTCGGAATCCAAGGCCCTCCGCCCCCCATCGCCCCGGCAGTTATCAACCGGGACGCAACAGGGAACGCGACGGTACGGGCGGTCCGTTTGACGGAGCCGATCGATATCGACGGCGATCTGGACGAGTCGTTCTACACCACCATTCCCTCCATTACGGACTTCGTGCAAAGTCTGCCGATCGAGGGTGGGGTCCCCACAGAGCGGACCGAAGTGTGGATCACATACGACGACGCGAACATCTATGTGTCCGCCCGTGTTTGGGACTCTGCGCCAGAGAGCGAGTGGGTCGCAAACGAGATGCGACGAGACACGAATCAGCTCCGACAGAACGACACGTTCGGGGTCGTGTTCGACACCTATTATGATCGTCGCAACGGATTGGGTTTTTACACCAATCCGCTGGGCGCTCTTGCCGAGTTCCAACTCACTAACGAGGGCAGTCCGAATTCGGACTGGAACCCGATCTGGGACGTCCGAACGGGGCGGTTTGATGGCGGTTGGACTGTCGAGATGGAGATCCCCTTCAAGTCGCTGCGGTACCGACCGGGCAGGCAGCAGGTGTGGGGCCTCCAGTTGAGGCGCGCCGTCCGTCGAAAGAACGAGTGGAATTATCTAACCGCCTTGCCCCAGTCGGTCGTTGGGGCCGGGTCTTCGGGAGTCTTCAGGGTGTCGATGGCGGGAACGCTCGTGGGACTCGAAGCGCCTCCGGCAAGCCGAAATCTGGAGGTCAAACCGTACGCCATCAGCGGACTTCAGTCGAGGCGCATCGATGCGACCAGCGTCTCGAACGACTGGAATGCCGACGCTGGCTTGGACGTCAAATACGGAATCACGGAGAACCTCACGGCGGATTTCACGTTCAATACCGACTTCGCGCAGGTCGAAGTGGACGAGCAGCAGGTGAACTTGACGCGATTCAGCCTGTTCTTCCCGGAAAAAAGGGAGTTCTTCCTGGAAGGACGGGGGATTTTTGGCTTTGCCCAGGGCGTTTCGGGCGGAGGCGGTGGTGGAGGGGGTCCTGGAGGTGGAGGGGGTGGCGGCACCCCCACGCTCTTCTACAGCAGGCAGATCGGTCTCCAGGACGGAGCGCCGGTCCCCATCCTCGGCGGGGGCCGTATCACGGGTAAGGTCGGCTCGTTCGACATCGGTGCGCTGAACATTCAGACCGACGACCACGGTCCGGGAATCGAGTCGACCAACTTCAGCGTGCTCAGACTCCGCCGCGACATCCTCACGCGCAGCAGCATCGGCGTGATCTTCGAGAATCGGTCGATTTCCACCGTCGCCGAGGGCTCCAACCAGGCGTACGGAGTGGACGCTTCATTCGCGTTCTTCGAGAACCTCAACTTCGTGACGTACTACTCGAAGACCCGGACGCGCGGGCTCAACGGCAACGACGAGAGTTATCGGGCCAGCTTCGGATACGGCGGAGACACGTGGGGTGGGCAGGCCCGACATCTCCTGGTCGGAGACGACTTCAATCCTGAGATCGGGTTCGTGCGTCGGAAGGGGTTCCGCCAGAGTTCGGTCTCCGGAAGGTTCAGTCCGCGACCCTCGATCGACTGGATTCGGCGACTGACGTTTGATGTGAGCGTCGGGTATCTCGAGAGAGTCGATGCCCGCATTCTACCGTGGGAAAACGCCGGTTCCTTGGAGAGCCGGGACGGGCGGGGCCGCTTCCAGGTCGAGTTCGAGAACAGCGATAACTTCAGCGCCACATTCAACGACAGCTACGAGAATCTGCTCGAAGACGAGCGCATCTCCGGGGCGAACATCCCGGCGGGAAAATACGAATTTCGGGACGTACAGGTGGGCTACACCTTCGGCCCTCAGCGGCCCTACTCGGGTCGTCTGAGTGTGCTCAAGGGGGACTACTTCACCGGCGACCGTACGTCGATCGGATTCAGCCGGGCCAGAATCGAGATACTGCCACAACTCTCATTTGAACCCAGCATCCAATTCAACTGGATCAATCTGCCGGACCAGCAGACCTTCGACGGAGAGTTCAACCAACACGTGGCCAGGGCTCGCTTGAACTACAGCCTGAGTCCGCGCATGTACGTGAGCGGGCTGGTCCAGTACAACTCGGGAAGCGACAGCTTCAGCAGCAACTTCCGACTGCGTTGGGAGTGGGCCCCGGGTAGTGAGATCTTCATCGTGTACACGGAGGACAGGAACACGGAGGTGCTCGATCGTTGGTCGGAGCTCTCGAACCGTGGTCTCGTGATCAAGGTGAACCGCCTGCTACGACTCTGAACTCGAGCGCCGAAACTCG
>JAPYQK010000059.1 GCA_029941275.1 Longimicrobiales bacterium | reverse complement strand
CCGCACGAACTCACCACGGTACCCCTCGAGGTCTTCGCCCACCGAACTGCGCGCCGAGTCTTGCACACGCCGAGGAGAAGTCCCGGCAGGGCAATGCTGGGAGCGTCGGAGGAGGGGAACGCCGGGAAGTCCCGGGAGGAACGCGGGGAGGTACGGGGTCCGGGGCTTCGGTCAGCCGCCGGCGGCCATCGAATCCAGGAACTCCTGATTCGTCTCGGTCCGGCCCATGCGCTCCAACAGGAATTCGATGGCTTCCGTGGGGGGCATGTCGGCGAGAAAATTTCGGAGCAGGTAGATCCGGTTGAGTTCGTTGGAGGACAGAAGGAGTTCCTCCTTGCGGGTTCCTGACTTGTTGAGGTCGATTGCGGGGAAGATTCGTTTGTCGGAGATATGCCGGTCCAGCACCAACTCCATGTTCCCGGTCCCCTTGAACTCCTCGAAGATGACTTCGTCCATGCGGCTGCCGGTATCGACCAGGGCCGTGGCGATGATCGTCAGGGAGCCCCCATCATCGATGTTCCTCGCGGCTCCGAAGAAACGTTTGGGCTTGTGTAGGGCGTTCGCATCTACTCCACCTGAAAGGATTTTCCCGGAATGTGGCATCGTGGTGTTGTATGCCCGGGCGAGGCGAGTGATGGAGTCGAGGAGTATCACCACGTCCTTCCCTGCCTCGACCAGACGCTTGGCCTTCTCCAACACCATCTCGGCTACCTGGACATGGCGGATTGCCGGCTCGTCGAAGGTGGACGAGATGACCTCGCCATCGACATGTTCCTCCATGTCGGTAACCTCCTCGGGGCGCTCGTCGATGAGCAGCACGATGAGTTTTACGTTGCGGTGGTTGGCCGTAATGGAGTTCGCCATCTGTTGCAGAAGGATCGTCTTCCCCGCCTTGGGTGGGGAGACGATCAAGCCGCGCTGGCCCATTCCGACGGGTGCCACCAGGTCTACGACGCGCATCGACAAGTCGACGTCCGAAACCTCCAGTGAGAGGCGGTGCTCGGGATAACATGGACGCAGGTTGTCGAACAGGATCCTTTGTTTGGCGTTGTCGGGTTCGTCTCCGTTGATGCTTTCGACTTTCAGCAGGGCGAGGTATCGCTCTCCCTCCTTGGGTGGCCGGACCTGTCCGAGCACACTGTCGCCGGTGCGAAGATCAAAACGTTTTATCTGCGAGGGACTGACGTAGATGTCGTCCGGCCCATACAGATAGTTCCAGTCCTGTGACCGCAAGAAACCGTAGCCCTCGGCCAAAATTTCCAAGACACCCTGGCCGCGTAGAACGACTTCATTGTCCAGCAGGCTCTGCTCGATCTGAAAGATCAGATCTTGCTTGCGGAGCCCTGAGTAGTTGGAGAGCTTGAGTTCCTCCGCCATATCGTGGAGGTCTCCAAGGCTCTTGATTCTCAACTGCGCGATATCCACGGACTGCTCCGGGCCTTACCTTCGCGCGGCTCGATAGCCGGCACGAGGGGTCGATAGCTGTAAACTCACGGGGGTGGGGAACGCCTGTAACTGCGAGGAAGAGCGGTGAGTTTCCGCGTCGGCGGAATCGCCTGAAGAACTAGAGGGGCCTGCGAGGGACGAATGCGGGACACGAGGCAAGATTGATCCAATGTTAATGAGCGAAACAGAGGGGGTCAAGAGTTCTTCTGGCGCGTGGCTGACGGTATTGTCGAGGTATCGGCTGTTCTTTGTGGGGGGCAGCGAGATCGTTGTCGGCGAACTCGAAGAGGGATTCGACGCTCGAGATTCGGACGTCCGGCGAGTGCTCGATGAATGGGGCGGCAAAACGTACCTTGCCGACGAGGGGGGAGAGGCTTCCGTCGTGCTTACCAGACCCGCCGAAACGCCTGCTCCACGTCCATGGCTCGTCCACGGTCTCTTACTTCTGGCCACGCTGGTGACCACGCACATGGCGGGCGCTCTCCTGAGAGGTGTGGACCCCATGGCGACCGACTTCGTCGAAGTCGTAGGTGTGTGGTTCCCCGTGCCCACGGGAATCGATTGGGGCCTGATGGCGTTGGGGATACCCTTTGCCGTCACTTTGATGGTCATCCTCATGGCCCACGAACTGGGCCACTTCTTCGCGGCAAAGTGGCACGGTGTCCGGGCGAGCCTGCCGTACTTCATTCCTTTTCCCGCCTACTACTCGGCCATCGGAACGTTAGGTGCTTTCATAAGGATCCGTGGGCCGATCGTGCGGCGTGCGTGCCTGCTCGATATCGGCGTGGCGGGCCCCGCGGCGAGCTTCATTCTGTCCCTGGTGTTATTGGGCGTGGGCCTCCCGCTCTCGTCCGTAGCTCCCGGATCGGCCAGCCAATGGCTCCCGTTTGTTGTCGAGTTCGGTGGTCAGCCCATCTCGATCGGATCGGGGCCTCTCGTTCACGCGATGGCCTATATGGTCTTTCCTACCCAGCTGGGAGTGAGCCCCATCCTCCTGCACCCCATCGCCTTTGCCGCGTGGGTTGGTCTCTTCGTAACCTTCCTGAATCTCCTGCCCTTCGGCCAACTGGACGGAGGCCACATCCTCTATGCGCTTTCGGGCCGGATACAGCGTGTAGCCTCAGTGCTGTTTCTGGTGGCCCTTGTACCGGCTGGTCGCTTGTGGTGGGGTTGGTGGTTGTGGGCAGTTTTGGTTCTGGTGTTGAGTCGCGGACGTCTCTCCCACCCGAGGGTTGTGCAGCCGCAGGTGCCGTTGGGAGCGGGCCGGATGGCGGTCGTGGGATTCTCGATCTTGGTATTTTTGATCACCTTCATTCCGGTCCCGATTCGGCTCTAATCTGACGGAATAGGATGATTGACATCACCCGTTTTGTGTGTGCTGGAAAGGGTTTTCTACATCTCCGTAACAATAAAACATTGACATTATTCCCGGCCCGATAAACATTCGTTTATCTCTCGCTTTTCGTAAACCTTTTTGGAGGTGACATGGGGCGGCACAATCGAGAGGGAAGGGGCGCGGACCAGCAAGGGTACGAGTACCAGGTGAGCTATCAGCCGGATTGGCTCAGGTTGATCAAGGTGACCCGTACCCTCGACAGTGGGCGTCAGTCTACTAAGACCCTCTTCCGAAATCCGACACATCGCAGAAGTGAGGAGCCGTCCGAGAAGGTTCGCACCCGGTTGGTCTCGCCGGGGCAGGGACTGGAGATGGAGGTTTCGGTATCGGATCCGAGCGGATGTGTCAGCCGCGTGCAGGTTACTTGCATGATCCCCACGGGTGACGGCGGTTCGGAGGAGGTGGTATACACCCTGGAGGACAGCGTACCGCCCGCTACCTAAAAGGCTGTTGGAGAAGTACAGCGGCCCGCACCGAAAATCTCATCGAGGAGCTGAACGTTCTCATCGAGGATATCAAGGCCAACCCACGAAAGTACGTGCGTCTTTCGATTTTTTGACCGAGATCGCCGCCACGTGACCAAAAACAAGGCGAGAATCGAACATAGTTCAGGCGGCGTCGTCGCTCGGCGTGTACAGGGAACCGTTCACTTCCTGCTGATTCGTGATCCGTACGACAAGTGGGGCTTACCAAAAGGTCACGTCGAAAATGGTGAGACTTCCCTCGAGGCAGCTTTGCGGGAAGTACGCGAAGAGACCGGTCTGACTCGTGTCGATGCAGGCCCGTCCCTCGGTACGATCGACTGGTATTTCCGGCTCAAAGGCGATCTCGTGCACAAGTTCTGCGATTACTTTCTGATGGCCTCCCCGGATGGAGACACGGTTCCCGAGGTGTCCGAGGGCATCACCGAGTGTCGCTGGCTCCCGGTTGAGGAGGCGATCGAGACCGTTACGTACGACAACGCACGCGAGGTCGTAGTGCGTGCGGCGGGCGTCTTGAAGTCGGGCAAAGCGAACACACTGTTTTGACTGAAGGAGCGGGGGTGACGGAAGAGCGGTTCCAAGTCTGGCGGGTCGTCCAGGTCGTCGTCGCGCTCCTCGTGTTCGGATTGTTTCTCTTCAGTGTGCAGGGCCTCTTGAATCCGTTCCTGCTCTTCTGGCTTCTGGTTGTGGTTCTGCTTCCTTGCCGGGGCGTGAGGGGCTACACCGGACTCGTGTTCGTGGCTGCGATCCTCACGGTGTACTGGCTCCTGGCTACGACCGGATTTCTGCTGGCTCCGTTCGTGCTCGGCTTCGGGCTCGCGTATGTGCTGGACCCCTTGGTGGATGCACTGGTGGCGCGCCGCGTGGCGCGGCCGGCCGCCATCCTCCTGCTGGCGTTGCCCGCCGTTGGTGTCGGTGCCGCGGCTGTCATGTACGGGATTCCGGGAATCGTCGGCCAGATCGATCAGCTCATCCAGTCGGCCCCCGAGCTGCTCCAGCGCGTGGGGGGATGGCTCAGCGTCATCCGGGACCGCCTGCTCCTCGTGCCGGGCCTCGACGAAGAGCTCATCCCTGATTTGAGGAATATCGATCCAGCCCAAGTCATCACGTTCCTGGAAGAGCGCCGGGGGCAGTTGGCCGGCGGCGCGTGGCGGGGTGTGCTGGGTCTGGGCCGTGGTCTCGGCTCCGCTGCGACCGTAGTAGGATACGTGGTCCTGACGCCGGTGCTCACGTTCTACCTGCTGCGCGATTACGACCGGATCATCGCCTGGGCGCGAAAACTCCTCCCGCGCGACCGCGAAGCGGGGGTCGTCGAGTTTGCTCGTGAGTACGACATGCTGCTATCGAGATACCTGCGAGGCCAGCTGACGGTCGCCGTCATTCTCGGCGTCATGACCAGCGTGCTACTGCTTGTCGTTCGATTCCCCTACCCGTTCCTCTTGGGAGGGCTTGCCGGTGTCATGGCGCTCGTTCCTTTCCTGGGGCTCGTGCTCAGCATCATTCCTGCAATAATCGTCGCCCTTGTCAGTGGCACTGTGGCGGTTTCGCTGGTGAAGGTCGCGGCGGTTTACGGGGCGGTGCAGATCCTTGAAGGGGGCGTGATCAGCCCGAGGATCGTCGGGGAGTCGGTCGGTCTCCACCCGGTCTGGATCGTTATGGCACTTTCCGTGGGCGGATTCTTCTTCGGATTCGTGGGATTGCTAATCGGGGTACCGTTGGCCGTCGGTATAAAACTGGTGGCGATTCGGGGTCTGGAGCGCTACCGGCACTCGGAGCTCTACGAAGGTTCGAACGGCTGATTTGGGCGGGCCCCTCCGAGTCTCCAGTCGAGCCTCTTGTCCGAGAACGCCGCCCGGTTGGATGTCATTCGGAGCGGGGTTATCCTAAGGGACGCGATCCATAAATCGGCCCCAACGTTGGAGCGCCACAGCCCACGCCACAGACTCCGTCGATGAAATGGGAACCGCTGCGGATTTGGTATGTGGAGAAGAGCCCGTCACCTGCGGGCGGGTCGAGAATTGATCACTTAGAAAAGATCGAACCATCGCTGAGCGTACACACGAACAGATCGTAATCATCGGGTCAGGGCCGGCCGGCTGGACCGCCGCTATTTACGCGGCCCGTGCCGATCTTTCCCCATTGGTCATCGAGGGGGCCGGAAGCCGCACCATGATTCCCGGTGGGCAACTCATGTTCACGACCGAGGTCGAGAACTACCCGGGTTTCCCCGAGGGCGTGACCGGCATGCAGATGATGGCGGACTTCAGGGAACAGGCCGTGCGTTTCGAAACGCGTGTGATTACCGAGGATGTGACCGAAGTCGATTTTTCGGTCCGCCCATTCCTGCTGACGACCAGCGGCGGCACGGAAATCGAGAGCGACACCGTGATCATCGCCACCGGTGCCAACGCCAAATGGATCGGATTGGACAACGAGGAACGTCTGGCCCAGAGCGGCGGAGGGGTGTCCGCTTGTGCCGTCTGTGACGGCGCGCTTCCCCACTTCCGGAACCAAGTGATCGCGATCGTCGGTGGTGGGGACACCGCAATGGAGGACGCGCTCTATATGGCGAAGTTCGCCAAAGAGGTCGTGGTCGTTCATCGGCGGGATACGTTGCGGGCGTCCAATATCATGCGGGACAGAGCGTTCGCGGAGGAGAAGATTCGTTTCGAGTGGAATCAGAACGTGGTCGACGTATTGGGAGACGACGTGATCACCGCGGTTCGCCTCAAGGACACCGTTACCGGTGAGGAGCGGGAACTGGAGGTCGGTGGCCTGTTCGTCGCAATCGGGCACGATCCCAACACCGGCTTCCTGGGTGGACAGGTGGCGCTCAAGGACAACGGTTTCGTGGAGACAGCGACGTCCTGGCGCACGGCCACATCCATTCCGGGGGTGTTCGCGGCCGGAGACGTGATGGACGACTTCTACAAGCAGGCTGTGACAGCTGCTGGAACCGGTTGTATGGCTGCACTCGAAGCCGAGCGTTGGCTCGCCGAGGGCGGCCACGGCGACAGCGGCGCCCAGGCCGACAGCGCCCAGGCGGAGTCTGAGAGCGCTTAGTCCCGTAGCGTTCCGGACCTGGGTGGCTGCGCTGCTGACAGCCACGACAAGGCGGGGCGGAGACCCGGACAGGAAGGAGCGAAGAAGATGGATCTAGCGGGGAAGGCAGCCCTGGTAACGGGCGCCACCAGAGGCATTGGACGAGCCACGGCCGAGGCGCTCGCAGCTGCCGGGGCCGACGTGGTGATCAGTGCTCGGACGTCGGACGAGGTGGAGCGCGTGGCGAAGGACTTGGACTATGCGTTCCTCGGGCGTGTTTTTGGAGTCACGGCCGATGTTTCGCGCCCAGAGGAATGCACCCGGCTCATCGAGGAAGCGGTGGCGGGCCTGGGCCGGCTGGATGTTCTCGTGAACAACGCTGGTGTGGGCATTCTCAGCTCCATCGTGGACCTCTCCGTCGAGGATTGGCAGACACAAATCGATACGAACCTCCGAGGTGTGTTCTGTTGTTCGAAGGCCGCGGTGCCGCATCTCCAGTCTAGTGAGGGGTGGATCATCAACATCGGGTCGCTCGCGGGCCGGAACCCCTTCGCCGGAGGTAGCGGCTATAACGCGAGCAAGTTCGGGTTGGTGGGCATGACCGAAGCTATGATGCTCGACTTACGGCACTCGGGCATCCGTGTGAGCATGGTGATGCCCGGAAGCGTAGACACACGTTTCGGTGGGGACTATCCCGAGGGGGGGCGGGCCTGGGCATTGGGGGCGGACGACGTCGCTTCGGCGGTGCTGCATCTTCTTTCGTATCCGGATAACGCCCACGTCAGTCGGGTCGAGATGCGACCCAGCCGTCCGCCCCGGAAGTAGTACACCGCCCGTATCGACGCACCCAACCCGGTAGTAGGATTGCCGGGTAGATCGACAACCTAAAACGAACGAGGCGGCCATGTCGGACGGCTATCGTATAGAAACGGATTCGCTCGGCGAGGTCCGTGTGCCCACGGATGCGTTGTATGGCGCCCAGACGCAGCGGGCGGTCGAGAACTTTCCCATCAGTGGGCAGCGCTTTGGGCGAGGCTTCATTCAAGCGCTCGGCCTGCTCAAGAAGGCCGCAGCGCTCACCAACGAGGAACTGGGTCACCTCGACGCTGACATCGCCGGACCCGTCGTTGAAGCCGCCGGAGAGGTGGCTGACGGCAAGTGGGATCAAGAGTTCGTTCTGGACATCTACCAGACCGGCTCGGGCACCTCGACCAACATGAACGTCAACGAGGTAGTGGCGCATCGGGCCAACCAGCTGGGCGACGGTGACGGATCCGTCCACCCGAATGATCACGTCAACTTCGGCCAGTCATCCAATGACGTCATCCCCTCGGCCATCCACATCGCGGCGCGGGTGGCGATCGAGCGGGAGCTCATCCCGGCGCTCACCCATCTCAGGGACGCGCTTGCCGAGAAGGCAGTGGCCTTCGATCACGTCTTGAAGTCTGGCCGGACCCACCTGATGGATGCCACGCCAGTACGACTTGGCCAGCAGTTTGGCGGATACGCCCACCAGATCACCAAAGGGATCGAGCGCGTAAGTCGTGCGTCGGAGGAGTTGGCCGAGCTGGCGTTGGGTGGGACCGCCGTGGGAACCGGAATCAATACACACCCCGAGTTCGCCGCACGTACGATCGGGCGTGTCTCCGAGGAGCTCGACCTCGACTTCCGTGAGGCCGAGAACCACTTCGAAGCACAGGCAGCCAAGGACGCCGCGGTTTATGCGGCCGGGGCGCTGAACACGGTTGCCGCAAGCTTCTTCAAGATCGCCGACGATGTTCGATGGCTCGCGAGCGGACCGACCTCGGGGATTTCCGAGATCCTCATTCCGGCGGTTCAGCCCGGGAGCTCGATCATGCCGGGGAAAGTGAATCCCGTGATGTCCGAGGCCATGATGATGGTGGCGGCACGCGTGATGGGAAATCACACCACCGTGACCATCGCCGGGCAACGAGGGAATTTCGAACTGAACGTGATGATGCCCGTACTCGCTCAGGCCCTGCTCGAGTCAATCACGTTGCTCGCCAATGTGGCTCGGACGTTCGCGGACCGGTGCGTGAGCGGAATCGAGGCCAACGAGCCGCGTGCGCGGGAGCTTCTCGAGAAGAATCCGTCGATCGCGACGGCCCTCAATACCTATATCGGGTACGACGAGGCCAGTCGGATCGCCAAAGCGGCCGCTCAGGAGGGCCGTTCGGTTCGGGATGTCGTCGAAGAGAGGGGGTTACTCAAACCCGAAGAGGTCGACGAGGCGCTCGACGTCAGGGCCATGACCGAGCCGGGACTGCCCGGGAGTTGAAGTCCTGCGTCAGAGGGGGCCGCAAGTCACGGCAGGCGGCGTCTCGCCCCTCTGCTTATGCGTGGTAAGAAAAAGACCCGACGCGCCGAACCGACCACCCCCAACTAAGCAGCCCTTGCCTCGAGGGCAGAAAGTTGTGAGATGACACGGCCAACGCGCCGGGTTTGAAGCCTTACAGATTCGCCTTACTCAGGCGCTCTTCAAATTGATGTGCTGCAACTTTTTCCCGAGTTCTTTTTTCGCAACCGCAGCGGGTACGCCCAGGAGGTGCCGTAACGGACCACTTGGACCGACTTTGGCCGGGCAGAGGCAGTGCCCGGAACAATCGGCTCAGTGATGCGGCGCCAAGTTCGGTCCACCAGATTCATCCGTTCGTTCACGGAGTCTGCCCACATCGCAAGCTGAATTTGCTTAAGGTCGGTGACCGTCATTGATCGAACGACTTTCCGGTGTCCGGGAAAGGTGTGCGAGAGAAGGAAGGCAAGAGCCTCCCCGTCCGGAGCGGGGTCTACACGTACCCTGTAATTTCCGGGTGCGCGGACTCGCCGGCGGTCGGAGATGTCTAGGAATCCATCTGCGTGTATGCGTGTTCTCATGTCGATGAGGCCTTTCGATCGAGAAGTAGGTGTTCGCTAGTGACGCCCTTCTTATGACAAGTCTCGTGCCGTTTTGGGCATCCTATAGCGTTTTTTGAGATCTCTTGTCTAATGTGTTGATGTACACCACTTAGCGTAAAGGCAGGGCGGGCGACGCACTTCCGTTCGTACGTTATTGGCGGATAATCTTTCTCCAAAATCGGCAAAAAATGCGCACCGAAGGGAAACAATGACCGTGAGGCGATGATAGGAGAACAGATGGGTTCGGACCTAGAGGAGACGCAGCCGCGGGAGCGTGATGAGCTCGGTGCGCACGTATCATCGGCGGGTGGTGTGCAGTACGCGCCGGCTCGGGCCGAGGACATCGAGGCGGCCGTTTTGCAGCTCTTCACGAAGCAGCCGAGTCGTTGGGCGGAGCCGGATATCTCCCCGGAGACTCGTGAGGCCTTCCAATCGGAGCGGAAGCGTGCCCGAATTACTTCAGCGGTGGTTCACGACTCCTATTTGATCAACCTGTCGTCGCCGGATCCGGCCCTTTGGGAGCGGTCCCTCAGGTGTTTCACAGGGGAAGTGGGCCGGGCAGCGTCGCTCGGGCTCGATTTTGTGGTAAGCCATCCCGGTAATGCGACCGATGGGGACCTGACGAGCGGGATTGCTCGAAACGCCGACGGGGTGGAGCGAGCCCTGACGGAGGTGAAGGAGGGTCCTATGGTGTTGCTAGAGCTTACGGCCGGCTCTGGCACCTCGGTCGGGGGGACGTTCGAGAATCTTGCCGCCATCACCGCCCGGCTCGGCCCAGGTGTCCTCCCGCGCGTCGGCTTCTGCTTCGACACCTGCCACGCGTACGCTGGCGGTTACGATCTAGTGCGGGACTACGGCGGCGTATTTCAGCGATTCGGCGACGTGTTGGGGCTCGACCGGCTTCGCCTCTTTCACGTGAATGACTCCAAAGGAGATCTCGGATCGAAGCGGGATCGCCATGAGCACATCGGCCGAGGCACGTTGGGAGAGGATCCTTTCCGGCGTCTCATGAGGGATGAGCGGTTCACAGGAGTGCCCAAGATCCTCGAGACGCCCAAAGAAGACGATCCGGTTGTGGCCGATCTGGCCAATCTCAACCTGCTACGGTCCTTCCGAGAGTAGGCGCTTCCGGGGGGCCGCCGTCCTCCCTTTTGCCACGGTGAGCTCGGGACACGCCCGAGGGATCGTTCGATGCGGCCAGCGAGATCGTTGAACCGGCCCGCGAGATCGCTGGACAGGCCCGGAGACGGCGCTCTATATTGGTGAAGCGTACTGGGGGGCTCGTTTATTGAGCCAACACCCGTGAAGCCGGGACCGACTCTTTCGTCCGACGTCACGCCCTGAAAGGGGAAGGCGGAATTCGAGAGGAGGCCACCTTATGTGTCCTTGGGCTTCAATAATTCCCTCCTGGTACGTACTTCGAGAGGCCGGGACCCGAGCGGTTCCGGCCTCTCGAAATTTCTATCACCATGTGATCCCTGCGGTGTGGGAGTTCTCGACGCGAGATGGCGACCATCACCCTTGAACTGTTCGTCACCGGGAACGCTCGACGCCAAGGTGCTTCATGAACCGGCGTACCCAAGGCGTCGGTCTCGCCCTCGTCCTGTCCCTGATGGTCGTCAGCGCGGCATGTGCTCAGCAGGACGAGCACATGGACAAGGTCCGACGGGTCCTATCCGAGACCCCGCTCTTTGATGGGCACAACGATCTTCCGTGGGCCATCCGAGAACAGGATGGTGTGCCCCATAGCGTGCAGGCGTACGATCTACGAAGGACCACGGCGGGCCATACCGATATCGCTCGCCTCCGGGCCGGGATGGTCGGCGCACAATTCTGGTCGGTATACGTCGACATGGAGTCGGTGGAGGTAGGGGCCGCCAGGGTTCAACTCGAGCAGATCGACATCGCCCGCCAAGTCATCCGCGCGTATCCCGACGTATTCGAACAAGGGTACACTACCGCGGATGTAGATCGGATCTTCCTATCGGGCCGGATCGGGTCCGTTCTTGGAATGGAAGGGGGCCACGCGATCGAGAACTCGCTGGGCGCGCTCCGGGCCTTCTACGACTTGGGCGTACGGTATATGACCCTCACCCATGGGGGCAACACGGATTGGGCTGATTCAGCCACGGACGATCCCGAGCACGGGGGGCTGACTGAATTCGGCAGAGAGGTGGTCCGCGAGATGAACCGCCTCGGCATGTTGGTGGACTTGTCCCACACGTCCACCGAGACGATGAACGACGTTCTCGACGTTACCGAAGCGCCCGTGATCTTCTCACACTCCGGGGCGCAGGGTGTCACTGACCATCGAAGGAACGTGCCGGATCAGGTCCTCCGACGGCTTCCGCAGAACGGCGGTGTGGTCATGGTGGTGTTCTATCCTTGGCACGTGTCGGAGGCTCTGCGTACGTACGACGGTCCGGGCGATCCTCCTTGGGCCTCGCTTTCCGATGTGGCTGATCACATCGAATACGTTCGGGCTACAGCCGGCATCGACCATGTGGGCCTCGGCTCGGACTACGACGGGATGGAGCCGGATCCGCCCCCCAACGGTCTCGAGGATGTGTCGAAGTTTCCGGATCTTCTCGTGGAACTCTCTAGACGTGGATGGAGCGAGGCCGACTTGGCAAAGCTCGCCGGAGGAAACGTTCTTCGGGCTTGGGCTGCGGCAGAGGAAGTAGCTGCGGGAATCCAGGAGCAGCGCGGCCCGTCCAACGCGACGATCGAGGAGCTCGACGGGGTTCTCCGGCCCTGACTTGGGGCCACCGGTGCCTGACTTGTAGCACACGCCGCCTCGATGAGGTCACATGCCTCTTTTGTGTTCAAGGGCTCGGAAAGCCGTCGGCCGCTTGGGCCCTGGGACTATGACAGCCCGACGACGCCGTTCGGTGTCTCGATACGCGCTTGTATGCCGGGCTCGGACGCCATTTTCAGCAGAAGGTCGGCTTGCGGTTCCTCCCGTAGCGGACGAAGAAGGTCCAGGGCGGGCCTCAGCCTTTCGGCCGCGGGGTGGACCACCAACAATTCGAGGAACTCGCACTCGACTGGAAGCGTGGTCGAGGGGTGAGGCGTCGTCCCCCAATCGATGACGAACGGTACGATACCGTTCGCCGGCAAAGCCATCGGATCGCTCAAGCGCCAGTGGAGGGTATCGCCGTCTGGTCGGGCCCGGCTCATAGCGCGCACCTTGCCGAGCTCGACGGCTTCATCGGTGCCCCGGGATATGAGTTCGAGCGCGTCCCGAATGGACTCTGGGTCGGGGTGTCGGTACGCCCACGTCACGAGCCGCGCGTCCGTGAGTTCGTCGATGAGGAAGGGTCTGGCTTGATCCGGGTCGGGTTGGGTAGGGTCGGGACCGACGATCTCCAAATACACGCCGGTCCCTAGGCCGACCAGTGCGTTCCGGGTACCCCATCCAGGGTGCGCTCCACCCGGGACGGGAGTTGTCCCTAGTCGTGCGGCAAGCTCCCGCACGGAGGCGTCAAGGTCTGGGGTGGCGTAGACCAAGTGGTCCAAGCCCCGATCTCTCATGCTTGGTGGCACCCCGGACAGCGCCCGTAGAGTACCAATTCGTGCGCATCGACCACGAAGCCTGGCGGTGCGAGCCGTTCAACGTCCTCCGGACATGCGGCGACGTCGAACGCCAACCCACAGCCACGACAGATGAAGTGGTGGTGATGGGGTTTCCCGCATCGTTCGTAACGGATCGGCTCGCCGGGTAGCTCAACGGAGTGGATCCACCCTTCATGCGCCAGGGAGTTGATGGTGCGATACACAGTAGCGATCCCGAGGGACGGCACGAACGCGCGGCCTGCCGTTAGCACTTCCTCCGTACTCAACGGTCTGTGCTCGCGAGCGAAGATGTCGCGTATCGCTCGTCGTTGCTTGGTGTCCCGTTCCAAGAGATCGAGTCCTTGCTCGGATTGCCCGACGTTCGCTCGGAAGCGTCGAGGTTCGAACACGCTGGCACCGGAGTGACCCAGCACTCTTGATAATCGGTTATCATTTGGTCATTATCAAGACGTTGAGATCCTAGCAGGAAGTGTTGCCCCCGGGAGTAGGTAAATCCGGGAGTACGTAGGTCCAAGTGTGTCCCTCCCACACAGGTCGAGAAACGTGGAAGCAGGAACGATTTGGAAGGACGGCGTCGAGTCGACCACCCCCCCTGATGAGGGTGTGGCGCTGGGTTGGGCCGGCATCCTGCCAGCGATCTGTGCAGTCCACTGCCTGATGATGCCGATTCTTGCTTCGACCCTTCCTTTCTTCGCGGCAACCCACTCTTGGGAGGTGTGGTTTCTTGCGATTTCCGCTTTGTTGGCTGGGGTCACGCTAGCCACTTCATGGCGGCTGCACGGCCGGTGGGTGGTTTGGGTGGTGGCCGGGCTGGGATTCGCCATCTGGTCGGCCGCACTTGCCGGGTGGTTGGGCACGCTACCGGAAGCTCTGATGTCTCCCATCGGTGGGCTCTTGGTCGCGATCTCATTGTTTTGGAGTGGGCATTTGCGGCATCGGGCGGTGTGCGGCTCGTGTGCTTGTCCCGTTCACCCCGGGCAGGCTGAATCGACAGCGGCGACCGCGTTTGGCCCTTAAGCGGCCTGATAGGCGACGCCGCGGTGCCCGACACTCGTTCTCAGCCTCGATTTCTCCGCATCCAATGAACCACAAATCCCAACAAGATGGGGCGTCCATGTGTCTCCGAAGGGGAGCGCGAAGGGTTTTTTGACGTGCCTCCCCGGTGTTTACCTCTCCCGAAACAGATGGGCTCTCTCAAGAAAGATAGGCGGATGAAGAAGCCGAACTCCCCTTTGTGCTCGATTATCGCAATGCTGGTCGTTGGCCTGACCCTCTCGTCCCCG
>JAPYQK010000058.1 GCA_029941275.1 Longimicrobiales bacterium | reverse complement strand
ACCCAGCCCGTCTCGGCGTCTCCGATCCGGATCCCCATCTCCCAGCCCGGATTCTCCACTAGGTCCGACTCCGAATCGGCCACATAGATCTGACCGTTCGCGTCGAACGCGATTCCACTCGGCCGCCCGAACTGAGTCCACGTGGCCAGGTGCGTTCCTTCCTGATCGAAGATTTGGACTCGGTTGTTGCTTCGGTCTCCGACGAAGATCCGTCCCGTAAGGTCCATCTCTATTGCGTGCAGAGCACGGAATTCTCCGGGCGCGTATCCGGTCTGGCCCCACTCCATGATGTACTCACCGTCGCTCGTGAACTTCATGACGCGGTTGTTTCCGTTGGCGTTGTGGCCGTCTGCGATGAATATGTTGCCGTCGTCTGCAGCGACCACGTCGGACGGGGAGTTGAAGCTGGTCCGACCGCTGCCCGCCCTGCCCGGTGTGCCGAGGCGCAGCAGCACCTCACCCGTGGGGCTGAATTTGTAGACGAGGTGCCCACGCTGGTCACCGTCGGGGATGTTGCCCGAGCCCACGGCGTCGGTAACCCAGACGTTACCATCAGGGTCGACATCGATGCCGTGCGGCCAGATGAACAACCCGCCACCGAAGCTCTCCACGACGTTCCCGTCGAGGTCGAACTTGATGACCGGATCCAGGTCGGAATCCACACATTCGTTGCCGAACCGGCTGGGTGTAACATCGAATCCGCGGGCGATGCAACGGACCACGGCCCACAAGTGATCTCCGTCCGGGTCCATCGTGACCTTGCCGACCGCGCCCATCGGTCTTCCGTCGGGCAGCTTGGCCCAGTCGTCCACCAGTCGGTAGGGGCTGGGGCCCGACTGCGCCGTTGCTCCCGCGGGAACCATGAGGGCCAGCGCCGCCGACAGGGCCGCGACAGTGAACATCCACGTGACGAAACTCGGCTTCCGGGTCCGGGTCGACATGATTCCTCCTTTGGACGGGCTTGCGTGGGGGAGGGCAACCGTACGCGGGAGTCTTTGGGCGGTCAAGGCTCCGGACGGGGCTACGTGGCCGCGGTGGCTGGCCGGAGTCTCAGCGGATATCCTGAGACAGGAATCCCCGGGCGCGATTGGAGGAAGACGAATGAAGCAAGGACCTGAAAGGCACCGGAGCACCGGATTGAACCGTCGCGAGTTTCTCGGCGTTGGGGCGCTTCCGCTGGCGGCTGGATTGACGGCCAAGGGTTTGAGTGCCGAGAGCGTCGGCGGCGAGCACGAGATGAGGACGACGTCGCCCGCACAGGCCATTGTTCGTGTCGGCCTCGTGGGCGCGGGCGGTGTCGTGCAAAGGGCCCAGCTCCCGAACTTTCGACGGATCGCGGGGTGCGAGGTCGTCGCAGTGGCGAATCGTAGCCTGGCCTCCAGTCAAAGAGTTGCTGAGGCGTTCGACATTCCGACGGCTTATGCAAACTGGAGGGAGCTGCTGGAGGACGAGAGCGTTGACGCCGTCATGATCGGCACGCCGCCCTACATGCACAGCACCGTGACGTTGGAGGCGCTGGAAGCGGGCAAACACGTGCTCTGCCAGTCTCGCATGGCCATGAACGCACGCGAGGCCAGGGATATGCTTTACGCGGCGCTTCGTCACCCGGACTTGGTGTGCCAACTCGTTGTGAATCCGGTCCAAGCCGCTCTGAAACGACTGATCGACGATGGATATCTCGGTGAGCTGCTCTCCGCCGAGATCCGTAGGCTCGGCGGCGATGCCTCAGCAGGTGCTTCTCCCGACCGACGACGCGGATTCGTCGAGCCCGGAGCCGACATGCACTGGCGCATGGATCCGGACCTCAACGGCTTCAACATCCCGTTGGGCCTTGGCGCGGCCTATGAAAGCATGAGTCCGCTGTTGGGGCGGGCAACACGGGTCATGGCGATGACCAAGGTGCACGCGCCCTTCCGACGGGCTGCGGACGGAGAGATGGTTTCGAAGGGCGGGGTGGACCACATGGATGTTCTATACGAGGTCGCCAACGGGGCACAGGTTCAAATGAGGGTGAGCACGACAACGGCGCTAGCGGGTGGGAACCGGACTTGGCTTTTCGGCAGCGAAGGAACCATCCAGGTTGCCGGCCGGCGCATCCTCGGTGGACGCCTGGGCGACTCTGAGCTCAGTGAAATTCCAGCTCCTCCGCGCGAACCCGGCGTTCCCCGTGTGGGTGTGGAGGAGCGGTTCGTCAACACGATTCGGGGTGACGCCGACAACACGACGGAGTCGCTCGAGATCGGTGTCGATTACATGGCGTTCTCGGAGGCCGTGCATCGCAGCGCGCAGACGGGTCGGGCTGTGGATCTACCCTTGTAGGCTTCGTGGTCGAGCGGTGCATTGTCGATCGTGATCGCGGAATTGCCGGCGCTACAGTTCGGAGCCGCTTGCAGGACCACCGCGTCCCCCGCTACGGTGGTGAATCGTCACGAACCTTGGATCCTCTTCTGAATCGGTCAGGTCTGGTTCCGGTGTCGTTTCTGCAGGCTCGTAGTCCGTCGGCAGCGAGCACGGTTCTCGATGGCGGGCATCGCGGAGAGGATCAGGCGTGGCAACAAAAGAGGACCATCCGGGCAACGAGCTGAAGACCCAGGACGAGAAGGGTCTGAACCGGCGAGACTTCGTCAAGACGGGAGTGGCCGCAGGACTCGGTGCGGGCGGCGCTCTTTTGGATTCAGGCGAGGCCCGAGCTGAAGTCCCGAAGGCCGAGGCCACGGACAACGGATCCCAACAGACTGCCTGGGATTACGAAGCAGATGTCGTCATCGCAGGAGGCGGGTGTGCAGGCCTGACCGCAGCCATCCGCGCGAGGGATTTGGGGGCCAGCGTGCTGGTGGTCGATCAGAATTTCGACCTCGGCGGCCGGATGCTGCACAGCGCGGGTCGGATGTCGCTCGGCGGAGGTGATCCGGTCCAGGAGAGAGACATCAACGGCGAGAGCGACCAGGAGGGGTTCATCACGGTCGCTCCTACTGAGTCCTCCGAGGAGATGGATGACAGTATCGAGCTCCTCTTCACGGATATCACCGACTGGTCGGTGATCGACCCCAAAGGTCAGAACCCCTACCGGTACAATGAGCGGGAGATGGCGCGTGCGTGGGCCGAGAACTGTCCGGCGACCCGGCAATTCCTGATCGACAATTACGTCCGGTTCTCGAGGGTCGCCGGCACCCATGGCGGCGGAGGTTTGTCGCGTGCGCGGTTGGCGACCACCTTCCTCATGCTGGGCGACAAGACGGACATCAAGGCGGGAACGGTCACAGCGGAGGACGCGGGCGTCGCTGATCGCGAGCGCTCGAGTGCGTTCGCACCCACACAGATGGGCAACGCGCGCCGCATGGTCGGACCCAACGCCGTGAGCAACGGCGCGGCGCTCTCCCGGTCGCTGGAGTTCTCGGCCCGGGAGAAGGGCGTCCAGTTCATGCTCCACCGCCGTTTCGACGAGATCGTGCGGGAGGAACCCTTCGAGGGCAGGGTTCAAGGAATCACGGCGAACTATTCGCCGCGTACGCACCCCGACACCGGCGAGCGCCTACAGAGCTTTTGGCAAAACGGCAATATCGACGAGCAGCGGGAAACCGTGAGGATCAGGGCCCGCCAAGCCGTCATCCTCGCCAGCGGCGGGCACGCGGCAAATCCCGAGGTTCGTAGCATGTTCTACCCGGCTTTGCGGGAGCCCGCCTTCTCGACCAGCGGTCAGGCCTTGCTAGGCCCTGGGGGACAGGACGCATCAGCGCTCGTTGCGGGCCTGAGAGTCGGCGCCAACCTGGCGGGGATGCAGCAAAACCTCTCGTACTTCACCACGTTCCACATCTCGACGCGCCTCGGCACGCGCGATGCGTACACCGGCATGATGCCCGGACACCCGACGTTCGGTCACCGCGGCTCCGCCGGTTTTAATGTCGGCAACTCGGGCTTCGAAGAGTTCATCGCGGTGAACCAAGTCGGGAAGCGTTTCTTCAACGAGGTCCGTCTTCCCCGACGCCCCGGTCCGAGCGCGTATCCGGGCGACGGTGGGGCTCCGGGGCGGGGACTGGCGCACACGCCGCTCGACTGGCGTAACTGCCGCAAAGAGTGGGTCCGGGAGATGTACAACTACGACCACGGGCTCGATGCCGCTCTGGCGATGAATGAGGGGTCCGAAGCTCCGGACTACTACTCAGGGCCGCTTTGGGCGGTCTTCGATCAGAATGCGGTCGAGCGTAACGGGTGGGAGCTGCGCTACCCCTATGTGTCCGACAACGGCTACTTCTTCCAAGCCGATACTATAGAGGATTTGGCAGAACAAATTTACGCGGGCCATGAGTTCCAGCGGGTGCCGCTGAGCTACCTGGCCGAGACCGTTGCCACTTGGAACCGCTACGCGGACGAGGGCGCCGATCCTGAATTCGAGCGCGAGGTGGACGCCCCCCTGAGTCGCATCGAGAGACCACCCTTCTACGCGCTCTCGATCATGGTGGTTTGGCACGACTCCTATGGCGGCCTGCGGGTCAACGGCCGGCAGCAGGTCGTGGACATGCAGGGCCAGGTCATCGCAGGTCTCTACGCGGGAGGCGAGGCCGTGGGGGGATTCAACAAGCATGGGCTGGGCAAGGGGCACGTCCATGGGTACATCGCCGGCACGCATGTTGTCGAGGAGCCGTCCAGCTAATCGTCGCGGGGCGTGGCCAAGAGGTGCGCGCCGACCGGCTACGACCGGGTGACCACCCCGGCCCACGGCAAGGAGGTCGTAATGGTGACGAATCGGGCTTGGCGGATTCCTGTACTGCTTCCCATCGCGCTAGGACTCGCATGGGCAGCGTCGCGATACCGTTGGTTGCGGACCCCGAGTTCTCGGAACAGTCCCCGGTCCTATCCCCGAATGGGCGGTGGCTCGCGTACTCGTCCGACCGGACAGGTCAGAAGGAAGTCTACGTCAGACCCTTCCCTGATGTGGACTCGACGCGGGTGATGGTCTCGCGGGCAGGGGGGGGAGAATCCATTTTGGGCGCTCGACGGCAGCGAGCTGTTCTTCGTCGATGCGGAGGGAGGATTCGTGGCGGCTGAAGTGGACGCAGATTCGGCCTTCCGAGTCCCGGGCAGTGAGACATTGTTTTCCACCGACGGATACCTTATCGACTTCGGAACGAACACCTGCGACATCGGGCCTGACGATGAGCGGTTTCTGATGCTACGTAACTCGGGGGTCGGCGGTGACAACGGTGGCCGCTATATCCTGGTCATGAATTGGTTCGAGGAGCTTCGCGAGCGGATGGGGAATTGAAGGGTCAGATCCCCTGGACCTACGCAACCCACGCCGCCGGTCGGGAGCGCCTGGACCGCCGATGCCGAAATAGAAGGGAAACAATCATGAGCCCAGTTCGAAATTCCGTTTCCTCCACTGCCTCGTTGATCACGGGTGTCGCGATCATGCTCGGGACGTTCGTCTCGCTCCTGGTGTCCGCGAGTTCGGTCCACGCTCAGGGCGGTGGTGCCCTGGCACAGGATCGCGCCACTCAAGCCCTAGAGCGCGGCACGCCTTTGGGTGAGTGGCGCAACTGGGGCGCCGACGCGTGGAGCACGCGGTACTCGGCGCTCGATCAGATCGACGCCTCCAACTTCGACGATCTCGAACAAGCCTGGCTGTGGCGGGGCGACAACTTCGGGCCGTCCCCCGACTACATCCTCCGGTCGACTCCGATCTACGCGGATGGACGGCTGTTTACCGTGGCCGGGCAAAGTCGCACGGTCTCGGCTTTGGATCCCGCCACCGGTGAAGTGTTGTGGATGTTCCGCGAGCCGCACACCACGAGGTGGGATCGCTCGTCGCGTAAGAGCCACGGGAAAGGCGTGACGTACTACGAGATCGACGGGCGGGGTGTGATCTACTTGGTCACGCCCGCGTTTTTCCTGCACGCGCTGGACGCCGAGACCGGCTTGCCCCTCGAGGGGTTCGGTGCACCCGTACCGCTCGACGGCTTCGACGCGACCGGCACGGTTGATCTGCTCGAAGCTTTGGGTCACCCCTACGACCCGGACTACGGCATCCCGGACACGATCGGCTACATCACGAACACGTCCCCACCGATCGTCGCGAACGGGGTGGTGGTGGTCGGCAACTCGAACCTCACGGGACGTCTCGACACCCGCCAAGAGAACGTGCCGGGCGACATCCTGGCGTTCGACGCCCGGACCGGCGAACACCTCTGGCGGTTCAACGTGATCCCCAGGCCCGGCGAGTTCGGCCACGAGACGTGGGAGAGCGACGCGTGGGAGTGGAGCGGCAACGCCAACGCGTGGGCGCCCATGTCGGCCGACCTCGAGCGGGGCATCGTCTACGTCACGACCGACGCGCCCACGAACGACTACTTCGGCGGGTTCCGTCCAGGGGACAACCTCTTCGGTAACAGCATCATCGCGCTGGACATCCGAACGGGTGAGCGGCTCTGGCACTTCCAAGGTGTGCATCACGACATCTGGGACCGCGACTTCCCGCTGGCCCCGGCGCTGGTGGACCTCACGGTGGACGGCGAGTCGATCCCGGCCCTGGTGCAGAACTCGAAGCAGGCGTTCACCTACGCGTTCAACCGCGTGACGGGTGAGCCGATCTGGCCGATCGAGGAGCGGGCTGTTCCGCAGACCGTCGTGCCCACCGAGCAGACGTCGCCGACGCAGCCGTATCCGACCAAGCCGGCCGCTTTCGAGATGCAAGGGCTCACCGAGGACGATCTCATCGACTTCACGCCGGCGCTTCGGTCGCTCGCGCTCGAGATTGCCAGCGAATGGCAGCTCGGTCCCATGTGGAATCCGCCCCTCCACTCCACGAACGCGGAGGGGAAGAAGGGTGCGGTCTTCTGCCCGTCCCAGGGTGGTGGGGCGAACATTCCGGGCGGCGGGGCGATGGACCCCGAGACCGGCATCATGTACATCGCCTCGGTGAAGTCGTGCGCGGCGTTCGTGCTCGTTCCGGGCATCGACCGAGATCTCGTCATGACCGGTCAGTCGGGCATCAACGTGGTGAATTGGCACCACTCGCCCGTGCCAGGCGGTTTTCGGGGGCCTGAGGGTCTGCCGATGTTCAAGCCCCCGTACGGGCGTATCACGGCGATCGACATGAACACCGGTGAGCACCTCTGGTGGATTCCCAACGGAGACACACCGGAGCGGATCCGGGATCATCCCGCCTTGCAGGGCGTCGATCTGCCCAACACGGGGCAGCCGTCTCACGCGACGGCTCTGGTTACACGGAGCTTGCTCATGTACGGGGAAGGGCGGGCGGGTGAGCCCCGTTTCCATGCCGTGGACAAACGTACCGGGGAGCGGGTTGGGACCGTCGAGCTACCGGCCACCACGGATACGGCGCCGATGACGTATATGCATGAGGGCAGGCAGTACCTCGTTACGGCCGTGTCGGGGCCGGGGCTGCCGGGGTCGCTGGTGGCGTTGCGATTGCCGTAAAGCCTCGCGAAATCATATGGGCGCGGCCTCGAACGCTCGCCTAGCGCCGCGCTCCTCGCCGAGTTTTACATCTTCGTTGAGCACCCACTTGAGGGTGTCTTCCAACTCGCTTGTGGCCGCGGCGCGGCGGGCCTCCGGACTACCGGCAGTCTCCGGACCGTCGCTCAAGGCCCAGAGAGCTTAAAGACGTAGAGCGCGTTGTGCCCGTCCGGGCTCATCATTTCGGGCGCGAGGAAGTTTCCGATGCGCCAAGGACTCCCGCCCCCTCTGCCAGTGGGAATGCCGAAGTATTGGACACCGTCGACTTCGAATGTGACGGGGAAGCCCATGACGGTACTCGCTAGGCGACTCTCCCACAGGTTTTCACCTGTCTCGACGTCGTACGCTCGGACCCACCGGTCGTAGTCCCCGACGAAGGCCAGCCCGCCCGCAGTCGTGAGCACACCCGTGAGGAGCGGTGCCTCCTGCTCGACGCTCCAGACCTCGTCGAGGGTGCGGACATCGTAGGCCGCGAGCTTTCCGAAGCGTTCCTCCGTGCCAGGCATCGGGAACCACATGCGGTCGGCCCCCGACCCCCCGCGCCCCGGGTCCAGAACCACCTCCCTGCCGGACATCTCCATACAGCTCTGACTCAGCGGAGCGACCAGCAGCCCTGTCCCCGGATAGTACGCGGTGGACTGCCAGTTGTGGCCGCCCGCCGTGGAGGGACACACGGACATCCAGTCGCCGATCCTGGCTTCCTGGATATCCTCGCGGTACTGCACGGCGCCTGTCTCCCGGTCGACCACCGAGAAGACGTTTTGGTAGACGGTCTCCGTGAGCCCCAGGAACCGGCCGTCTCGTCGATCGAGCTTCCAAAGGATGCCGCTCTTGCCGATCGAGAGGTGGAGCGGCTGTCCGTCCACGTCGACCAGGACCTGCTCGAATGCCTCGTCCATGTCGAGTGTCTCGCCCGGCACGTGCTGCCGGTACCAGACGATGTGGCCGTCGTCCACATCCAAGGCGAGCGTCGAGTTGGCGTACAGTGTCGAGTCGGCGGTGGAGAGCCCCCGGCTCGCGGCCACCCACGGTTTGGCCTGGGCCGTACCGAAGTAGACGAGTCCCAGATCCGGATCCCAGCTTCCTGGGATCCACACGTCGGCTCCACCGCGCTGCTCGAAGGACAGATCGCCCCAAGTGTCGCCGCCCGGCTCACCGGGGCGCGCGATTGTGAACGTGCGCCAGAGCTCGCGGCCCGTACGCGCGTCGTGTGCGGTGATGAAGCAGCTCTCCTCGTTCAAGCGAGTGCAACCGCTGATGCCGTTGATGACTTTGCCGTCGGCCACGATCGGGCCTGAGCTGTTTCCATAGCCGAGGGACGGATCCGCGATGACGGTTTCCCATCGTACGGTCCCGGTTCGTGCGTCGAGCGCCACGAGGCTGGCGTCCAGCGTCGCCACGAAAATGAGATCCTCCCACATGGAGAGGCTTCGCAGGTGTCCCCTGCCGATCCCGGCGCCTTCAGGAAAAGTCCGCCGGTACTCCCAGAGCAGCGTGCCGTCGGTGGCGTCGAGCGCCTGGATCACGTTCGCCTGATTCGGGAGGAAGATCACCCCGTCGCGCACGAGGAACGACGGTTGGCTCGTTCCCGACTCCATTCCCCACACCCAGGCCAGACTCAGGCGGCGGACGTTCTCCGAGTTGATCTGAGCGAGTGGGCTGTACCCCTGAGCGCCGGGTGTGCCCCGCCAGTGCAGCCAATCTCCGTCCGGGGGATTCACGAGATCTGCGTTGGAGACGGAGGTGAAATTCCGAGCAGGTCGGTAGGTGCGCGTGACCCCGGTCGCCGTTTCCGTGATGGTTGCGACTTCCGGGGTGGCATTGCGAGTCCCTGGTGTGGGCCCGGTGCCCACGCGACCGGGAACTGGAGGACGGAGCGCGTCGTTGGCCCCGCCAGGTGCGGAAGCGGCTGCTGCGTTGGCTGTGGCGCCGATCACGCGACCCGAAGAAGAAAGACTGAGTCGAGCAGGCGTAGGAGCCACGCCGTTCTCACGGAGTATGAAAGCCACGACGGCCACATACTGCGCGTCAGCCAGTGAGCCGGCGGTTCCGGTGGGCATCGTCTCACGTGTCAACTCGAGCAGATCCGACACGGACCGTGCTCCCCATGTGTTGCGGAAGGTGGGTCCCGCGAGCTCCGGCGCCTCGAACGAGCCGGCGAGATTCGGAAGATGACACGCCGAGCACGATGTTCGGTAGACCGCGGCCCCTGTGTCAGCTTGATCCGCTGCGTATGAGGCTTGACGGGCCTGCCCGGCTTGGGCTAGTGCGTGTAGGGGTGTGGCGTGTGCAGGCGCGAGGATCATGCTGGCCAAAGCGAACGTCGCCAGCGTTGCTGGGGCGCATGCGGCCAGGTCAGGTGTCCGTAAACGGCGACTCATGGCCCGGCCCCTGTTCGAAGTTTGTGCCGCCCCATAGTCCGGCGGCCCCATATGTCTACTGCCCTATTGGTCGTCGTCTTGATCCCGCGCCGCGATGCGCCTCTCGCGCTCCTGCCTCTCCGCCATCATCCGGTCGTACTCCTCCTGCTCCAGGTTGGTGACCCCAACCCACATGTGCGACATCTCGTCGACGCCCCGTCGCCCGAACACGACCCACTGGTTGGGGTCGGGATTGAGCGGGTTCTCCTCGCTGTTGTCGAACACGGACGTGAACAGGAGCATGGTTCCGGCGGGGAGCAACGGTTTGGCGTCTTCCTCGAACTGGTACGAGAGCTGCCAGATGTGTCGATAGTCGGACACTTTCCCGAGCATCTCTCTGCGGCCGTCCGGGTAGATGGCCTCCATGGACATTTCTTTGCCCCGCATGTGCATGTGGGGACGGAAGCTGCTGATCAGCGTGGGCCGCCGGAGCACGTGTACTCCTTGGAGCACCTGCTGCCCATAAGGCGGAATCAGGATGTCGCCGCCGCGAGGCATGCCGTTCATCCGGTCGACCCTCATGAGGACCTCGCCCCGCGTCTCGATC
The DNA here is from genome assembly GCA_029941275.1 of Longimicrobiales bacterium. GTDB lineage: Bacteria > Gemmatimonadota > Gemmatimonadetes > Longimicrobiales > Gaopeijiaceae > UBA822. The sequence goes on along the minus strand of JAPYQK010000058.1, from coordinate 3,700 downwards.
TCGGGCTCCTCACCCTCCGGGTAAAACCAGAGTCCGACATCGACGACGTCGCCGTCCACGCGCTCTCCTACCGGGAAGTAGTGGAGGTTCCAGTTCACCTCTGCCTCGCCGGCCGGGAGCAGCATCCCGGTACCGTCAGGGAACGTCTCATACCGCTTCCCGACGCCGTAGTGTGCGATTCCGAGCGTTTGGTCCGCGAACCGTAAGTTGGCGTGACCGTGATGCACGACCCTGAGTCCGTTCGGATAAGCGGGCTTGAACTCGTAGCCCTTGATCCAGCGCTCTTCATCGAGCCCCTCGAATCTCTGGGTCGGGCCCCACCACTGGTCCTGTCCGTTGGCGAGCACGTCGTACGCCGCGGAACTCACGATCACGTCCGGTGGGCGCCCCATCTGCTCCTCGAGTTGCCAGGCGCCCCCCTCGGTGAGTCGAGGGGCCGGCGGCATGTCTCGGTCATCACCTTTCGGCGCGCCGGCGTCGGCCCAGCGGACGATGGTCGAGATTTCTTCGTCGGTCAGGGAGACGTCGTTGTCGTAGACTTGGATGCCCACTGTCCGGTCGAGGTGCCAAGGCGGCATCTGCCGCGTCTGTACTTTGGTCTTCATCCTCGGCGCGTATCGGCGGGCGTTCTCGTAAGTGAGCAACGACATGGGCGCAAATGAGCCGGGGCGGTGGCATTCGACGCAATTTTCAAACAGGATCGGCGCCACGTCTCTCGTGAACGTGACCTCCTGGGCTCTCACGGACGTCGTCGAAAGTGCAGCCGAGATCAACAGCGGGATCGCGCATGTCGCGATCAGGGAGCCGAGACCTTGTCGGCGCGTTGACTGGGAGGGTTGTACTGAACGGTCGCCTCTCATGACTCTCTCCTTCCTGTGCCGGCGGGATTACGGAACAACCGTAACCGGTATGTATCCATTCGTCCAACAACAATGGAACTCGAATGAGCTGGTCGGACTGTCGATCGCTTGTACACGAATCAAGTACTCTCCGGGTTCACCGAATCGGGCCGTGGTCGTGGCGATGCCATCGGCCCGGGGAACCCACTGTTCGGACGCTCCGAACGTTACTTGGCCGGGGCCTTGATGCAGCTTCCAAGCCACCCAACTCCGCTCACCCGGGTGGTCTACCAGAACGGAGAGGTTCAGGGCATCACCGGCCGCCACGGTAAGCGTCTGCCCCGTAAATCCAGTGCGGCCCTTGAATTCGGGACCGCCCGCTTCGAACCGTAGCACGGGCGCGATGATGCCGCGGCCCCCCGAGTCCGGTTCGTCGAGCACGTAGCTCGGAAGAACCTTACCCGGCGTCGTGATCGCCTCGCCGTCGGCGTTGAGCGTCCACCGCACTTCCCGCTGTCCAAAATCCGTGGGCACGTTGACCGTAAAGACGCAGAAATATCGACGGTAATTCGCGGCGGGCACCCGATCGAAATGTGTCGGCTGCATGCCGTCGAACTCGGCGGGCTCGATCACGTTGTTCGGACCGAGGGGGATGTCGACGTCTACTTCGGTGTTGAGGTTGAAGAACCCGAAGCAGATCTCGTAGGTACCGTCCGGATTCTGGTAGTACCCCTCGTAAAGGGGGATGACGGGCTGCCCGGAAGGCCGGAGAACCTGCTCGTTGAAGACCCGCTCCGCGAAGGGGGTCACCTGTGCGGCACCGGAGGCCGCAAAAATGAGTGCCAAGCTCGCCCCGCCGACACCCGCCCTCAACCATGTCATCGATCCTCCTGGATCTGACGCCCGCGTGTAGGTGGGTAGGATGTCTTGGCACGGTGGAATCGGCAACAGTATGGTGCCACCGGTTAGGACTGCCGCTCCCCGTTGTGAACACTCCTATGTAGGTTAATTAGCTCTTGAGCGTCCATATCTTAGCTCCTGAGCGTCCATGAGGGTGGTCGAGGAAGTGCCGTGGGTCACGCTACTTCTTCAACAGCCATCGAGAACCGAGGAAATCGATGCCCCTGGTGCGCATCACCAGAGAAGTCCACTTCAGCGCGGCTCACCGCGTGTTCAATCCCGAGTGGAGTGATGAGCGCAACCAGGAGGTGTTCGGGGCGTGCGCAAATCCCAATTGGCACGGACACGACTATCGGCTCTACGTTTCGGTGGAAGGGGAGATGGACCGGGACACCGGTTTCGTGATGGACTTCAAGGACTTGAAGTCAGTGGTGCAATCCCGTGTCGTGGATGAGATGGACCACAAGAACGTGAATCTCGACGTGCCTTGGATGGACGGTTTGATCGCCTCCGCTGAAAACATCGTCGTCGCCATCTGGGGTCGGCTCGTCGACCGCCTGCCCGAGGGTGTCGCGCTCGCGAAGCTCACGCTCTGGGAGACCCCCCGCCACTACGTGGAGTATTCGGGTGAGTAGGGACCTTTCCGGCGTTGCGTTCGAGGAACTCGTTGCGGAGATGATCCGGCGGCTCGGCGACGACCCCGAACGCGAGGGGCTCAAGCGCACGCCTGAGCGCGTCGCGAAGTCTCTGACGTTCCTTACCCACGGGTACGGGCAGTCCGCGAAAGACATCATCAACGGCGCACTTTTCGAGGAAGCCCACCAGAACATGGTGCTCGTCAAGGACATCGAGATGTATTCGCTGTGCGAGCACCACATGCTGCCGTTTTTCGGCAAGGTGCACGTCGCCTACATCCCGAGTGGCAAGATCGTCGGGTTGTCCAAAGTTGCCCGCCTGGTCGAGGTCTACGCCCGGCGCCTTCAGGTTCAGGAGCGGATGACGGAGCAGATCGCCCAAGGCATGTGGGAGTTGGTCGAGCCCGAGGGGGTGGGCGTCGTCATAGAGGCCTACCACCTGTGTATGATGATGCGCGGTGTGCAGAAGCAAAATTCAAAGACGATCACCTCGGCCATGAGGGGGTCGTTTCTCGAAGACCAGAAGACACGCGACGAGTTTCTGCGCTTCTGCATGACGGACCACAATCCCCTCTCGCAGTGACATTCGTTTCCGGTAACCGATCCGTGTCCGGTGAACGACCCGTATCCGGTAACCGACACGCTTCTGGCCGAACCCACGTCCCTCCGTGCATCTCCTCCTGACCGACCGACTGATCTGCCCCCGCTGTGGACCGGGGTTCGGTCTTATCCTTCTGGCCGACCACCTGGAAGATCGGCGGGTGATCGAGGGATCTCTGGGATGCCCGAACTGTCGTGATAGTTTTCCGGTGGAGCGGGGATTCGGCGACTTGCGGCCGCCGCCGCGCAAAGCCGAGGAGGACGTCCCGAGCCCCGAGGCCCCAGCTTCGCCGCCGGTGGTGGAGGTCGCTGCACTCTTGGCCCTGACCGGTGGAGCGGGGAGCGTGGCTCTGCTCGGCGCCGCCGCCGGACACGCTGCGGCGCTCGCCGAGTTGGCTCCGGGCGTCGAGGTCATCGGGGTCGCCGCGGGCCTTCGGGCTTGGGACGAGGCAGAGGGCGTGAACCGACTGACCGCCGGGTCTGTCCTCCCCTTCAACACTGGGAGCTTGCGCGGAGTCGGACTCTTCGCGGAGACAGACCCGGGAATGGCAGCCGAGCTTGCTCGTGTGGTGGCCCGCAACGGGCGTATCGCAGTGTGGGGTCCGGTGCGGGAGTGGCAAGAGAGGCTGACTTCTGAAGGACTGGATCTGCTGGCATCTCAGGAGACGGCAGTGGTGTTCGAGCGAGGGGCTCTAGGAGGGTGATCGGAAAGGGGGGTGGGCCGCG
>JAPYQK010000057.1 GCA_029941275.1 Longimicrobiales bacterium | reverse complement strand
GGCCCTCCACACGACTGGCGACCCACAGGACCTTCTTCCAGCCATACGCGCGGAGATTCAGGCATTGGAACCCGAACTCCCGATACGGAAGCTCGGGACGCTGGAAGATGATGTGAACAGAGTCCTCATGCCGCAGCGCATGGGAGCGGCTCTGCTCAGCGGGTTCGGCCTCTTGGCTCTGTTGCTGGCAGCCGTGGGAATCGCCGGGGTCGTGTCTTTCAGCGTCAATCAGAAGCGTCGAGACATCGGCGTCCGCATGGCGTTGGGAGCGGATCGCGGTCGGGTGGTCCGGCAGCTTTTCGGCTCGATGGCCGGCCCCATCGTTTTCGGGCTCGCCATCGGGCTGATCACGGCCCGGGCCCTCACAAGAACGGTCGAGAGCTTCATGTTCCGAGTGGATGCCACAGAGCCCGGGATGTACGGGCTGATCGCTTTGGGCATGGTGGCGGTAGCGGCCCTCGCCATACTCGTGCCCGCGCGTCGCGCCACTCGGATCGATCCGATCGAGGTGCTGAAGGCGGAATAGAGGTGACGTGCGGTCATATGACCCCAACCGGAGGTAGATCATCAGTCACATCACCCCGATGAAGTGCTGCGGATGACCATGTTGCCGTCCGAAATCGAGATCGAACTCGGGCTGGACGAGGCCGACGACGACGAGGCCATACGCCGAAAAGCAGCACGTCGGATCGGCGTGAGCCCGGCCGACCTCGTCGGGCTCACGCTCCGGAAACGGTCCATCGACGCGCGACGCGGTCGGGTCGTGTTCCGGCTCCTTCTCGAGCTGGACCGGGAGCTGCGGGAGCTGGGTACGCCCCATCCCGTCGACGTGGATCGTCTCGGTCGGGTCGTCGTCGTCGGAGATGGGCCCGCGGGGTTGTTCTGCGCCTACGAACTGGCGCGCCGCGGTATCGGCTGCACGGTTGTGGACCGGGGCAAAACGGTTCAGCCTCGCCGCCGCGACCTCCGGGGACTGAACCAGTTAGGTGTCGTCGACCGGGACAGCAACTATTGCTTTGGCGAGGGAGGAGCGGGCACGTACAGCGACGGCAAGCTCTACACGCGGTCCCACAAGCGCGGCGACTGCCGCGACGTGCTCGAGGTGCTGGCGCTGCATGGGGCGCCCGAGTCGATCCTGACCGACGCCCGCCCTCACATCGGCAGCAACAAGCTACCCAAAGTCATCACCGCGATCCGGGAGCGCCTGGAGCGGCACGGCGTGACGTTCCGCTTCGAGGCCCCGGTGGTGGCGTTGCTGACCCTGGACCAGGGGGAGCGCCGTTCTGTGAGCGGGGTGCGGCTGGAGTCTGGTGAGGAGCTGGGTGCCGACGCGGTGGTGCTTGCCACCGGGCACTCGGCCCGCGACGTCTTTCACATGCTCCTCGACGCCGGCGTCTCTCTCGAGCCGAAGGCGTTCGCGCTCGGGGTCCGCATCGAGCACCCTCAGCCCCTCATCAATCGCGTCCAGTACGGCCGGTCCGCCGAGCACCCGAAGCTGCCCAACGCGGCCTACAAGATGGCGCTCACCGAGTCGGGTCGGGGCGTCTTCAGCTTCTGTATGTGCCCTGGCGGCTTCATCGTCCCCGCGTCCACGAGCCCGGGCGAGCTCGTCCTCAACGGCATGAGCCTCTCCCGCCGTGACTCGCCTTACGCCAACTCGGGGCTGGTGGTCGGCATCGAAGTGGAGGATACGCTCAAAGCCGGCTTCAGTGGGCCGCTGGCGGGCTTGGAGCTACAGCGTCTCATTGAAGAGGCGGCGTGGCAGGCGGGAGGGGGTGGCCTCCGGGCTCCGGCCACCCGAGCCACCGACTTCGTGGCCGGGCGGGCTTCGACCACCGTGCCTACGACGAGCTACCAGCCGGGGCTCGCCGCCGGGAACGTCGGAGACGTGCTTGATCTGGTCGGAATCGGGCTCGCGGAACGGATGCGCCGCGCGCTCAACGTCTTCGGCAAGCGCATGCGCGGTTACGTGAGCGAGGAAGCAGTCCTCGTCGGTGTCGAGTCGCGAACGAGCTCACCGGTGCGCGTGCCCAGAGATAAGGAGCGCCTCACGAGCCCCGATATCGAGGGGCTCTACCCGTGCGGCGAGGGAGCCGGGTACGCGGGTGGTATCATGAGCGCCGCTATGGACGGCATTGCCGTTGCGCGTGCGCTTGCTGAGAGCGGTCGCTTCGGCGCGTAAGGCGACCGGGGCGATGTGAAGGTCCGCGGCTAACCGCGGGTCCCGCTCAGGCCGCAGCTCGCGTTGTGAAGCTGCTTAGCCGCTCATTGTCCTTGACAAATATCGTGTCACGATATATCGTGCCACGATAGTAAATTTCTTGAGGAGAACCCGTGACCGACACACTGAGCGAAGCCGTATTCCAGATCCTCCTGGCCCTGTCGGACCAAGCCAGGCACGGCCTCGGTATCGCCGGGGAGGTGGAGCTGCGCACGCGCGGGCGGGTTACGCTCGGAGCGGGCACGCTCTACACGGCGCTCCGCCGAATGCGCGACGACGGATGGATTGAAGAGATCCAGGCGCCGGTCGGCGAAGACGATCCGCGCCGCCGTTTCTACAAGCTGGCGGCGACCGGGCGAAGGGTCCTTTCAGAGGAGGCGCTACGCCTGGAGACCCTGGTGAGCGACGCCCGGGGCAAGGCGGTACTGCCGAGCAAGAGGCCAGCATGATTTTTCGGATGGTCCTGGCTCTGTACCGGACCCTGAGGAGGGTCCTGCTTCCCGGCTTGAGCGCCGCTGACCGCGCAGAGATGGATGAGTTGATCACCCGCAGAGTGAGGGATGGGCGCACGCGGCCTTGCTTGCCGCCTGCTCCCAGGACATGATCACCAAATTCCAAGCAATCCCGATCCACTGGAGATCTTGCACCATGCGCACTCTGCTCGCAGCTACCCTCCTGTGCCTCCCGTTCACGTCAGTGGCCCTCTCGGCTCAAGAGCCCGGACCGGATCCCTACCGCGTCGTCGAATGGATGGAGCCGTTCGCGCAGGACGGATTCGCTTGGGGCTCGCATCCGGGGGTCTTCATCGAGAGCGACGACCGCATCTTCGTCATCCAGAGAGGCGAGATCGAGCTCCCCGATCCAGTGCCGCCCGAGTTCGAGGGCTTCGTGGGCTCCATCGGTGTGAGGGCGCTGGGTGGCACGTCCATCTACCGCAACTGCATCTTCATCGTCGACAGCCGGGGGAGGCTGTTGGAGACGTGGCCGCAGTGGGACTACCTCTTCGCAGACTCGAACGGGCCGCATAAGATCAGGATCAGCCCGTACGACGCAGAGCGACGCGTGTGGGTGGTCAACGAGCGGCGCCACCAGATCCACGTCTTCTCCAACGACGGGAAGGAACTCTTGATGGAGCTTGGAACGGCCTACGAGGAGGGCGAGGACGCGTCACATTTCGGCGCCCCGCAGGACGTCGCGTTCCTTCCCGATGGGAGTGCCTTGGTCGCCGATGGCATCATCAACTCACGCATCGTGAAGTTTGATCGCGACGGCAACTACGTGATGGCCTGGGGGACCAGGGGCGAGGCGGAGGGGCAGTTCAACGGCGTGCATGCGATCGCGACCGACGCTCGCGGCCGGGTCTATGTGGCCGACCGGAACAACGACCGGGTTCAGGTCTTCGATTCGGACGGGCGACACCTCGACACGTGGGGCGGACTCAGCTTCCCCAACGACATCCTGATCACGGCCAATCAGGAAGTATGGGTCGCAGACAACCAGCCACCGCAGATGGTGAAGTTCGACACAGAAGGAAACCGGCTCTATTCGTGGATGCTGGACTCAGGACCCCACCGTTTTGGCGAGGTCCACGAGTTCGCGATCGACTCGGAGGGGGCCTGGTATGGGGCGGACAACATCCTCGGGCGCTCGCAAAAATTCGTGCCCAGGGCAGGAGCCGATCGGGCCCTGTTGATGAGTCGACCCGTGCCGCTCAGCGGGGGTGACCGCTAGGAGCCTCTAGCTCACCACAACTTATTGCCCTACGGCTCCCGGAGCTCCGAACTCGCGCTGTCGGTGCTCCGGGCTTGGCGGCCCAATGATGCCTAATAGATTGGCGAACACTCGCTGCCAGTCACCTCCCCGCGAATCCACGCCGCGAGCGTCTGCCACTCCGGATCACTTCGGTTCTGCCACCGTCTGACGCCGTTGTGGGCGTACGCACCCCCACCGTCGGGGTGCAGGGGCTTACGCAGGAAGCGACTCCCCACGGGATCACCCGGCACGATCAGCCTCTGTAGCGCCTCGAATCCTTGGCGCGCTTGCGCCACCGTCAACCCGGCACCGTCGGCGCTGCGCGGGGCAAACCCCGCCGAGCCGCCTGCATGACACGACGTGCACGCGAGCTGTCCGTAGTTCCCGACACTGAGCACATTCGGGTGGACACAGGAGCGATAGTACTCGAAGTCGACGGCCACCTCGGGCTCGGCGGGCGTGAACTCCGCCGCCGGGAGGGCACGGACCCAGTCGAGAATGACCTGATACTCGGGGTCCTCCGTAGAATCCCAGTGGTTCCCGCCCGTGTGACGCGCCCCGCCGGCCGCCGTCGCCAACGGCTTCGTTAGCAACCTGCTGGACTCCGGGTCAGAAGCATTGACCAGTTGGGTCACCATCTCGTAGTTGCGGCGAGATTGCTCCTCTGACCAGGCTCCCCCATCCGGTGTGTCGGTCGGCTCTTCGAGGGAGAAACGAACGCTCGTTTGCCACACGTGACACATGACACATGCAGGGTTGCCGTCCGTCGATCCCGGGTAGCCGCGAGGCCTCAGGAACATTGGCTCGATGTTCTGCACGTAGTAGTCGAACGCAGCCTGTGGCGTCGCACCATCAGGGGACGTCGCCGTGGATGCCTGAAGCGGCTCGGCTAACCCCGAGCCCTCCGAGACGGGGCCGAGACCCACAAGAATGCCGACACCCGCAACCAGGCAGAAGCCGGTCGCCCACCCACCCAAATCACGCCCTTTAGTCTTCGGGTTCATGCTTGTCATTACCTCAGTCGTAAGTTGACGCCCAGCTCTGGGCACAGAAGCCTGCTCCAGCGGAAGACGCTACAGGCCGCCCTGAGTGCCCGTCGTGTTCTCCACACGGTCCAACGGCAGGACCGCCGTGTCGACGCGTTTGGGTCCGGCGCCTACGGTCATTCTCCCCACGATTTCGAGCCTCTGGAGGTCGACGGCCACCGTATAGTCGGCACCTGAAACCGCCACGTACATGAACCGACTGTCCGGTGTCGGCGTCATCCAGTTGGCCGCGGGCCCCACCTCGACTGCGCCGATGTACTCGAAATCAGGCAGAGACCAACCGTAGATTCGGCTGTCCAAGCGGCTCGATGCCCAAACTGCGGAGCGATCCGGCAGCACTTCCAAGCCGTGCATCGGAGCGCCCTGGTTGGCCTCGGCGCTTTGCTTCCAGGGTGGCAGACGCGGCGGGTAGATGATTTGCTCCGTCTCGCCTGTCTCCCAGTCGATCACCCAGAATCCATTGACCGCGGCGCCTTGGGCCAGAATCTTGTCCGTCGACCCGTCCTCCGCCGCAAGGAACATCATGGGCCGGACGCGGTGGAGCACACCACCGGCGTCGGGCAGCGAGATTTCCCTCACCACTTGATCGGTGCTGGCGTCGATGACCTGAATCGAGCCCTCGTCCCGGCCGTTCAAACCCGCGACCACCCACTTCCCGTCCGGGCTCACATAGACGTTGTGGATCCCGGTCGCCACTGGGATGCTGGTAATCTTCTCGTGGGTGTCGAGATCGAACACGTCGACGAAGGGCCGCGTAGCGATCCCTATGTAGATTTTACGGTTGTACTTGTTGTAGGCGGCCTTGTTCGGACGAGCCGTGAGTTCGAGCTGCTCAACCAGCTGCAACGTGACCGTATCGAAGACGTCGAGCGTGGCTTCGGTTTCGTTCGCGCAGTAATAGTAGAGCCCATCGGGATGCGCGAAGATGTTGTGAGCCCGTGGGCAGCCCTCGATGTACCCCACGACCTCGTTCAGAGCCGGATCGATGACGGCGTGCACGTTTCCGGCATTGTTGCTCTGCAGAATCCGTACCGCGACCCCGTCGTAGGAGTCGAGCCGCTCCACCTTTTGAGCGTCGAGCGGCGATCCCGCGAACATCAGCCCCGCCAAAATCGGAAACATCGTGGTCGCTCGCGTGCTACGCATTGTCACCCCCGGATCGGGAAGTTTGTAGAAGTCACTAACAGGTGCCGTTAGCAGGCGTCTGCCGGCTGCCACTTCTTTGTGCGCACGGTACATTCTGTGCGCACGATAGATTCTGTACGCACGGTAGATGCCAGCGCTCCGCTAGGCAAGTCAGCGGTAAGGTGCCTATGATCCAGCGAGCAGATCTTGGCCGAGCTCCCATCATGAGACCCTTCCAACGGAGGCCTGGTTGATGAAGTGCCTACTGTTTCTCCCGCTCACCGCAGCCATTCTTCCGACCGCGCTGTGCGCCCAATCCGCTGGCGCGGATATCGAGAGGGCGCTGCTCGCCGCGCCCGCGCCATTGCGCGCCGAGGCGACGGTCCTCGAACTCCGTCCGGACGGCAGCACCGCGGTGCTCCGCGAAGGCGGCAACGGCCTGATCTGCTGGGACAATGAGGGCCGTCCAGGTCAAATGGCGCCCCTCGACGTCCAGTGTACGGCCGAAGCCAATCGTCCGCGATTGGAGCAGAACCATGCTCTCGAGAGCGTTGCAGGAACAGTCGCTGAAATGATGGCTCGCTTCGAGCGTGCCGAGGCGGACGGAACTCGTGCCCTGTCTGTGTGGGGAAGCATTTACTACCACGTGTATGGAGACTCAGCGCAGGACTACATATACCACACCGTGGTTGCCGTGCCCCAAGCTACGCGAGACCTCGGCTTCCCGATTGCTCGCGCTCCGGCCACGGCCTGGCTCATGGAGGCAGGATCGTCCGGCGCCCATCTCATGATTTCGGGACGATGAGCAGGGGGCTACGCTGAGTTTGGACCCCGAGCACCGCTTGCGTCCGACGAACACGTGTTACATGATGGGTGTACCCCTGTACGGTAGGCAGTACTGCCCATAAGGGGCCGGGTTCTTGCCGATGAGGGACTCGAATCGCTGGAACTTGAGGGCGGCCTTGCCGCAAAAGGTGTCCGATGTTCAGACGAATGGCATGTGTGCTCGTTGCCGGGGTGGTTTTTCTCGCGGCTTGTGAAGATGACGGTGTGTCCCCCGGGGACGAACTCACACCGGACGACGCACAGTTCGTGGCGGACCAGATGGCTGCCGAAGTGGCCGGCCTGCTCAATGACTTGTTCGACTCCGGTGCGTTCGGTCCGTCGGGTGCCCCGGCGCTGAGCCACGGGCCTGTCGTTACGTCGTATACGTTTTCGCGGAGCCGTCCGTGCCACGACGGAGGCACGCTCACCCTCGAGGGTGGCGGGACAAGGACGTGGGACCACGAAGCCGTGACCTACGACGTCGAGAGCAGCGGAACGAAGACCCGCACGGACTGTGCGCACACAAGAAACGGCGGCGTCATCACATTAAACGGCGGCGGTGACTGGACCCATGAGCGTCACTACGTCGACCACGCCCCGACCGGAAGCTGGATCACGACGTACGTCGGCGACTTCGACTGGACGAAGAGCACCGACAAGAGTGGCAACTGCACCTTCGACCTGGTCAGGACGATCGACACGGCAGAGAACACCCGGAGCCTCACCGGCACGGTGTGCGGAAGGGAGATCGACCGCTCCGGGACCTGGAGAGAGGCAGACGCCTAGAAGGCTGTTGAAGAACTAGGGCGATTCCTCGCCAGACTTCAGCTCAGGCCTCGCTCTTCGGGCCAGCAGTAGAGTTCCTACCGCCGATCCGGCACCCAAGAGTGTGAGAATCACACCGTTGGCTATGGCCGTCGAGACGGTCCACGCCTGCCAAGCGTTTGTGGCCAGAAGCCCAAAGAGGAGAAGCCCGCCTCCAGCACCCAGCGCGGCGAAGCGGGGGAGCGAGAGCTTGTCGAATGGAAGTCCGCGTGCGGTCATCGCAAGCACGCCAGAGGCGGCAACACCTATCGGAAAGGCCCAAATCGAGCTCTTGACGACCAGCTCGAGCATCTCGGGACCCGAAAAGCCGCCGGGGAGTAGCCACGGGAGCACGGACACCATCGAACCGACAACACCCACCCCCGCGGAGAAAGTCAGTCCCACGCCGATCATCCCACGGATGACCCTCAACCAGCGCGGCATAAATATCCTCCGTACATGGATTGGGTCTCGAATTTGGTTCGCGATCTCAACTGCACTCCCCCTGGTTCGCCATACTTCTGAGAGTCACGAGTTCATGATACACGGCCTCCCGCGCTCGGCTCTCGGACAAGTTGAAGCTTCTCCATTCCCCAGGTCGTTCAGGGCCCCACTGGCTGAGGAGACGACCCGCCACCAAACACTGTGCCTCCTCCGCTAGCTCGCCGAGGCGGGCAACCAAGAGCGGTGCCGGGTCACTCCCGAGCGAGCTGAGGTACTCCACGTCCACTCCATCCAGCTCTGCGATTCGATCGAGATTGTGACGGGCCACCAAACCGGCGGGGTTGATGAACTGAAGCGCCCCCACCAGAACGTACGCCGTGACGAGCCCGCCGAACGCGAAGCGGTCGCGACGGCCGCTGAACACCGTCGCCCCGAACCAGAGCACGACCAGCGTCAACCATACTAGGGCCGCGGTCACCACGACGCGTCCCTCCGTGAGGCCGTACGCCGTTTGGTAGACCAGCATGCGCTGGATCGCAGACGCCACGATGACCAAGAGGAGAACGAGGTGCACGCCCGCGAATCCGCCGAACACCCACCGTGCTTTTGCCCGTGCCTTCAGACCGTGATTCTCGAGTAGGGCGTGCGTGGTGAGGAGCCAGGGGATGGCCAGCGCCACCGCGGCGACGAGCTGGAAGAAGCCGGCGCGGGCGTAGGCAGCGTACGTGAGATCCGGAGTGATCTCGACCCAGGCGCCCCCTCCGAAGAGGTAGCGGAATTGAACCGTGACGAACCCTAGAAACAGTAGATCCACCAGGGCCAGGGCGGTGGCTACCTCGGCGATCCCAAGTGACGGGCGAGCGGATTGGAGGCGGAGAACGCCCGGCAGCCTGGTGCCCGACGTAACGCCGACGAGGTAGCCGCAGACGAGCCAGGACAGGACGGCTATGGCCGCCGCGTGCGATGCGAAGTCCTGTAAGTCGATCGTCACGAAGCCTCCGACAATCGTGGCGAACACTTCGTCCGCCGAAATGAAGAGTGCTCCGAATATCACGAGCGGGATGAGCGCGAGGAGCGCCCCGCCTGCCGCAGTTCGCACCACCCCTTGGACGGCCCCCCGGGATGTGCGAGTCCCCACCTCACCCAAACGCTCACGGTTGATCAGCCGAGCGCTCCCGAACGCTGCGTGAAGCCCGGCTCCCGCCACCGCCTCGACCAGGCTCAAGATTCCGGACCGCTTGATCCAGGCTCCCCCCGCGTTGAGAGCCGGCAGCGCAAACGCGGTGCATGCCGCTAGGAAGGTTCCGAACCGCACGAGGTCGGAGCCCCTCCATAGCAGGGCAGCACCACAGAGTACCCCTATGCCAATCCACGAAGACGCCTCCCGACTGAGGGGCGATTCACCGCTCTGAGCTACGATCCAGACGGAGGCTGCGAGGCCCACGAACAACAGGAAGAAGTTGAGGCCGGGGCCTGCGGATGCCCGAAGAAGCTGATCCCCGGCGAACCCCATCCCGAAGCCCGCTGCGAGGATTGCGGACACGGGTAAACAGCGGTCCGTGATTGTGCCGTCGTCGGTGCGATTGCCTGCGGTGTCCTCGGTCACGGAGTCGTCGATCCTGTTGCGATCGGTCGTGGCGCCCGCGGTCAGAGTGTGATCGGTTTTGGAGCGATCGGTCGTCGTGTGGTCGGTCATGGTGCAGCCCTTCGTTGTTGGAGCGACGGTTCAATGGATCGGCCTGGTCCCTGCGTAGACCCCCGTATGGCTGATCCCGGCAGGTCGTGTCAAAGTACTTCATAACACAAAGTAGATTTCAAAAAAAACACACCCCTATTCTCGTACACGTTCGATCAGTGCCTCCATGTGGTCCAGATATCCCTGGAGCGCCCGCCGTCCGGTCTCCGTGAGGCGATAGTCCGTGCGAGGGATCCGACCCTCGAAAGACTTCTGTATCTTGACGTAGCCGGCTTCCTCCAGCCGCCTGGCGTGCACGCTGAGATTCCCATCCGAGGTCTCGAGACGCTCCTTGAGTTCGTTGAACGTGAGGGATTCCTCGACTGCCAATGCACTGACGATTCCAAGACGTACCCGCACATGGATGATCGGGTCGAGTGCGACAGGATTGGCCTTCACGGCTTGCACATCGATGTTCATGTTCGATCCCTTGGCCGGGGCCAGATCAGGGCCCTTGCGACGGGCCCGCGCTCCCTCAGCCACCGTGCCTCCTAGCAATAATCGTCCCGAACAGAATGTGCAGCCCGCCGAATCCGGTGACCATCGAGAGATCACGGCCGGCCGGCATGGCGAGAAGCGCAAACACGCCAAGAACCATGAAGCAGATTCCTGTCACGGGGACGATCTTGACCGAGAAGGTGCCAGCCGTGACGACGGAGGTCCCGTAGAGGAGAAGCCATACGCCCGGAAGAAGTGAGTCAACTCCGGCCTCCCAGATCGCTACCGTAAGCACCACTCCAGCGAGAGCAGGAGGCAGGTAGCTAAGTACGAACTTGCGACCTGCCCCGGAAAGGATGGGAAGTCCCGCCCGCCGTGCCTTCCGGTGGATAGCGACAGCCCCGATCGCCACGGCGAGAAACGCTTCGAGGAGCCAGACAAGAAGCCATCTATCAGAGGTCGGCTGGCTTGAAGCGAGCGCCGCAGCAGCCAGTGCGGTGAGTCCCATCCCCACGCCACCCCATCCCGGAACAGCCGTGAAGGCGGCGCCTCCCTCCATCGTCCGACGGATGAAGCGCAAGTCCTCCACGGCTCGGTCGCCCAGGGCGATGGGCTCCGGACTTGGATCGGCTTGCGAGAGGTTCAGCATGATAGAGCGAATGTGGTCCCAGGTGTTGGGTGTGTCAAGTACTTTACTACGCAAAGTTCATGGTTGGCATCTAGCCGCACCAGAGGTTGCGAACTAGAGTGCGCCGGCGCCTACCCAGCCCGCGATTGCACCTGGAACGTCCACCAGCTCTCCGGGCGCTCAGAGTCGAGAGGGGGGGGTGACCCTGCACCAGGCTGCACAGCCTGTACGGCCGGTTTCTGAAGCTTTAGAATTCTGGCGGTCCAAGATGCATCGAGCTCGGAAGTGTCCGTCACCCGGTTCAGCACGACGGGATACACCACCCCGTCGAGGCGTAAGCGGCCCCGGTGGTCACTCTCCACGCGCGGACACCAGTACTTGCGATCCCCGAAGGAGCAACTGAGGAAGAGGTCTCCTTCCGGCGTGGCCATGCAGTTCAGGTTCACCGAGTGAGGCCGCAGGTTGATGCTGATTTGAATTTGGCACAGCGCTACTTCGTTCGCGAAGCCCCAGTCGGTGACCACCTCATCCTGCGACTCACCCAACAACACGAATCCGGGTCTGCCCTCGCAAGGGCAGGTCACGGTCCAGTAGCTGACGCCGACCAAAGCCACGAGTGCCGCCGTGGCGGCGGATCCGAGCAGGATCTTCTTAATGAGCTTCGATCGCTGGCCGGTGGGTTCTTGCTCTTCATCCATGTCGAGTCTCCTAAAGTGTTGCCGCTAGACGGGGCGGATGTCGTTCAGTGCCGGACGACGACCTTGCCCATGAAGTCACCGTTCATGAAGAAATCGAACGCTTCGACGGCATCCTCGAACTCGAAAACCCGGTCGACAACGGGGTGGATCTCGTGGCCCGCGAGAAACCGATTCATGGCCTCGAACTCCACGCGGGAGCCCACCTGGAAGCTGCTGACGGACGCGTTCTTATTGAACAGCACGAAAAACGGCACCTCGCCGCCGAAGCCGGTCAGTCCGCCGATAAGGCTTACCTGGGCCCCGAAGTCCAGCACCTGGAGCGCGCGCGGGAGCGTTTCCCGTCCCCCGATCTCCAGGACGTGTTTGACCCCAATCCCTCCGGTGAGCTCCAACACATTCTCTTGCCACTCGGGATTCCGGCGGTAGTTCACCGTTCCGACCGCTCCGAGCTCAACCGCCCGGGCCAGCTTCTCGTCGCTGGACGAGGTGATAATGGGTTTGGCCCCCGCGGCGGCCGCGAAGAGAAGGCCGAAGCTCGAGACGCCGCCCGTGCCCTCCAGGAGTACGTACTCATTGGGCTCGAGGTCCCCGAACTTGAACAACGCGTTGTAGGCGGTGAGCCCGGCCGTCGTCAGAGTGGAGGCCTCTTCATACGTCATGTAGTCGGGAACGGCCACGAAACCGTCGGCGTCGCCGACGAACCCTTCCGCGAGAACACCAGGGCCGGGGCCCCCGCGACGGTATGGATTAGCCCAGGGAGGCTGGTCCTCGTCGATCCACGCTTCAGCGAAAAAGGCGGTGACCACCCGATCGCCCACCTCGAAGCGTGTGACTCCCGCCCCGACGGCAGTGACCTCGCCCGCGCCGTCGGACAGAGGGACCTGCACGTCGTCGCAGGCACCGGCGAGGCGGTACCGGTCTCGCCCGTTGAAAGAAGACGCCCTCATCCTGACTTGAATCTCACCCGGATCAGGCGCCCGGAGAGACACCTCCCTCAGCGCTATCGTACAGCCTTCGCTATCGGGATCGGGTACGTATCGCCACTCGCGTGTGGTTTGTGCTTCGCCGGCAGTGGACCAGCCGAGGGAGAGGGCCATTCCGACGAGTAGCGTTCCGGGGAACGGGACGAGCGTCGGGCGGCATCGTGCGTCGGTCGTCATGAAGATCCTCGTGGTTACCCGTCAACGGGTGTGAACGGCGGCAAAACGTGTGAACAACGGAAAAGGTGTGAACAACGGCATATTGGTGCCCCCGGCGGGTTGCGGCAAGCCAAGTTCGCCGGGGCAGGGAGCGGACTGAACCAGCACCTCGCTAGCCGCCTTACTTGACACCCGCCGACTTGGAGGCTGGATTCAGGCGACGGTTCCGATCCCTCTGAAACCGCGCCTCCACCGCGACTGAAGTTGCGACTGATGCCGTGATGCACGCCAGCAGCGGGGGGCCGGCCGCTACGCTACCCTCGAGCTCGACAAGGAGCCCACCATGTCTGAAATGGATCGACGCTCACCCAAGCAAGTCGCCTACGGCCTACTTCTGCTGACGATTGGCACCCTGGGACTCTCCTTCCTCCTGGCACCGGACGGTAGTGCGGCAGCCCAAGTCCGGCAGTCGATTCTGACCGGTTCGATGGAGGACCTGGACCTGGGCAACCTGTCCATCCGCCGTTTCCGCTTCGCCGCGGGGAGCCGGTTGTCGTGGCACACGCACGTCAACGGATCTCAGCTGCTCATGATGGAGGACGGGAAGGGCCGAGTGCAGGATCGCGGGGGCTCGGTGATGGAGATGCTCCCGAATCACCCGTTCGTCACGCTCGCTGGCGTCGAGCACTGGCACGGAGCCGCACCCGACGAGGCCGGAACCCAGTGGAACATCTACGATGGAATCGGCGTCCCCGGTGCCGTGACGTGGGGAAGTCCTGTGACCGATGACGAGTACAACGCCCCGGTGGGGGCCGCTAATCCGTAGCAGCTGCAAAACCGGCCACCTCCATCGTTCGGAGGTGGCCGGTTGCTTTCCGTTTCAGATAGGCGCTGGGAAGCGCTCCTATGCCCCAATCAGTGGGGGTACCCCGGCCACCTCGGCTGCCCGGGCGCCCAATCCGGTAGGGGAGCCCAGTTGTCACGATTCGGCATCTGCACCAACGGCAGACTCTCCTGATCCATCACGGCGTCCTCCGCGATGACGCCGTTTATGGAGAGTAGATACGCCGTTATCGCGTAGACCTCGTCGGCGGTAAGGGACCCTTCGTCCCCGAGTGGCATGCCGCGATTGATGTAATCCCAGACGGCCGTTGCGTACGGCGCGCGGACCGGCAGGACTCGCCCCCGTCTCCAAGGGTCTTCACCGGGTTGCCCTTCGCGGGCTAGCAACCTCGGAGCGTCGCCGTCCGTGCCATCCGGCCCGTGGCACCGCGCGCACCGTTTCTGGAGATAGAGCCGTCTGCCTTGCTCGGCGGTTCCGCTCCCCGCCGGGAGCTCCATTCCCGTAGGACTTATGGAGATA
>JAPYQK010000056.1 GCA_029941275.1 Longimicrobiales bacterium | reverse complement strand
GCTTTACCCTCTCACTTCTCAGGTTCTGAGACTTATGATGTTTTGCCGGGTCTCACGGTGATCCACCAAGCCACCGCGGTGGGCAAGACGACCGAGACGCTCGCGGCAAGAACAAACACGGTCTCAATCTGCGCGCCCATCTCGGCTGAAACGAGTACCTCCAAGAACGTCCAGACCAGCGTACTCGCGATCAAGGCGATAAAGCTCCACGGCTCACCTCGTCCGAAAGCGGTGAGGACCAGGAAAAGATTGGTCACCGCCCACCCCACCGTTGCAGCTCCGATGAGCGCCATGCTCCATGCGAAGTATGGCTCCACTGCTGACGGGACCACCGTTGCCGAGAAGAACACCTCCGCCAGGGAACGGCGGTAGAACTCGAAGAGTGGCGAAGAAAAGGCAAAAACCAGCGACAAGCCGAGGAGCACGCTAAGAGCATTCACCAATGCCAGCCAAATCTGTATGCGCCGGAGCGGATGAGGGATTGAGCCACCATACAGGTGTGTTCGGTGTCGTCCGAGACCATGCCACGCCCGAAGAAAAATCGGTGACGATCGGGCGGACCCAGGAGCTTCTCGGCCCGCCCGCGAGACAGACCCTCGTAGGGTAGGCCGATCGAGTCCCCGACGGCCGTGCCGAGTATGGAGCTGACTATGTTGGGCTTCGGCCATACGCCCTCTACGTTTGACGAGCAGGGTTGGATGAGCAGGAAGGATGGATCAGCGTCGGAAACCCTGTAGGAGACTCTCTAGACGTTCGAGATCCTGCTCGTTGGTCGCGATCCCGACCGAGGCTCGCAGTGCGCCTACCGCGAATTCGTTGTCGAGGCACTCCGCTAGCTCCTTCAAGCTGAAGGAGCCTGGTGGCATGGACTCGTAACACTCGAGTGCCTCCGGCCGGCCGAGCCCAAGAGCCGCCTCGGCTACACCGGGGTTACAGAAACAACCGCCCCGAAGCGAGATGCCCGCATCTCCTGCTGCGCGTTCGACTTGTCCGTACGGAACCACGGCTCCGTCCTGGTCGAGCAAATTGAACGAGGCCGCTCCACCGCGGTCCTCCGTAGAAGTGGGCCCGTACAACTCGACTGCTGGGCGTCCGTTGGCGTGCCGAAGCGAGGTCAGGATGCCGATCAAACGCTCTGTGAGCCCGTGGATTCTTTCGTGGATCTGCTCCATGCCCACGTCCTCGAGGAAGCGCAGGCCGGCCGAGACGGCGGCGATCCCCAAGAAATTGGGGGTGCCGTCTTCGAATCCTTCTCCGCCAAGGCGGAGTCGGTGCCTCGGTTCGTGAACTGAGACATACTCGACCGTCCCCCCAGCGAACCACGGGCGGCGCAGACGTGCAAGCGCATCCCGACGTGCGATGAGCACGCCCAGTCCGGTTGGAAACCCGAACATCTTGTAGAATGACACGCACACGAAATCCGCGGGTACGGCGGACAGGTCGAGGGGGCTGGTGGGGACGAATGCCGCGGCATCCAGCAGGACGTCGTAACCCCCCCCCCGGGCTTTCTCCACAAGGCTCAGAGGGTGCTGGACGCCGGAAAAATTCGATTGGGCGGGCAGTGCGAAGAGCCCTGGCGCGTCTCCTGCTTCCGGCAGGTCCATCGCCGGGTCGCAGCGGAGATCGTCATCTAGAGGCAGGTAGATGACTTCCGCGCCAGCTGCGTCAGCGTAGAGACGAATTCCCTGCACCGAGTTGTGATTGTCCTGCAGCAGGGTGAAACGTGAGTCCGCTGTGAAAGGGAACGCCTCGCCCACGAGCTTGAGCGCCGCCGAAGCATTTGCGGTGAACACGACGGTGTACTCGTCGGGATCCGCATTGAAGAAGCGCAGTACGTCTTGGCGGGCGTTCTCTACGATGTCGGTGGCGGCGGCCGAAGTGGGGTTCTCCGAATGAGGGTTTCCGAGAACGTTTTGCTCCAGGAACTCCTCGTTCCATCGGAGTTGCGACTCCGCGTATAGACCGCTGCCTGTATAGTCTAGGTAGACGTGGTCCCCGGCATCGAGGCGACTGAACTCACGGGCGCGTAGCGCCTCAAAGCGCTCGGCCAGTATTCGTGAGTCGGGCAGGCTCAGGTCAGTCGGATCGGCAAGTCCCGAACCCTTTGCCCCGTCAGCGCGAAGATCGCGTTCGTGACCGCCGGAATGATCGGTGGCGTTCCGGGCTCACCGACACCACCCGGGTCATCACCGCTCGGCATCAGCAGGACCTCCACTTCAGGGGACTCGTTCATCCGGAGCATCCTGTAGGTGTCGAAGTTGCCCTGTACCGCGCGACCCTTATCGATGTTGATCTCACCGTAGAGCCCGGCGGTGAGGCCGTACACGATCCCGCTCTCCATCTGGGCTCGGACGATCGCCGGATTCACCACGACTCCGCAGTCGATGGCGCACCAAACTTTGTGCACACGCGGGCGCCCGTCTTCCACCGAAACCTCCGCAACTTCGGCAACGTACGAACCGAACGACTCGACCACCGCGATTCCACGTGCCCGTCCTTCGGGGGCGGGTGAGCCCCAGTCGGAGGCCTTCGCGACCGCGTCCAAAACGGCTAGATGTCGTGGATGGGCGTCGAGCAGTTCGCGCCGATACTGGTAGGGATCCTGGCCTGCGGCGTGCGCCAACTCGTCGATGAAGGACTCGACCACGAACCCCGTGTGGGTGTGCCCCACCGAGCGCCAGAAGCCCACCGGAACCGGTAGGTCGACTTTGGCGAAGTTCACGTTGATGTTCGGAACGTGATACGGATGGTTGCTGGCCCCCTCCGTTGCTGTGGGGTCCTTGCTTCCCGCGAAGTGCTCCGCGAAGCCCGGAATCCAGACCGGAACCAGGTGCTCCAGGATCGACTGGGTGGCGATGTCGTGTTGCCAACCGGCCGGTTTTCCATCGGAATCGAGGACCGCACCGAGTTCGTGATACGAAGCCGGGCGGTAGAAGTCGTGCTGCATATCGTCTTCACGGGACCAGATGACCTTCACGGGCCCGGAGACTTTCCCGGCCAACTCGGCCGCTTCGCGGATGTAGTCCCGCTCGGCGCGCCGCCCAAAACCTCCGCCCAGGAAGGTCGTGTGGATCTCGGTATCGTCCGCATCCACGCCTGCGGCGGCGGCCGCCACCTGGCGGGCACCACCACCCGCGATGGCGGGCGCGTTTTGGAACTGAGTGCCCACCCAAACGGTGCAACGACCGTCACGCACCCACACCGTGCAGTTCATCGGCTCCATGGTCGCGTGTGCGAGGTAGGGTAGCCGGTACGTCGCCTGGATCGCTTCCCCGTTTTCTTCGAAGGCTGCCTCGACATCACCGTCGTCACGGACGGACCCTCCGCCCTCCTCGATCGCAGTGGCGAAACGGCGGAGAATCTCCGCATCGTCGAGATCACTCTCTGGTCCTTCGTCCCACTCAACCAGGAGCGCGTCGCGACCGGCCTTTGCTGCCGGGTATCCGTTCGCCACGACCGCAACGCCGCTCTCCAACTCTACGACTTCGTCGACACCCTCTACCCCGAGCGCGGGAGCCGGGTCGAATCCGCTCAATGTGCCTCCGAAGACCGGGCTACGGGCTACGACGGCCACGCGAGTATCTGAAGGACCGGCGTCGAGGCCGAAGATGGCCTCTCCTGTGGTTTTTTCAGGAACGTCCAGGCGCGGTACCGACGTTCCGATGATCTCGAAATCGGTGGCATCCTTGAGGGGCACACTACGGGGTACGCCGATGGACGCCGCTGCAGAAGCCAGGGCTCCGTACGTGAGTTCGGATCCGTCGGCATTTATTGCTATTCCGCCTTGCATCCGGATCTGGGCGGCGGGGACGCCCCACTGCTGGGCCGCCGCCTCGCGGAGCATCCAGCGAGCTTTGGCGCCCGCCTCGCGGAGCGGTTCCCACGACTGAACGACGCTCGTGCTGCCTCCCGTCACCTGCATGCCGAAAATGCCGTACGCTGGATGGGCAGGTGCGAATTCGAACGACACTTGGTCCCACGCCACGTCGAGCTCTTCAGCCACGAGTTGAGGCAGTGCGGTCGCCACGCCTTGACCCATCTCCGCGCGGTCGACCATCACGGTGATCGATCCGTCCGTGTCGATGCGCAGGAACGCGCTCGGGGCGAACGCCGCGTCGGTAGCGGGTTGTCCTGGCCCCCTGATCAGCCGGTAAGAGACACCGAGCGTGAGGCCGGCACCCGCGATGACCCCAACTTTTACGAAAGTGCGGCGCGAGAAACCCTTCTTACCGTCGGCCTCTTCGTTTTGTGGAGCGTCGTTCTGTGGAGCATCGGGAGTCTCACTCTCGGCTCCGATCGGTCCCTCGTGTTGCTCGCTCATCGGTCACCTCCCGCACCACCCGTTTCGACCCGTCCGCCGGGTTGGGCTCCCCTGGGATCGCCCGCCATCTCGGCGGCCCGGTGAATGGCCCTCCGGATCGCTCCGTACGTCCCGCACCGGCAGACATTGCCCGACATCGCGGCGTCGATGTCCGCGTCGGTCGGGTTTTCGGTGGTCGCCAAGAGTGCCGACGCCGCCATGATCTGTCCGGACTGGCAGTAGCCGCACTGAGGAACTTGCTCTTCCACCCAGGCCCGCTGTACCGGATGGGCGCCGTCGGGCGAGAGGCCCTCGATCGTGGTGATTTCGGCACCTTCGGCAGCGTTGACCGGGAACTGACAGGACCGGATAGGCTGGCCGTTCAGGAGCACCGTGCAGGCGCCGCACTGGCCGATCCCGCAACCGAACTTGGTGCCCGTGAGGGCGAGTGACTCTCGGAGAACCCAGAGCAGGGGATTGGCCCCCGGCACGCTGATCTCTCGAGCTTCTCCATTGACGGTGAACTTCGCCATAGCCGAACCTCTTCCGTTCAGATTCTGTTCAGAAATCGTCGCTGCGCCACTGCCCCCGACCCCACCTTCCACCTGTGAAACATTCTGACCCATAACCTGCGCAACCGGGGTCGTCGGCGCTACCCTCGTGAAACGCTGATCCCTGACGCATCAAGCAACGTAGGATCCTGTAATCGACCTCATAGAGACCCTTGGACCGCTCGCCACAGGACCCTTTGGTGTCGTCCGAGCCTTTAACAAGAGGACGCCCAACGGCGTCCACGGGCTGATAGCTGCCGTTTCTCCTGGGTTGGGTCGTGATGGGTCTTACAAACATGGCTTCCGCACTCCTACTGATGGGCGTGCTCGCGTTCCCGGCGCTCGTACTAGGAGGGGTCCCGCTCCGTGCGCACACGCTGGCGGCACAAACCTCGTCGCCCAGCCCCGCCGACTCCCTCGATCTTCTGGAACAGGCCAAGGACGTCCAAGCTCGTTACGAGCGTTATCGAGAGCAGCGCACGCCCCCTGACTTGGCCGCCTTGACCAATCGGTGTGACGACGTGGTCGGTCGCTACTGCTTTCGTTTCCCCGACCACATTGGCGTGGACGAATGGCGCGCCCCCGATCAGCCGGTGGAGCTGGAGCTGGCGCGGACGCGAGTACTCAGGGACCTCGGTGACATAGCCGGAAAGATTCCCGGAGACCTTTGGGTTTTGGGCCAACGGGTCTACTACCTGACCGGGATGGGCGCGTGGGGGAATGCGGTCGGCTTGGCCCAAAGGTGCGGCGGCCGAAGCCACTGGTGGTGCACGGCTCTGGCGGCCTATGTCGACCATGAGCGGGGACGCTGGACCGTGGCTGAAGAAGGATTTGCCCGGGCGCTCGAACAGATGCCGCCCGATACCGCCGCGCGCTGGACGGCCCCCGAATACCTCCTCGAAAATTCGGCCTGGAATAGTTATGAACGGACCGCCGACAAGAAGGCCCTACAGGAGCGCCTGTGGATGCTCTCCGATCCTCTCTACCTGGTCGAGGGCAACGACCGCAAGACGGAACAGTACGCGCGGCAGGTCCTCGTCCGGATACGTGCGCAGGCCGTCAACGGCACAGGTCTGGATTGGGAGGACGACCTGGAGGAGATCACACTCCGTTGGGGAGCGGCCGAGTCGTGGTCGCGAGAAAGAGATGTGCAGACGGGGGACACGCTGGTGGACTCACGTCGCATGGTGAGCCATCGCCGCGGTCAGGAGTTTCTGCCTTCAGCGGAGGTGTTGGAGGATCCGTCGGAGGTGGGCGCGGGTGCGTGGGCGCTCGGAGACCGGGTGCGCCTCGAGTTGAGGGAAGGGGGCTCGCCCGTGGATCAGCTCCCAGCCGGCGGTTTGCTGGAGGCGTTGACCCAGACTAGCCAGCTGCTGGACGGCAACATCGATTTGGTGGGCATGATTCGCGACGGCACAATGAGATCAGGGCCACGGACAGGATACACGGCTCCCTATGCGCCGACACTCGATGTGTTGGAAACGCAGATAGCCCGTTTCCGGCGCGGGGACTCGCTTTTGGTGGCCGGAGCCTTCGCCCCAAGGGCGGAACAGGAGAAGGGGCCGGCGGCAGCACCGCGCATGCCCGACGGCCGTGACTTTAGAGCTGAGCGTAATGAGAGCCGGTCCGACCTACAGAGGCGCACCAACCCGTTCGGCGTGGTGCGCGAGACACCCGTAGCGTTCCTGCCGGACGTGTCAGAGCAGAATGTGGAATCGGGCCTGTTCCTCATCGACTCCGAGAGCGGCGAGCGGCATCAGGTCCGGGGCGAGGGGCCGGAGGGAGCTTTTCAACTCCAAGCGCCCAACGGGCATTATGTCGTCGGCCTGGAGGTGTTCAGCCCGCTGGAGAAGCAGGCGTGGCGGGAGCGACATGGCCTTTGGCAAGATCCCATCGTCCCGGGGCTCGCGGCGATCTCGGACTTGTTGATCCTCCAAGGGGGCGGGGAAGTTCCGACCTCCCTGGATGAAGCCCTTCCCACGGCTCTTCCGGCGCTGAGGATCGAAGAGGGAGAGGCCTTCAAGGTGGCGTGGGAGCTCTACGGGCTCCGGGTAGGCGAGACGGCCAGCGTAAGGATCGGGGTCACGCTCGGTCGGACCGGTATCATCGGACGGCTGGGCGAATTCCTGCGCCTACTCGGGCCGGATGAGCCGGTCGTCATGACGTACGAAGACGCGGGGCCGGACGTTCTGGGGACCGTTTTCCGGGCGGTCGAACTGAATCTGTCCGATCTGGAGCCGGCAGAGTACACGCTCACAGTAGAAATTGACCTCGCAGGTCGGGAGCCCATGACGGTGGACCGCGCTATCCTCGTCGTGCCTTCATCGACGGAGGATCAACGGTAGGGTGGACCGACTACTGCCCCGTGATCACCCCTCGGAGCCACGCCAGGTCGGCCTCCGATCCCACGAAGAGGTCCTCGGGGAACTCCACAGACGAGATCATCGAACGGTAGATCTGGTCCTGCTCGTACCGGTTGACCCCCAGGCCCGCCAAGTACTGGAGGCGGAGGTTGCGGTCCCGGTTGATCTCCGCGTCCGCGAGCCAGTCCCCCAACGTATCGGCGTTGCCGGCGTACGTGGCGAGCAGTTCCATCGTGGAGCGGATGCCCACCTCGCCTAGAGAATTACGAATACCTCCGTACCCGGGGCTCCCCAGCCGATCGGTCAACGCGTTGACATCGAGGAGCGTGGGTCCGGGTTGGCCCATCAGGACCAGGTCGTATCCGCGGCCGTTCACAGTGTTGGCCCAGACAGTTCCGTCGGGGAAGGCCTCGAAGAACGTGGCGATCTCGCTCTTCACGGCCGCCGTGCCGGCCTCGTAGAGCTGGACGAAGACGGTGACGACCCCGCCGGGGTTGAGGCGCCGCTTCACCAGTTCCCAGAATTCGAGTGTGTAGAGGTTGGCCGCGCCTTTGACCCAGGGGTCGAGAGGATCCGACGTGATCGCGTCGAAGGTCTCATCGGTCGTCAGCAGGAAGTGCCGCCCGTCGTCGATGCGAATCTCGACCTTCGGGTTGGTGGCGACTCCGAAGTTGTGGTCCGCGAAGTACTCGGAGACCACCTCGGGTACGAGGGGCTCGATCTCGGCGATCGTGAGGCGGTCCACCCGCGGATCGATACTTACGGCGCCCGCGGTCACGCCGGCGCCCATGCCGATCACCAGCACGGAACTGGGATCGTCGGGCACCAGCGTCGTGAAGTGTCCCAGCATGCGTTGCAGCCGCATGTCCTGCGGAAAGCTCGATGCTTGGATCTTGCCAGCGTTGTGGTAGCTGAGCACGCCGTCGCCTTCCCGAGACACCGCCAGTGACGCGTGGGTGCCTTCTCCCACATAGATGATGTCGCCCGCGCTTTGCACCCAAGTAGCCGCGTACCTCCCGTACGCCACCAGCAGCCCGGGGACCGGGTCGACGCTTGCTCCGAACACCACCGCCGCCCCGACGATCACCGCCGTAGCGGAGAGACTTCGAGCGTTGAGCGTCAGTTTACGGAGCGATCCCGCGGCGAAGGGGCCCAGGAGAATCAACGAAGACAGTGCCGCCACGCCGATCAGCAGTCGCTGAGTCTGTTGCGTCCCGATCGCTCCGATCACCAGGAGAGAGATAGACATCGCGCCGATGATGGCTCCCACCGTGTTGGCCGCGTAGACCTGCCCCACGAGGTGTCCCGTGTCTTGCTTCTCGGACGCGACCGATGCCAGCGCGAGTGGGAAACTGAGTCCCCAGAGGAACGCGCCCGGAAGCACGGTCACGAGGCACCGCACCAGATCGATTTGAAAATTGTTGACTGGCGTGATGGCGAGTGACGGGTCGATGGGCCAATACGGGAGGGCCGTGGTCAACGCGTAGGCCGCCCAGGCGAGGCCCGCAATGACTGCTAGCTGACACAGGCCCAGTGCTTGGCGAGGGTTCCGAATCGTTCGAGCCAAGAACGACCCCGTCCCGCTCCCCAGCCCGAGGCCCATCAAGAAAGCGGCCAGGATCAGCGAGAACGTGTAGACCGTGCCGCCCAAGGTGAGCGAGAGCAGGCGCGTCCACACCACCTCGGCCCCGAGGGCGGTCACGCCGGAAAGTCCTATGGCGATCAGAATCGGCCAGGCGCCCGCGGGCACCGAGGTTGTCGCAGAGTCGTCGGCGTGGGACCTGGGCTGGTGTTCCACGCGGCGCGCCAACAGAAACGCGATCGCAGCGACGGCCACATTGATTGCCACCGCCGCGTAGGTGGCGACAGCGCTGTTGTGCTCCCTCAACAGGTAGAATCCGGCCAGCAGCGAGCCGCACACCGCCCCCGCGATATTCCCACCGTAGAAGAAACCGAGCCAGGACACTCCTGTCGGCGTCGCCTCGACCCAGCGTGCGATCGCTGGCAAGGTGGCGCCCATCAAGATGGTGGGCGGAAGGAGGAAGAGCGCAGAGAGAATCGCGCGAGCCGCCAAGCCGCCGAGCCCACTTCCTCCGATAGCGATGTACAGTCCCCCTACCCACGGCAGGGCCACGAGCACTAGGAGGCCGAGGACCCCAATCGTCAGTTCGAGAGCTGCGTAGACGCGGAGTGGGTGCCGCTTGGCGGAGACCACGTAAGAAAGGCCCACGCTTCCGATGCACATCCCGCCCATGAAGGTGGCGAGCAGCACGCCGAGGGAGATTGAGGACGAACCGATGATCAACGAGAGCATCTGGAACCAGACGATCTCGTAGATGAGGGCCGCGGAACCGCTCCCGACGAACAGAAAAACGAGAAGGGGGAGGAGACGGGTCGATCTCGCTGAAACAGCCGGGTGTTCCGCCGCGGCGTTGTCCGTCGCGCCCGTCATGTCCGTCACTTCAGTGTTCTGGACGTAGTGTTCATCGTTCTGCCATTTCCAGCGTTCATCCAGTTGCTACGCCCACGGCTAGGTGCCGGTGCGTGCCCCACGAACTCCCAGGGAGAAAAGGGCGAAATCTTCCGAGCGAGCTCGGGTCCGGGGCCTGCGGAATGGAAGGACACCTCAGCGAGTGCGAACGTTAAGCCCGAGCACATTTGGGCGACAGACCTCCGCTTCCACGTGGCCGGATCTCAAGTTGACAATCCCCCAGCTGACCCCAACACTGCAAGGCTTGATTGACCCCACTACGGAGGGATCCCATGAGGCAACATTCCTGGCGTTATTACGCAGCTGTCGCAGCAGCCTTGACTTTGGGCTGGGCAGGTTCGGTCGACGCAGCTCAACGCGGAGGCGGCCGCGCGCCGGCTTATGCAAGCGCTCCCGAGATTGCGATCGAACCGGTCCCCGGCTTCATCAAGCTCCCCGACGGGCTGTACCTGGGAGAGGGCATTGGAGTGGCGGAGAACTCCGAGGGGCACGTCTTCGTCTACACTCGCAGCCAAGACACACGGCTTTTCGAGTTCGACGATGACGGTGACTACGTCCGCGAGGTTGGGGCGGGGCTCTACGGCTTCGAGTTCGCCCACAAGGTGAGGATCGACAAGGAAGACAACATCTGGGTGGTCGACGAGGGGTCGAACCAGGTGATCAAGTTCAACCCCGAGGGCCGGGTGACCATGGTGCTGGGGTACCGGCCGCCCGCCGTGGCAGGGGCGTTCGCTCCCGAGCCGGGAGATCATTGGGGCCGGGCCGGCCGACCAGGAGCGAACGAGCCATACCTTTTCGCTCGTCCGACCGACGTCACCTGGGACACGGAGGGCAACATCTTCGTGACCGACGGTTACTTCAACCACCGTTTGGTAAAGTACTCTCCGGATGGCAGGTACATGGGCCAGGTGGGCAGTGGGGACGCCGGACGGGAGCCCGACCAGTTCAGCACCCCGCACACGATCGCTTCGGACGACCAGGGAAGAATCTACGTCGGCGACCGCGGCAACCGTCGGGTGAAGGTCTACAGCAGCGATCTCCAGCTACTGGACATGTACGAAGAGACCGGGGCTCCTTGGGAGATCTGTATTTCCGAAGGCGATCCCCAGTACCTCTTCGTTTCGAACTCGAATTCGGATAGCAACCCCGCGGCTTCCTGGGGCACGAGTGGTGAGGTCTACAAGATGGAGCTCGACGGCACCGTGATCGGCCGATTCGGCGAAGCGGGCAAAGGCCTCGGGCAGTTTCAAACGATTCACGGGATGTCTTGCCGGAATCCCAACGAGATTATCGTCTCGGAGATTTCCGCCTGGCGAGTGCAGAAGATCCGCGTTGCCTCAGGCCCCGTTTTCTAGTCATGTGCGAGAACAACAGTGACCGAGGTAACTCTCGGACACCACAGATTGCGAAGAGCAGTCAGGAGAGTCGAATGAAACAGTCTATGCAGCTCTTGTTGGTTGTCGCCGGGTTCGTTGCCGTGGGGTCGCTCCCAGCGCAGGCGCAGCGGATCCCGCAGATTCAATACACGGCGGAAGATGCGCTCAGCGACTTCCCCAACGACATCCATATGGGTGAAGCCGCGGGTGTGGCGCGCAACTCCGATGGCGAAATTTTCGTCTACACGCGCACGGGTAATCCCTCCATCGTCACCGGCGCGTCTCGGTACGTTTCGCACGGCGGCGCGCGTCTCTTCCACTTCGACGATGATGGCGAGTATGAAGGGGAGATCGGTCAGGAGACGTACGGCGCTCTTTATGCGCAACAGGTACGCATCAGCACGGACGACCACATTTGGACGGTGGACCAGATGTCCGGCCAGGTGATCCGGTACGACACGGACGGACGCATCGTGATGGTCATGAGCCGCAAGCCGGAAACGATGCGGGTGCCGCAAGCGCCCGGGCGTGCGGATTCGGGCGAGGGCCGGGAAGGCGAGTCCTTCGCAGGACCGACCGACATTACCTGGGACTCCCAGGGTAATTTCTACGTGGCTGACGGCATCCGGAACGCTCGGATCGCGAAGTACGACATGAACGGGACGTGGGTCATGAACTGGGGTACGCGCGGCAATGGCCCAGGTGAGTTCGACGTCATCCAGGGGATCGCGATCGACAACCAGGACAACCTCTACGTGGCCGACTACGCGAACCGGCGGATCCAGGTCTTCGACACAATGGGCAATTTTCAGAGAGAGATGCGGGGCTTCGGAGCGCCCATGGCGATCTGCATCACGCCGGGCCCGAACCAGGTCATGTACGTATCGAACTCCAATCCCCCCGATAATCTCGATATCGGCGGAGAGATCTACAAAGTGGAACTCGACGGCACGATCGTCGGGCAGTTCGGAACGGCAGGGAAGCAGATCGGGCAGTTCGGCACGGTGAACGCGATCGACTGCCAAGAAGAGAACGACTTGCTCGTGGGCGAGTTGGGGAATTGGCGGGTGCAGAGGGTGACGCTGCAGCCGATGTAGTAGCAGAAGTAAATGACGTACCGGCCTCGGGGTTGAGGGTGAGTTCATTCATTAGGAGTGAGCTTCCTCAACCCCGATTTCGTAGTGCGCGAAAAAGCTTGCACCCGGCCGTGTTGAATCACAGTGTGGGTCATGGACCACGACGTTTTCGGATCGCACGATGAGTTCGGAGCAGATCTCGACCATTCGGAGCAGATCTCCTGCCCGTATTGCGGCGAATCGTGCGAGTTGCCGATCGATCTTGTCGGCGGGTCGAGCCAGGAATACGTGCATGACTGTGAGGTCTGCTGTCGGCCCTGGGTGGTGCATGTCCGACTCGATGGCGAGGGCTACGCGTCAGTTTCGGTGACGACGCTCGACAACGAGTAGCCGAAGGCGAGGCTCAGTTTCCGGCCCGCTCGTTCAACTCCTCGAAGAAGTTCTGCACCAGAACGAACGCGTTGGCCTCGGTCTCGGTCCCCCCCTCGAAGAACCGTGACATGATGAACCGCTGATCGTCCTGCGTAACGTCGTAAAGAAGGCTGACCACCGAGAGATCGTATTGCGGCGGAATCGTGAACAAGGGTTCGCGCTCGACGACCCGGAAGCGTGGTGTCGTCTCGAACCGCGCAACCATCATGGTGCGGGTACTCGGCTCCACGAAGAACAACTCGGGCCCGTTGTGCGCCCAGTACGGCATGACTCCACCCTCGGTCGATACTTGTACCTTGCCGGCATCTACATCGGGGAACGGGCGCACGAACACTTCCTCACGGTCGGTTTCGGTCGACAAGTACGCGATCCAGCTCCCGTCCGGGGAGATCGCCGGGGCGGACTCGTCGTACTCCTCCGCGAGGAGGGGTAGGGCTACGCTGTCCACACCCGGCCGGACGGCAAGGATGTCGCGTCTCCCTTCGACGCCTCCAGTACCGCCAGGACGGAGCAGCAACCACTCGCCATCAGGACTCCAGAAACCCTGGGCGAGGGTGACTTCGTGGTCGAAAACCAGCTCCGGGCTTCCCGTGCCATCCGCCCGACGAGACCAGACGTCGAAGTCGCCTGCTCGATTGGAGAGGAACGTCACGGTTTTCCCGTCGGGGCCCCACCGTGGCTTTAAGGTGCGGGTGACAGCAACTCCACCTCAGTAGTGACGTCGATCGCTCCTTTGATGCTCCGCGCCACCGGACACTTGTCCACGTGCATTTCATTCACCCGCTCCACGGTATCGCGCACCTCGTCCGGGTTTGGAACGTGCAGCTTGTATTTCACGTGGATCCTCCGAAGGACGAGCACTCCGCCCTCCTTCTCGACTTCACCGAGCACCTCGGCGACGAGGTCCTCGGTGCTGATCTTGATCTCGCGCGCACCCAGCGCGCCGGCAAGTGTGCCCGTTAGTCAGCCACCTGTCGCTGCAACGACGTAATCGATCGTCGTCGCGTGCGGCTCGATCTGGTTCACGTCGACACCGTAGTGTTCCGCGATCGCCCCGTGAGCACCGAATAGGACCAACTCGTCCTCCGCGGGCAGCTTGGCAGTGCGTGTGGGGCCTCCCAAACGTCGTATTTCGATTCGAGACTCGTAAGCGACTTCTGACATGTCTAGCTCCTGGAAGGATCGACGAGCGTGTGAGAGTACACGAAGCATATCGCGAGACCTGTGACCGAGTCCAATTCGCGGCCCCTACGGGTTGATCAGTCCGGCCGCCACGAAGTCCGCTCTCGTGGCGCCAGGGTTCAGAGACGAACCGTAGACTGCGTTGGCAGCCGCTATGTCCAATGTGCTGAGTTGGTCGGGTATGAATCCCGTAAATGCGCCCGGGCCACCCGCCATCAGCGATTTGTCGTTGCCCCCGATCAACTCCTGGTCGATGTGGCACATTCCCATGATTCCATGTCCGATGATGTCGTGCACGAAAGCATCCGCCGGCTGAACGGATTCTCGCTGGGTCGCCCGGCTCGAAATCATGATGCCACTTCCCGGCGCCGTGAAGTCGATGTGCACACATCCTCGATCGAAGGCGCACCCCGTGTCCTGGGGCGACGGATGATCGGTCCCCGTCACTTCGTTCAGTCCGGGCATCGGGTCCGGGTCCTCCGTCGCCGACTTTCTGGACGAGCGTCTGGCGGGATTCGGTTTCGGGACCCATCCGTTGAGGGTCAGGAGCGACGGCCGTTCGGGGTGCGAGGGCCGTTCAGGCCGAGTGAGGTGCTGCCTGTGGAAGGGGTCGATTGAGGCCTTCCGGATGGGGTAATGACTCGCGAGCTTGAAGCGGTGCTCGTTGGCACGATTCACCCCATCCTTGTGG
>JAPYQK010000055.1 GCA_029941275.1 Longimicrobiales bacterium | reverse complement strand
CTCTTGCCCTAATTGGCCCGGAGGTCGAGGTCGACCGTTTGCTGATTGAGAGTGCATCCATAGCCGGGGGGATCGCTAAAGCCAGCAAGGATTTCGACCTCGTCGTACTGGGGGCGGCACGAGAGCCGATTTTCCAGAAAGTACTCTTCGGCGAGATTCCGGAAAAGGTCGCCCGCTACTCCCCAGCTTCCGTGCTGGTCGTAAAGCAGTACGAGGGCCATGTTCGCTCGATGTTCAAACGCATGTTCGGATAACGAGGGACCCGGAGGTTTTGTGGTCCCCCCCCGAGACAGACGCCGTAACGCTCCGGTCAGAGTTGCCGCGAAAGCTGGTGCACGTGGGTATGGGTGCCTTCGCGCTCCTCCTCCGTTGGCTCGCGCCGTGGCAAGCCGTGTTCATGGCAGGCGCGGCCCTGATCTTGAATTTGTTCTTTCTCCACAGCATCAGCAGAGGGGCCCTGCTGCGGCCCGCTGAGCAGGCCTCTCGCTTTTCAAGGGGTGTGGTGCTGTATCCGGCGACTCTGCTCCTGACGTTCATCGTGTTCGGGTCTCGATTGGAGCTGGCGGCGGGGGTTTGGGCGCTGCTCGCCGTGGGGGACGGGATGGCCGCGCTGTCCGGCCTCACCATCGGTGGTCCCAGGTTGCCATGGAATCCTAAGAAGACCTGGTCGGGCCTGATCGCTTTCGTCCTGTTCGGCACCGCATCGAGCGCCTGGATCATCCGCTGGACTCAACAGGCGGGGAGCTGGACGATTGGCGGATCTCTGACACCCGGTGGGTTGCTTACGCTCGGCGGGAGCGACCCCTCCACCCGAATCGGGGCTTCGTTCCTTTTGGGTGCGCCTTTGGGTGAGGCGGGGGCTGTCAGCTTGCCGGGTGCGCTGCCGTTTCTGGTGATCAGCTGTCTGGTGGCGGCCTGTGCTGCCGCTCTCGCGGAATCGTTGGACTCGAAGGTCGATGACAACATACTCGTGACCGTTGTCGGCGGTGCCGTGCTGTGGGTGGCAACGTTGGTAAATCCGGAGATGCTTGTCGTAGCTGGAGCGGTTGCGTCCGGCTCGGGGGGGCCGATGGCGGCTTCCATTGGAGGGGAATGGTCTTGGGCTGCGCCTTGGCTGGCGGGCGTGGCGATCACGGTGCCCATAACTACCGTCGCTTATCTCTCACGCGCCGTTGACCTGGCTGGTGCTGCGGTCGGGGCGCTTCTGGCCATCGTGCTCTACGTGTACGCGGGGTGGTCGGGTCTTTTGATCCTGGGCGGACTCATGGTGATCGGCACCTCTGTGACGCGGCTGAGCTACAACCGGAAGGAGGTGGCTGGTGTGGCGGAGGGGAGTGGTGGACGGAGGGGGATGGGGAGTGTGATCGCCAACGTCGGTGCGGGTACAGCGTTCGCGCTCTTAGCCGTGGCGACACCGTATTCCGAGCCATTCACCGTCGCGATGGTCGCCGCGTTCGCCACCGCACTCTTCGACACGGCGGCTACAGAGCTCGGCCAATCCTACGGGCGGCGGCATGTGCTCATCATGACTTTGCGCCCCGTTCCACGGGGCACGGTCGGTGGGGTGTCTGTCATGGGTACCGCGGCGGGCGTTGGCGGCGCGACGGCGTTGGCGGGCGCGGGTTGGACGACGGGTTTGGTTGGCGGCGCCGGAGCTTTGGCCGTGGTCCTCGGGGCGTTCGTAGGCTCGACCCTCGAGTCGTTCCTCGGAGCCATGATGGGGAGCGGCAGCCAGGCTGATCACCACTTGCGAAATTTCACGAATACGGTGGCCGGAGCCGGCGTGGCGTGGGGATCGTTGGTCCTTCTCACCTAAGAATGGCGCTATGACGCAGAGTCACTGGAGTAGACCAGCTTCGTGTAGACTTGACGTGCCCCTTCCCGGGCCCGCGGGATAATCTCGATGGTACGCTGCCAAGCATCTCCTGGAGGTCGGTCTGAGCTACCGTAGCCATTATCTGCCGCGCACCCGTACGGGCTGGATGACCACGCTCGCCTTCCTCGGGCTGATGGCCCTTGTACAGCCGCCCATCGTCTTCTGGGTCGATACACGTTTCGGTTCCGACTGGGTCTGGGGCATGCCGTTCCTCTATGTCTACCTCGGCGCGGTCTACTTCGCTTTGATCGGGGTCCTGTTGTGGGCGGTTCGGGGAACCGGGCGAGCATAGCGCATGGAGAGTTGGGTCGTCGCGACTGGATTGGTCTTTCTGTACATCCTCGTCACGATCGTGCTGGGTGTGCTGGCCAACCGCGCGATGTCCCTGGATCTCGAGGACTTTCTCCTGTACGGCCGAAAAGCTGGATTCGTGGTCCTGTACCTCACCGTCGTGGCCACCTATCACTCGGCGTTCGCCTTTCTGGGTTCGGGCGGATTTTTCTACCGGCACGGGATCGGCTTCTGGGAAGCCGGCACGTGGACCGTTCTCATGGGAGCGATCACATATACGCTTGGCGTGCGCATCTGGGCGTTGGGCAAACGCTTCGGCTACATCACTCCCGCGGACATGTTGGCCGACTTTTACGAGAGTGAGGCCGTAAGGGTTGTCGTGGCGCTGGTATCCGTCCTCTTCACGATCCTCTACATCCAAGTTCAGGCCCAAGGGCTTGGATACATCATTTCGGTGGCCTCCGGAGACCGGATCTCTTTCGAGGTGGGCACGCTGATCCTCATGATCGTGGCGGGGGGATACCTGATGGCCGGGGGGCTCAGAGCCGTTTACTGGACCGATGTGGTTCAAGGAGTCTGGATGTATGTGGCCGTGTGGGCGGGCGCCCTGGTGTTGACGGAGCGGCTCTTCGGCGGGCCCCTGGCGCTCTGGAGACGGGTGGCCGCTGAGCGTCCAGACTTACTTTCACTGCCGGGACCTGAGGGATTTTTTACACCAGGGATGTGGATCGGGATGACGCTCGCGCTGTCGTTCGGCATCGTCCTTCAGCCGCACATCATGATCCGATACTACACCGCCGTATCGGGCCGCACGATCAAGTGGCTCGGTGCCACGACGCCGATCTTCCTGATGACGTTGTACATCCCGGCCGCTATGGTGGGCCTGGGTGGAGCGCTAGTCCTACCGGATCTGGCGATTCCCGATCAGATTTTCCCCGAACTTCTGGTCCGATACGCTCCCGCCTGGCTCACCGGCTTGATCCTGGCCGGAGCGACGGCCGCCGCGATGTCGACGCTGGACTCGATCCTCCACGCCAACATGACGGTGCTCACACGGGATGTGTACCAGCGCTACATCGCCCGGGATCGCTCGCCTAAGCACTATGTGTGGGTCGGACGTGGCATCGTGCTCGGACTCTTGATCATCGGGTATGTCCTTTCGGTACGCACGTTCGGTTTTCTCGTGACCTTGGTGACACTTTCCGGTGCCGGGGCACTACAGCTTTTGCCCGGCACATTAGGCGTGTGTTATCCCACGCGACGACCGTTCACCCGGTCGGGCGTGCTCGCCGGGGTGGGCGTCGGTCTCCTGGTCCTTTACTTGACGCTTGTGACCTACCCCAACGCGATGGGGGTCCATGGCGCGGTCTGGTCCATCGGGGTGAATTTCGCGGTTTGTTTTCTGGTGTCGGCGTTCACGAGGACACCTTCGCAGGAGACCATCGTTCGGATCCACGGCGCCATCGAGGACTACGTGTACGGTTCGGGAGATGAGGGGCTGGAGCGGGCGCTGAAAGAGCGTTGAGGCGACCCTTACCCTTCGTCTGATCCCGAGAGCGCCTCACGCAGCAGATCCTGCGTGACCTCTGGATCGGCGGCCCCTTTGGTTTCTTTCATCACCTGACCGACGAAGAAACCCATGAGGCCCGTTTTCCCGTCCCGATAGCCCTGGGCCTGGGCCGGATTGGCCTCTATCAGCCGCGCCACCATTGGCTGAAGGGTCGAAACATCGCTCACCCGACCCAACCCCTTCGTTTCGATCACCGCGTCGGGATCTCCGCCCTCCTCGGCCAAAATGGCGAGCACGTCCTTGGCCGCCCGGCCGGAAACCGTCCCCGAGGAGACGAGCTCGACGAGACGGGCGAGTTCGCGCCCCCCGAAGCGTAGCTCTTCGATCGGCCGTTCCTCAAGGACACGGGGAACTTCGTTCACGATCCACTTCGCGAGATCGGTTTCGGCGGCGGCATACTCCGACCCCTCTCGAAAGAGGGAGAACAACCCCGCATGCTGAGCGAGCACGGAGGCCTCACTCTCGGCCAGACCGTGCTCCTCGCATAGGTCGTCGTATCGTGCGGCGGCTTCAGGGTCTTCTGGGCGCGGGTTGACCGCCGGGGCGATCGACTCTGCGGCTCCACCACGGTCCGTGTCGACACCGTGTCCCACGTTCGGCTCGATACTCGGCTCGACGCCGCGTTCCACTCTTCCGCCCGTCTCCGTCGTCTCCTTGTGGGATGACTCACGCTCCGCCGCTCCGGTTTCCGTGGCTTTTCGAGCTTTGGCCCAACTGTCCCGTAGCGTCACGGTACGGTTGAAGACCAGATGGTCCGGAGTGGAGTCGACAGCGTCGTGGACGAAGTAGCCGGTGCGCTCGAACTGATAAGTGATATCGCGCGGATCCGACGCGATGCTGGATTCAACTCGGCAGTTGTCGAGAACCGTCAGAGACTCATGATTCAGGTGTAACGTGAAGTCCTCACCCTCCTCTACATTTTCCGGGTCCGGCACCGTAAAGAGTCGATCGTACAGGCGGACCTCAGCCGGGAGAGAGTGTGAGGCGGAGACCCAGTGAATGGTCCCTTTCACTTTACGCCCGTCGGGCGTCGAGCCGCCCTTGGTTTCGGGATCGTAGGTGCAGTGCAACTCCTTGATCACCCCGTCGTCGTCCTTGATGACATCAACACAGCGCACGACGTAGCCGTAGCGCAGGCGCACCTCCCCACCTAGCACGAGTCGGCGGAATCCTTTCGGAGGGGTCTCCTCGAAATCGTCTCTTTCGATCAAGATTTCTCGGGTGAACGGGATAGCGCGTGACCCCTCCTTCCCGACGTCCTTCGGGAAGTAAGGGGCTTCCAACTCTTCCACGTGCCCCTCGGGGAAGTTGTCGATCACGAGCTTGACTGGCCGGAGCACGCA
This sequence comes from Longimicrobiales bacterium, assembly GCA_029941275.1. Lineage (GTDB taxonomy): Bacteria > Gemmatimonadota > Gemmatimonadetes > Longimicrobiales > Gaopeijiaceae > UBA822. The sequence continues at coordinate 9,693 of JAPYQK010000055.1, read as the reverse complement.
CATGACCCGGGGGGCGATAGGATTCAGCTCGTCCCGGATGGCGTACTCGAGTTTGGCGATGTCCACCCGGCTCTCGGCCTTGGCCACGCCGATCATATTGCAGAACGTACGAAGGGCCGCCGGCGGAACGCCACGGCGCCGGATTCCGGCGAGTGTGGGCAACCTCGGGTCGTCCCACCCGTTCAAGTAACCCTGCTCGATCAACGCAAGACAGAAGCGCTTGCTCAGGAGGGTGTATTCCAAGTTGAGCGGCGCGAACTCGTACTGGCGCGGCGGCGGACTCGGCACGTCGACGTGCGCCAGAATCCAGTCGTACAACTCCCGGTTGTTATCGAACTCCAGTGTGCACATCGAGTGCGTGATACCCTCGATCGAATCGGAGAGGCAGTGAGTGAAGTCGTAAAGAGGATAGATGCACCACTCACCAGCGGTCCGATAATGATCCGCGTGTCGTATTCGGTAGAAGACGGGATCACGCATGAGCATGTTCGGTGAGGAGAGGTCGATCTTGCCGCGGAGAACGTGCGCACCGTTCTCGAACTCTCCAGCGCGCATGCGCCGGAAGAGATCCAGATTCTCGGCCACAGGGCGATCCCGGTACGCGGTCGGTCGTCCCGATTCGGTCACGGTGCCCCGGTACTCTCGAATTTCTTCCTCACTCGAGCTGTCCACATAGGCGAGGCCCGCCTCGATCAACTCGATCGCGTATTCGTAGAGACGTTCGAAGTAATCCGAGGCGAAATAGAGGTGCTCGCCCCAGTCGAAGCCAAGCCACCGCACGTCCTCCTGGATCGCACGAACGTAGCGTTCGTCTTCCGTCTCCGGATTCGTGTCGTCGAATCGAAGGTGGGTGACACCATCGTGCTCGGCGGCGGCGCCGAAGTTGAGACAGATGGACTTCGCGTGGCCGATGTGCAAGAAACCGTTGGGTTCGGGGGGGAATCTCGTGACAACGGCACCCCCGTGCTTTCCTGATTCGACATCGGCGTCGATAATGGCACGGACGAAATCTCGTCCGGAAACGGTACGATCAGAATGCTCAGTCATCTTCGATATCGGAGTGGACCGTGGCGGTGGCCGGGCCGTGGGTTAAGATACGCTTACCTTCTGCGTGTAGGATCCGGCCTAACGTGGCCGTCGAGAATTGCGAGCGCGAGCCGGCGCGCTCCGTGCCCCGGCCGATCCACGGGAGGCCCCTGGCGAGGAGGCGCGGGAGCGTGGAGCGCTGGACCGAGTGGCCTGCGGTCGTGGAGCCGTGCGTGTGGGCGCTCGACGGGCCGACGGTTGGCTAGTCCGGGTCCGGCTCGGGGACGCCGCTCTCGAACGCGGAGGGCTCGAAGCCCTGGATCGCGTACTAGGAGCGGACCGAGCCGCCGGTGCCCTCTCTCTGGTCGGAGCCGAACGCACCGCTCCTCTGGAGTTCGACCGGGGCGTGGGGTGCTGCGCGGCTCGAGATGGAGAAGAGTTCCTTGAGCGGATCCCGCTGGGCTCTGAGGAGGGTCGTGCCGACCTTGCAGACGTGCCTGCCCTCGTCGTCGTGCCACGCGTCGTTGTCCCTCGTGTGGTCGTACCCCTTGTCGTCGTACCCCGTGTCGTCGTTCCTCGCGCGGTGCCTGGGGACGCCGTTGTGCCTCGCGTCCGCGTGCTCTGCGGGGTCGCATTCGGCGGCGTTGCCGTGCCGTCGTTTCCCCTTCGCGCAGAGGGCGACCGGCGGATCGTGGTGGTTCGGGGGGGCGGATAGAGCCGCGTAGGGGTGCCGCTTCGGCGGGCGTCGGCACGGCCACCGTTGGTTCGGGCCACGCCACTGCGTGTCGCCGCTTCCGAGGGCCGAGTCCGTGCGGTACGTCGAGCCGTGACGTCGGAACCTTGCCGGGCGGTCTGCGTCTGGCTCGCACGGGTACGGTTCACGGTGGCGGGGCTGTTAGTGGAGACTCGGCGCACCCTCGCTGCTCTGTCGGAGCCGGAGCGGGCAGCTGCGGTTGTTCTTGGTGTTACCGATCGGGCAGCCGCGGTGCGCTGCGTGTTGCTCCGCGGAGACTCCTTGTACACTGGCGAGGAACGTAGAAGCGGAGATGTGCGATATGAGCGTGAGGGCCCGAGCGCCACCACCGCTCCCCTGTTTCTCGGATACACCACTACACTGCGCCCTCTGTTGCCGTAGTACGGCTGGTACCCGTAGCCATATCCGTACCCGTAGGTCGAAAATCCGTAGTCGGGATAATACGACGCGTAGCGGTAAGGCCTGTAATAAGAGGATCCGAAGCCGAATCCGAAACGCAGCCCGAGATCGATGGAGAAATGTGTGTAGCGGGAATACCCGTAGTAGCCGTAAGGACGATAGTAGGACGACCGGTGGGACCGTCCATAGTAGCCCGCTGAAGCGAACGGGCGGCGTCGGTGGACACGCTGGAACTCATAAGGACAGTCGTACCAGTACTGCTCGTAGTAGATGTAGTCCCAGCAAGGATCGGAATACGAATTGCCGTACCACGGGTCGAGCGACGCATAGGACGTGCCGAATCCCAAGCCGACACCGCCGCCTCCAAATCCCAAGGACATCGAGAAGTTGCTCCATGAATACTGCCCGGAGGCGGCGCCCGGGAACGCGATTCCCGCGAGTCCGATCAAGAGGGCTGTCCGCATTAGTTTGGCCACGATGTCCTCCTTGGATGATCCTGTCCCAATCTTTTGCATAGGTCGTGCCATACTCTGTCAGTGGCCGTAAGTCCATATATTCTGGGGACAAACGGCCATCGGGGCCACCGTTGCCCAGCCGGGCTTGTCCTCGTACGAGGACGGGTGCAGGCCGGTTCCGGGACAGCGCGGTTGGTCCTGGTGTGACTCGTCACTTCGCCCAAGATCGAAAGGGGTCCCGATCAAGACCCTTGCCCCCGAGGGCGAAAGTGCGGAAATTAGGATTCACCCATTCGGGTGCCCGGAACGAAGGTCTTCGATTCAACAGGCCGAACTCGATTCGTTCCAACCTTGGACACCGTCCGCCCTAGCCTCGGCTTTGGGTAATGCCCGTGCACGAGATGTGAGCCCGGGTTCAGACGATGAAAGAGTCGCCTCGAGATCGTCGGGGCAGGAATCCTTTTCGGCCTGAAGATTATCGGTGGCGTATCCGACCTTTCGGCGCTGTGTGCGTCGCGGCTGGATAGAAGCCGGTTTTCTCGTTCCATTCGTAGGCAGCAGTTTCAGGCCCACTGAGCATGTGGGCCCACATAAGGAAATCCAAAACAGTGGACGGTAATTCACCCAACGATGGGCGGGAGCAGAACGACCCGCGCGATCAAGAACAACACACCGGGGCCGATTCGTCGGGCTCGGGAGAATCTCAGGCTACAGCGGACAGGGCGAAGTCCCCGGAGGAGGGGACGTCGAATAAGGGAGCCTCTCCCGACAGTTCGAACGAACGTCAAGACGCCGGTGGCCGCCAGGATGCGCAAGACTCCAGAGGATCGGGTGGTCAAGGCTCCGGGGGTCAAGGAGGTGGCAGGTCCCGGCAGGGCAAGGGGCGCAACAATCGGGGTCGGGGCGGCCAGAGGAATCGAGGAGGGCGGGGGCGAAGACGTCAGTCAGGCGGTGGGAATCGCCAAGAGGGCAACCGTCAAGAAGGCAACCGTCAACAACAAGATGATGGCCGACACGTCGATGTCGAACTGACGAGTCCGGATGAAAGTTCGGTCGAATTGCTCGGCATCCTGGAAGTTCTCAATAGCGGTTCCGGGTTCATCCGCCGCCGCGAGGCGGGCTACACGCCCAGCAACGATGACATCTACGTCGGTGCGAAAGTCATTCAGAAATTCGGACTTCGTACGGGCGACGAACTCAATGGGGCCGTGGGGCGCAAACCCAAGAGCGGGACGAGTCCGCCTCTCACCCATCTGGCGCTGGTGAACATGCAGCCCCCAGACGACGCGAAGAGACGTCCTGACTTCAACAGGCTCAGCGCGGTTCATCCGAGCGAGCAGCTCATTCTGGCTTGTGATCGTGAGATCGGTGGTCAACCCGATTACACCAATAGAGTGATCGATCTCTTCTGCCCGTTGGGCAAGGGACAGAGGGCGATGATTGTGGCGCCTTCGAAAGCGGGTAAGACCACCATCCTACAATCGATCGCCGAAGGCATCGTCGCGAACAACCCGGAATGCCGTCTCATGATTCTCCTTGCCGACGAGCGGCCGGAAGAAATTACGGACATGGAGATGTGCGGATTCGGAGAAGTCATCGCTTCCAGCTTCGACCGTCCGGCGGAACGGCACTGCCAAGTTGCCGAGATGACGCTCGAGCGGGCACGGCGTTACGTCGAAGGCGGCGAGGACGTAGTGATCATCCTCGACTCCATCACGCGGTTGGCCCGAGCGTACAATACGGTCGAAGAGGGAAGTGGCCGTACCCTGTCCGGTGGGTTGGACGCGAACTCGCTTGAGAAACCGAAGCGCTTCATCGGGAGCGCACGGAAGATCGATCCGCGGCAAGGCGGCGGGTCACTTACGATCGTGGCCACTGCTCTGGTGGACACGGGGTCTCGCATGGACCAGGTCATTTTCGAAGAGTTCAAAGGGACGGGCAACAGTGAGTTGGTCCTGAGCCGCGAATTGGCGGACAAGAGAATTTACCCCGCCATCGACCTCAATCAGTCGGCCACCCGGAAGGAAGAACTCCTCCTCGACCCAGATTCCCTTTCGGTGTCGAGGGCCATGCGCAGGCAGCTGGCGGACGTGCCGCCGGCGGACGCGATGAGCGAGTTGCTTGGGGTGATGCAGAGGACACGTACGAACGAGGGTCTAGTGGCGATCGCGAGTCAGAAGATATAGCTCAGCTTTTCCAACCCTTCTGCGAGCTGCGCTCCCTGTGATTCGGGCATGCCTCGGGCCACAAACCCCATCAAAGGATTACGCCCGAAGTCGCCTTCTTCGCGCCAAGTCACTCGGCTTGTTGCCCCCACGGCTTCGATCGTGAGTTCTCCGAGAACCGAGGCGCCACCCTCGACTTCCACTACGTAACGAACGAACGTCAGCGAACCGCTCTCGGTGATGGTCACCGAGCCCGTCCCGAGACCAGGATCGTCCCAAGTGCGGGATGCCCCCGCACTCTGTGATGGACTACTGAGTTCTGAATCGATTTCGCCCCAATTGGTCCAGCGGTCCCATCGACCCAGGTCGTTCAGGTATGGAAAAACTTCCGCCGGCGAAGCTTCAATTTGGATGGAGGCCTCTGCGGACCACGTGCCGGGAAGCACGAGCCCGATCAGCATGACTGTGACGAGGATTGCGCCGATGGCGCCGAACACTTTGGCGAGGGGAGCCATCATAGGCCGGTCGCTTGCTCCGTGTTGAGGTCGTCCAGAATGGGACGGAGGTGGTGCCAAACCGTCTGGGAGACGATCCAATGGCCCTCAGGTGTGGGGTGGATACCGTCCGCCTGGTTTAGATCAGGCACTCCGGCCACGTCCTCGAGGAGGAACGGAATGAGCGCGCCCTCATTCTCGAGTGCGAGTTCGACGTAGACGGACGAGAACGTCGAAGCGTAGTCCAGGCCCAAGTTGGGCGGCGCCTGCATTCCGGCTAGAAGTAGTCGAGCTTCGGGATAGTGGATGCGTGTACTGTCGATGATCGCCTGAAGATTGCTCTTCATCGAGTCCGGTGAAAGACCACGAAGGCCGTCATTGGCCCCGAGTTCGAGAACCAGTACGTCGATGGGAGCCCGTAGGAGCCAGGAGATTCTGCGAAGCCCTCCCGCACTCGTATCTCCACTCGCTCCGGCGTTGATCATACGGAAGGTAAGGGCCGCCGAGTCCGCCATCGCCTGGATGTGATCGGTGAAACGATCAGTCGGATTCGCTAGGCCCGCACCGGCCGTCAGGCTCGTCCCCAGAAAGACCACGCGGCTTTCAAGGGTTGCTCGTTGAGCGGGGTCGAGTTCGGTTGTTAGGACCTCCCCCGACGTATTCGCCTGCTGCGCATCCGTCGGGCCTGAACCTTCCTGGCTCGCAGAGCGTACCAGGTTCGAGTCAGCACCCGAGCCACACGCCGCCTGGGTGAAAACAAACGCCATAACCCCGACAACCGCCATGATTCGCGCCGAGGGTCTGTCAAAGACATACATGAGTGGGGGTGAGCCCCTTCGTGTGTTGGACCGAGTCGATCTCCATGTCGAACCGGAGAGCTTCGTGGCAATCGTCGGCCCGTCGGGCAGCGGCAAGACCACCCTGTTGGGTCTTCTCGCCGGACTCGACGAGCCGACCGAAGGCACGGTAACCGTAGCCGGCGAAAATCTCCAGGCTCTCACCGAAGACGGTCGGGCGAGCTTTCGTGCCGACAACGTCGGGTTCGTATTCCAGACTTTCCATTTGCTTCCCACGCTGACAGCGCTCGAGAACGTGATGGTGCCGATGGAGCTTCGAGACGGCCCGCCTCTGTCGAACGGAGGGACCATTCGAACGGCCGCGATGACGCTCCTCGAGCGGGTGGGCCTGGGGGATCGCGCGGGCCACTACCCGGCCCAGCTTTCCGGTGGCGAGCAGCAACGGGTGGCGCTCGCACGCGCCTTCGCCAATGAGCCTCGGATCCTCTTCGCCGATGAGCCGACTGGGAACCTCGACCGGAAGACGGGCCAGCACGTGGTGGAGTTGATCGAGGAGCTCAACCACGAGCAAAAAACGACGTTGGTATTGGTCACCCACGACCTTGATCTCGCCGCCCGTGCGCACCGGACGATATCTCTCGAGGATGGTAGGGTCATCTCCGATGAGCCCGGTAGGGCCGTCTCCGCTGAGGGTGGGAGGGTCATCTCCGATGAGCGCGGGGCGGTGAGTGCGGCCGCCCCATCCGAGGAGGGACCCGCCCAGTGAGGCGCGGGTTCGCGGCCCGCCTCGCCTGGCGGGAGGGTAAGGCGGGGTACCGGCGCCTCTCGGTCTTCGTGAGTTCCATCGCTCTGGGTGTCGGTTCGCTCGTGGCGATCCATTCGTTTCGGGCGGACGTGCAGCGGTCACTTGGAGACCAGGCCCGCGCGCTTCTCGGAGCGGATGCTCGGGTCTCGTCCAATTCGGAGTTTTCCGAGGCGTTTGACGCGCTTCTGGACTCGATGATCGAACAGGGACAGCCCGTCGCACGCACGACCACGCTCGCCTCGATGGTGCTCGACAGTCGGAGTCAGGGTGTCCGACTTTTCCAAGTTCAGGCAGTGGAGCCGGGGTACCCCTACTACGGGGAGGTCGTCTCGACGCCTGAAGGTGCTTGGGGCGAGATCCACGAGGGCGATTGGGCGGTGGCGGACCCAGCGGTGTTCATCCAGCTCAACGCCGAAGTGGGTGACACACTCCTGATCGGGGCGGCCCGGTTCGTTCTGAGAGGTGAGGTCTTCGGGTTGCCTACCGACCTCGGCCTCCAATCGGCAATCGGTCCGCGGGTCTATATCTCTCGCGAACGGCTCGCCTCGACCGGGCTACTGACCCTGGGATCCATCGCCCGCTATCACGCGAACTTCAGGATGCCGGAGCGAGAAGAGCGCGACCTGTTTTACGATGCGCAGATCGAATTTCTTCGGGCCAACCAGCTCCAATACACCACCGCCGCCGTCCGCGCCCAGGAGATGAGTACGGCCGTGGAGGACGTGTCGCGTTATTTGGGTATGATGGGACTAGCGGCGCTCTTTCTCGGCGGAATCGGGGTCGCCAGCGCGATCAACGTGTACATCCGCGAAAAAGTGGTGACTGTGGCCGTCCTGCGTTGTTTGGGGGCGCTCCAGAGAACGATTTTCACGGCCTACCTACTTCAGGCCGCTGGTCTGGCGTTGATCGGGTCGGTGCTCGGGGTCCTTCTGGGGATGATCGTGCAGCGAGGCCTACCGCTGGCGCTTACCGGTCTGCTGCCCGCCGGTGTCACGACGGAAGTGTCCTGGCCCGCCCTGGGAGCGGGGGTCGCCCTCGGTGTCTGGGTGGCGGTGATGTTTGCGTTGGGCCCGCTCCTCGAGGTCCGTGGAATTTCCCCGCTCATCGCGCTTCGTCACAGCTTCGAGCCTCCGAGACGGATCGATGCCCTGAGAGTGGGGGCTTTCGTTCTGCTCGCCGCCACGCTGGTAGGCCTCACCGTTCTGGAGGCACCCTCACCGGATGAGGGACTCGGCTTTGCGGCTGCATTAGGCGGTGTGGCGTTCGCGTTGTGGGCCGCAGCCAAGGTCTTGATCATCGCCACCAAGCGGTACTTCCCGCACGGGATGTCCTATCCGGTCCGCCAAGGCGTCAGCAACCTTTTCCGCCCTCGCAATCAGACGGTCTCGGTGACGCTGGCCTTGGGTTTCGGTGCGTTCGTCGTTGGGACCGTGGGGCTCGTGGAAGGGAGTCTCACGCAAGCTTTCTCTCTGGAGGCCGACCAGGGCGGGTGGAATCTTCTGCTTTTCGACGTCCAGTCGGACCAGCGGGCCGGCGTGGAGGGGATCCTCGGATCCCGGTCGTCGGGGTCGCTCCAGGTGACGCCCATGGTGCCGTCCCGGCTCTTGGCGATCAACGGGACGCCCGTCGAGACCTTGCTGGAGGCGCCTCGGAATGCACGGCCCCAATCGTGGGCAATGCGGCGGGAATACCGACACACGTACCGACCCGAACTGCGCGACGCGGAGATATTGGTCTCGGGCGATTGGTGGGACGAGGCGCCAGTGGATGACGTGGACGAGGCCCGCGGTGTGGCGAGGATTTCGATGGAAGCCGATCTGGCCGAGAGCCTCCGTCTCCAGCTCGGTGACTACGTCACATGGGACTTCTCGGGCGTGCCCGTCGAGTCGCGACTCACGAGCACCCGGTCGGTGGATTGGGCCCGCTTCGAGACCAATTTTTACGTAATATTCGAACCCGGCTCGATCGAGGAAGCGCCACAGATGGCTGTGATCCTGGCCCGTGTCGAGGGCGAGCGGGAGCGCGCTGAGTTGCAACGCGACCTCGTCGTTCGTTTCGCCAACGTTTCGGTGCTGGACCTGTCACGGCTTCAGCAGACGATCGACGATATTCTACAGCGAGCCAACCAGGGGATCCGCTTTCTGGGAATGTTCAGTACGGTGGCTGGCGTCTTCGTCTTGATTGGAGCACTCGCCACGTCACGTTATCAACGCATGCGTGAGAGCGCCTTGCTCAAGACGCTGGGTGCCCGCAAGCGGGTGGTCTTCAAGGTTCTGACGGTCGAGTACGCGATGCTGGGTTCGCTCGCGACCACCGCTGGGCTCGTCCTGGCCATTTTTGCCGCGTGGATGATGACCTACAACATCTTCGAGGTGCCGTTCCGCCTCGACCTCGTCCGTATTGGCGGCGTGTGGCTCTGGATCACCGCGGTGACCATCGTCGTGGGGCTGATTGGAAGCCGGGGAGCGCTGTCGCGCCCGCCCTTGGCCGTGCTGAGGGATGTGACGGGGTAGCCCCAACCCTAGTCCCATCCGCTGAACTCGGGCCTCGCGAAGGGTCCAGAGGCTAAACCTCCACTGGTTCGAAGCCGAAATTTCGGGTTCGAGTACTCATGTTCCGCGATCCGGTTGGACCCGCACCGCCATGTCACTTCGCACGCAGCCTGTCGGCCGACAACTTACCGCCGTTCGACTACGTGCCAGGAGGGTCCAGTCTAGACCGTTCATGTGAGCCAGCTCACAGGTCCACGGTGATCGCCAATTCGTGATGGCACGACGGACAGGGGAGCGGATGTGGAC
>JAPYQK010000054.1:1408-15157 GCA_029941275.1 Longimicrobiales bacterium | reverse complement strand
AGCCAACCTTGGACAAAAGACTCGCCGCTGCGGAGAAGAACACCGCGGAGCCACCAATCACCCGGTCGGCGGTGCCGAACGGTGTTTCCACCGAGTCGAGCGCCACACTTCCTACTACCAAAATCGACATCGAGCAACCTCTCCGTTGGTTCAGTTACGCCTTAATCGGCGGGCGCCAATTCAGCTTCCCGCATCATCTGCTCGGGAGCCTCGATTCCCAGAATGGTCAGCCCGTTATGTAGCACGATCTGTACCGACCGAGCCAACGCGAGCCGCGCGTTCCGAAGGTTTTCGTCGTCCACGAGCACGGCCAGCTCCGGATTCCGGCTCGGATTCCCCGCGTGATACCACGAATTGACCGCCCCGGCCGTCTGCTCCAAATAGTCACAGATGAGGTGGGGCGCCCGCAGGCGCGCGGCGTTTCGAACCAGTTCAGGGAACTGCACGAGCGCCTTGATGACCTCACGCTCTACTTCCGTCGTGAGCACCGACAAATCGACACCCTCCGTCACGATGGACGCCCGCTCCCGGCCGGCCTTCTTGAAGATGCTGCACATACGAGCGTGGGCGTACTGCACTTTGTACATGGGGTTCTTGTCGGACTGATCGAGGGCGAGACCCAGATCGAAAACTAGGTGCCCATCCGGCTTCCTCATCTGAAAGAAGTAGCGTGTGACGTCCACCCCGACTTCGGTCATGAGTTCCCGCAGCGTGATGGTAGACCCCGCCCTTTTGGAGAGCTTGACCTCCTTACCATCGCGCTCGACCCGAACCATCTGATGCAGCACGTACTCCGGATATCCGGCAGGAAGTCCGAGCGCCTGCGCCCCGGCTTGGACGCGAGCGACGGTTCCGTGGTGGTCGGATCCCTGAACGTTGATGGCGTGATGCAGACCACGCCCCCACTTGTCCATGTGGTACGCCACGTCGGGAAGAAAGTAAGTGGGAGACCCATCACTCTTGATCATGACACGATCCTTCTGGTCCCCGTATGCCGTGGTGCGAAGCCAGACCGCACCATCCAGGTCGAATACCTTACCGGTCTCCCGGAGCGCCTCGGCGGTGGATTCCACCCGTCCGTCTTCGTACAGAGAAGACTCCAGGAAGTACACGTCGAAGTGGATGCGAAAATCGGAGAGGTCGCGATCCTGTTCCTCGCGAAGCACGTGTACGGCCGTTGTCCGCATGACCTCCAGTGCTGCTGCGTCATGGTTTCCTACGAAACGATCCCCGTGCTCCTCCGCTATGCCCTCCGCGATTGCGCCGACGTAGTCACCTTGATATCCCCCTTCGGGAACCGCCGCATCCTGCCCGAAGTGTTGCTGATACCGAGCCCAAACGCTCTCGGCCAAACGATCGATCTGGGCGCCGGCATCGTTGTAATAGTACTCCCGACTCACGGACCAACCCGTCCAGTCGAGCAAACCCGCGATCGCGTCTCCTAGTGCGCCCTGGCGCCCGTGTCCCAAGTGCAGTGGCCCCGTAGGATTTGCCGAAACGAATTCGACCACGATCGACTCGCCGCCCCCTTCATCACACCGCCCGTAGTCGGCATCGGCCCCCACGATCTCCTCGAGCCGGGAGGCGACTTGACCGGAGCTGAGCTTGAAATTCAAGAAACCCGGCCCGGCCACATCAACAGACTCGATGCCGGACCCCTCGGTGTCGACGCGGGATGCGATCTCTTCGGCGATGTCGCGCGGTGACCGGCGCAGGGTCTTGGCCAAGGTCAGGGCGACATTGGTCGCCAAGTCACCATGGCCCGGGTCCTTGGGTTGCTCGAAGCGCACGTCGGCGTCCGCCACGCCCATCGCGTCGAGAGCGAGCGCGACCGCTTGCTTAATGGCTTCTTCAGACATGGGGCACTGACACGCCGAGCTTGGTCAAGCGTCGGAAGAGGATGACTTGGAGACGGAAGACGATTTCGAAGGGCTCGAGGATCCGGACCGGCCCGAGCCCTTTGAAGCACCCGATGAAGTGCCTTTCGACTCGCTCGAGCCACCGGATGTCCCGCCGTCCCCGTCGGACAAGCCAGACCCACTCGACTTTTCCCCGGAGTCTCCGTCTGACCCCTTCTTTTCAGACGACGACGCTTCGTTGTCGGACGAGGCCGCTTTCTTGTACTCCTCGCTCCGGTAGTCCGTGGTATAGAACCCCTCACCCTTGAAGATCAGGCCGGCCCCCCCGGACAGGAGACGCTGCGCCATTTCTCCGCACTCCGTGCAGGCTATGCGTGGTTCCTCGGACATACTTTGGAACAACTCGAATTCATGCCCCTTCGGGCAACGATATTCGTACGTGGGCATCTTGGATTCGTGTCAATCGGTGGTTTGTTGGGGCGACCCCAACGACGTAGACGGGGCAACGGGAAAGTTAACGGCTGCGGCAGGCAGGACCAGTATTTGTACGAAGGGTCAATTCCTACGGGTCGTGGCTCCCCCATTCCTCACGCAGCAGGTCACTGATTTCCCCAAGTGTGGCGGACGCCCTGACCGCGGCGATGATCGGGGGCATCAAGTTGTCGGTCGACCGAGCGGCGGCGCGGACTCCCTCGAGGGCCTGCGACGTGTCAGCCGAGTCCCGACCCTTCTTGAAGTCCTCCAGGCGGACTTTCTGGCCGGCCTCAAGCGCTGAGAAATCGGGACTTGCCATCGAGACCGGCTCCTCCTCTTCCTCGTGTACGTTGACGCCCACCACCAGGCGCTCCTTTGCTTCGATTTGCATTTGGTGACGATAAGCCGAATAGTGGATCTCGTTCTGCATGAAGCCGATCGCCTTGGCGGCTCCGCCCAGGCCATCGATCTCCGCCAGATACGCACGGGCACGGGCCTCGATCTTATTGGTGAGGGCCTCCACGTAGTAACTGCCAGCCAGGGGATCCACCGTGTTGGTGATTCCCGACTCGTGGGCCAGAATCTGCTGGGTCCGAACGGCCAGCTTGGCGGCTTCCTCTGTTGGGAGGGTCAGTGCCTCGTCGAAACCATTGGTATGTAGCGACTGCGTTCCGCCAAGTGCCGCCGCCAGAGCTTGGACCGTCACGCGCACGACGTTGTTGAGCGGCTGCTGAGCGGTAAGCGTCGATCCGCCCGTCTGGGTGTGAAAGCGCAGTCGACACGACCGATCGGAGGCATCAAAGCGCTCTTTCATGAGCCGAGCCCACAGTCGGCGGGCCGCCCGGAACTTAGCCACCTCCTCGAGGAGGTCGTTGTGGGCGGCGAAGAAGAACGACAAGCGAGGCGCAAAGTCCTCCAATCCAATACCAGCGGCCAACACCCGCTCGACGTAGGCGAGTCCGTTCGCAAGGGTAAAAGCGACCTCTTGCGGGGCCGTGGAGCCGGCCTCCCGAATGTGATAACCCGAAACGGAGATCGAATTCCAGCGCGGCACTTCGGTAGCGCAAAAGGTCATCAGATCCGTGGCCAACCGGAGGCTGGGCTCCACCGGAAAGATGTACGTACCACGGGCAATGTACTCCTTGAGTACGTCGTTCTGGACGGTGCCGGCCAGAGCATCCTTACGCACTCCCTGCTCGTCCCCTACCGAGAGGTACATCGCCACGAGGATAGCGGCGGTCGAGTTGATCGTCATCGACGTCGACACCTGGTCGAGGGCGATGCCCCGGAAGAGCGTCCTCATGTCGTCGACCGTATCGATCGCCACGCCTACCCGGCCCACTTCGCCCTTCGCGATGGCATGGTCCGAGTCGTAGCCCATCTGGGTGGGGAGATCGAACGCGACCGACAACCCCGTGGTCCCTTGGGTCAGGAGGTAGTGGTATCGCTCATTGGTGTCTTCGGCCGTGCCGAACCCGGCGTACTGGCGCATGGTCCAGAGGCGACCTCGGTACATGTTGGGGTGAATGCCGCGGGTGAAGGGGAACTGGCCTGGCTGCCCGAGGTCCTCGGCGTGACCCGCAACCCCGATCTCACCGGCTTCAGCGGCATCGGGCAAATCGCCGTTGCCAGGGTTGTACACGGCGTCGACCTCGATTCCGCTATCCGTGCGGAAACGCCCTTCGCTGGTATCGTCCTTCATCCGGCCCCGTCTTTCATTCAACGCCGTCCTTCATGGGGTTTGGTCCGCCCCTCTGGCCCACTCTTATTCGGGCGGGAGCATATCCATCAGGACCTCATCCTTCTCGACCGTTTGACCCGGCACAACGTGGATCGTGCCGACTCGGCCCGCCACCGCCGCCTTGAGTTCGTTCTCCATTTTCATCGCCTCGACGACCAGGAGCCCACGTCCCGCTTCCACGCAGTCCCCCTCCTCCACTTCCACCTTTACGACCAACCCGGGCATGGGAGCCCGAACGGGCGCCGGGCCCTTGGCCACCGATCCGGAGGAGTTCATGTCCCGCATCAGCTGCGTCCGATCGTCCAGGACCTCCGCCTGATGGACCCGCCCACGAGTCTGTAGACTCCACCCACCGGAGCCGCCCCGTTCAGCAAGAATCGTGTGGGACTCCGCATCCACGAGAAGGGAGTAAACGTCATCGCCGGCGGCTTCGAGGCCGCCGACCGCAATCGAAGCCCCGTCGATCAGGACCTCCCCGGCGTCGATCTCCACCTCGAAGGTGGCGTCGCCCACTGTCACATGATAACGCACCTAACTACTCACTTTCTTCACTGTCGAGCCCGTCCGGAAAATCACCAGCAACCGACTCGGCAGCTTCACCGCCTGACCGTGCGGTGGATGGGTCCTGGGACGGGGTGGCGTCTTCCTCTTCGGAAACTGTCCGACTGAGCACGACGACCACCTCAACATGCGCAGTCTGGGGGAAAAGGTCGAAGGCTCGCACGTCCTGGACCTCGTACGCGGACGAGAGCCTCCCAATATCTCTGGCCAATGTTGCCGGGGCACAACTCACATAGATCAGACGAGGGGGCCCCGCCGTCCGCAGGACATCGGCGACCGTTCCGTCGATACCCGTCCTGGGCGGATTGAGGATCACCAGATTGGCTGGCAAAGCCTCGGCAATACGATCCTCCACTGCGCCTGACAACACGGTGAACCCCGCCGGGGCATCTCGAGACGCGGCCTTTGCCGCCTCCGGGTGCCGCTCGATGCCGACCACCTTTGCACCGCGCTTGGCCAACTCCCTGCCGAACATCCCCACCCCACAATACGTGTCGACGACTCCGTCGCCGGGCTCCGCCTTCCCCTGCTGCAGAACCCAGCCGTGAAGCGCTTCACTCGCGCTCCGGTTCACTTGGAGAAAACTGGTCGGGCCCGTCCTCACGGTTTCCCCGAACCGGGTGTCATGAACTTGCTTTCGTCCGGCCAAGAGCCTGGCACCACCCTCGGGGTCGTCGGACCAGACGGCAACAAGTCCTTGCACTTCACGAAGGAGAACGTCTGGCCGCCCCGGACCCCGGCCCCCCTCGATAACCAGAATCACGCCTTCATCCACGGCCCGCAGCGTCAAACGCAACTTCCGGCCCGACGGGAGTCTTCGAGCGCCATCCCCCCAAGCCGCTCGCAGGTCCGTCCATACCGACGCCAAAGCAGGCTCCGGAAGAATACAGCCATCGTCGACGTCGACGATGCGATGGGAAGCGCCGAGACGGTGGAAGCCGGCGACCACGCGGCCGCCTGGTAAGCGCATCAGGGTAAAGGACATACGGGATCGATAACCACTTTCTCTCGGGCTCGGGGCCACGCCCGGAAGTTCGACGTCAACGCGGGAGATCCGCTTGAGAGCTTCTCTCACCGTGTCTCCCTTCCAGTGGAGTTGCTGCGCATAGGACACGTGCTGAAGCGTGCACCCGCCGCACTCCTGGTAGTGAGGACACGCGGGGGCGACCCGGTCCGAGGACGGAACCAGCACCTCACGAAGTCGTGCTTTCGCCCACCGAGGCTTCCCCTCGGTAATCGTCACACGGACTTGATCACCAGGAGCGGTCCGTGGCACGAAAACCACACGCCCATCGGCCAGATTGCCGACACCGGCCCCTTCAGACGACAACGCCCGGATGTGGACGGTCGGTGCGGCCACGTCAGTGGGAACTTCCGCGACCTGAGCGGGCGTTTCCGCAGCGTCGGCATGCGTTTCCGCGACCTCGGCGCGCGTTTCCGAGACCTGATCCGGCGTTCCGGGACCCTCAGTCGGCGCGGGGGAAGTCAAGTCTGCCACGGCCAACCGGAGGTGCGCCAGGCGGAGAGTCCCCGCCCATCGGCTTCGTTGATCCGACTAGCACCCACATTCCCTCGTGCGCGGTGCTCGAGTAGCGCAGCGGCCAACGCAATGAGACGGTCTTCCCCATCGGCGGGCTGCAACAACTCAGGATGGTCCTTCAGGTAGGCGATGGTGAAGTCTCCCTCGCGAAAGTCGGCCTCCTCCATGACGCGCAGGTGGAACGGCACGCTCGTCTCGACCCCCTGGATCACCAGTTCGCCGAGCGCCCGTTTCATTCGAGCGATGGCATCAGCCCGGGAGCCGGCATGGACGATGAGCTTTCCAAGGAGCGGATCGTAGTGAAGGCCGATCTCGGAGCCGGCGCGGATGCCACCATCCCATCGAACGCCGGGTCCCGTTGGGACCTCCAGGTGGCCGATGCATCCGGTGGCTGGAAGAAAACCCCGGTCGGGATCCTCGCTGGTGATGCGGCACTCGATCGAGTGTCCCGAAAAGGAGAGGTCTTCCTGGCGGAAATCCAACGACTCCCCCCGTGCAACCCGAATTTGCCATTGCACGAGGTCCAGCCCGGTTACGAACTCGGTGACGGGATGCTCGACTTGTAGGCGCGTGTTCATCTCAAGGAAGTAAAATTCACCGTCCTGGTAAAGGAACTCGACCGTGCCCGCACCGTGATAGTCAACAGCCTGTGCGGCCTTGAGGGCCGCCAACCCCATCGCCTCCCGATCCTCGGGCGGTAACGAGGGTGCCGGCGACTCTTCGATCAGCTTTTGGTGACGTCGCTGAATCGAACACTCCCGCTCACCCAAATGGACCAGCGAACCCGAACGATCACCCAGAACCTGGACTTCGATGTGTCGGGGACGTGTCAGGTACTTTTCGACGTAGATAGACCCGTCCCCGAAGGCCGACTCCGCTTCGCGCGAGGCTGCCTCGAACGCCCCCGACACGTCGTCGGCGTCGGTCACGACCCGCATGCCCTTGCCCCCACCCCCCGCGGAGGCCTTGAGCAGTACCGGGAATCCCAGTTCCTGAGCGGTGGCAGAGGCTTCTTCCGGGCCGGATGCCGGCTGCTGGGTACCGGGAACGATCGACACTCCCGCTTGGGCCATCCGGCGCCTCGCCTCCGTCTTGTCTCCCATCGCTTCAATAGCGGCGGCACTGGGGCCGATGAAGACCAGACCGGCCTGCTCCACGGCCCCCGCAAAAGAAGACCGTTCAGCCAGAAAGCCGTACCCGGGGTGAATCGCCCCGGCTCCTTCGCTGCGAGCCACCTCGATGAGATGGTCCCCACGCAGGTAACTCTCCGACGACGGAGCCGGTCCGATTTGAACCGCCTTGTCGGCTTCCAGAACATGCGGTGAAAGGCGGTCCACGTCCGAATAGACGGCCACGGAAGCCAATCCCATCTCCCGACACGCTCGAATGATACGAACGGCGATCTCGCCACGATTGGCCACGAGTACTGTATCGAACATGTGTGGCCGTTGGAGTCCTCGGGAAGGGCGCGGGACCGACCGGCCCCGCTTATCCGGTAGAACGTGAAGTTTGCCGGTAGAACGTCAAGTTTGGTAGACGGGTGTGGGGGTGTAAAGCCCTAGTCAGAAGCCCCCGGTCCCGATCCGCCATTCTCCCGCCCCCATCGCCGCTGCACCTTGCCCGTGCCCGAGCCGGCGTTCTGGAGTCCCCGCCCCGACCCGCCATTGCCATGACCCGTCATTGACGGGCCGGTCCGTGCCCCGCACGTTACCCTCGACCCGTGACGGGCCTCTTGGTTCGCCTGTCCTGGCGGTTCCCAGTCGAAGGAGGACACACGACATGACAAGGTTTGTCCGTGCCACAGCCCTACCGCTGATGTTGTTCTGTCTGGCCGTCCCGCTCCATGCACAGAGCGGCGTCTCCGTCACGCCCGATGTCGTTTATGGCCACAAAGCCGGCATGGCGCTGACCTTCGACGTCTTCACGCCGGCCCAGCCCAATGGTGCCGGGATTCTCAACATGGTGAGCGGCGGTTGGTTCTCTCAGTGGCGGGCCCCGGAGCAAGCCCAAGCAGGGTATCAGGCGCTCCTGGACGAAGGCTTTACGGTCTTCGCCATTCGTCACGGGAGTGCCCCGAGGTTCGACGTCCCGGAAGCATACGCCGACGTGACTCGCGCGGTGCGCTATGTGCGTCTGCACGCCCGGGATCTTGGAATCGACCCAGAGCGCCTTGGCGTCTACGGCGGTAGCGCCGGCGGCCAACTCTCACTGATGCTGGGCTTGGCACCAGACGAGGGTGACCCTGAGGCGACCGACGAAGTGCTCCGCGTGAGTAGTCATGTCGCAGCGGTGGTTGCATTCTTCCCGCCTGTCGATCTGCGCCGGAGAGCAACGCCGAGCCAGCGCTTTCCTGCCAGGCTCCCGGATCAGGCCATTTCCTTTGCAGGAGGACTGGTTCTGCCGACCGCATCCGAACAATTCGTCGCACTCGATTTCGAGGAAGAGCTCGGCGCTTCAGTCTCGCCTATCGTACATGTCTCGGCCGACGATCCGCCGACGCTGCTGATTCATGGGGACGCCGACACGCTGGTTGATTTCAACAACAGCGAGATAATGCACGCCGCTCTGGTCGCCAGCGGAGTCGAGACGGGCCTCGTGGTGATCGAAGGAGCAGGACACGGGTTCCGGACGGCCGAGGACCAGGCACAGGCGTCGAACGCGCTGGTCGGCTGGTTCGAGGAGCACCTGACGGGGCACTGATCAGGCGTCAAGACCGGTGCCGCCCCCTGTACGGGGTGCGGCACCGGTCGGACGAAGCAACAGTTCCCAAAAAGGCCCGTCAGTCGAGGAACCCCTCGGCCACGACCTCACTTCCCTGCCGGATAACACGGAACCGGATCGGCTCGTCCCGTTCGTACGTCCGGATGAGCCGAAGAACCCGCCCGACGGAATCGGCTTCCCGGTCGCCGACGGCGATCACGACGTCTCCCGCCATCAGTCCGAGTGTGGACTCGTCGTCGACCTCGATTAAGAGCGCTCCGCTATCAGTCCCGAAGTATTCGCCGAGTTCCGGGTTCACATCGATGAACTCGACACCTTGGGTGGACGTCACGCCGTAACTCCAAGAATAGACACCGGGCATACCCGGCACCCTAACGGTGAAGTCCCCAAGGCGGTCTCCCAGAACCTGCATTCGCTCGGCTAGATCGTTGCCGCATTCATCGTCTAAACCGTAGATCCCGGGGCGTGCGTCGGTCCACACATCAAAATCGCGGCCAGGACCTGCTCCGAACGTCCGCACCCGAGGAAATCCGAAGTCTTCGGCCTCGATGGTCACGGAGCCGTTTCCGCCATCCCTCAGGTATCTGATTTCGACCGTCTGGCCCGCCCTCCAGATCACTCGCCAAAGCAAGGAGACACTGCGCCGGAAGGGATTCATCCAAGTCGAAGTCCGTTTCCAAATCGGAGTCAGGGAGCGGAATCGTCAGCACTTGCCCCTCGAAGACCGTGATGACATCACCCTCCTGGAGCCCCGCGTCCTCCGCCGGAGAATCCCGCATCACACCCGTGACCGAAGCTCCATCCCCGTCGTAACGACGGGACTGCCCGGTGTCGAGATAGAGCCCCAGGCGGGTTCTGGACTCTCTCTCCGTAAAAATGTTGACGAGCGGACCCCAGGCCTGTCGATACGCGTCTCAACTTCGAACGCGCGTTCGATCCTGACCCGAAGCCGCCTCGGACATCATTGAGATCGCGCCCACGATCACGGCCAGCCCACACACCACCATCCATCGTCCCGTTGTCTTGGCCCTCACCGGTACACCTCCGTCTTCTAGCCCCGCTTCATGGCGGACCGCCCGAAGCACAACCTTGAGATGGCACGAACCCGACTCAGCGTTGCCTACCCTCCAGGGGAAGATCCACTCGACTCCGTTAGAACTCCTTGCCCATCGACGACTGATCGAGTCAAGGCACTCGAATTTCTGAGTCGGTTTCGCTACAGGGGGAGGTTGCCGTGTTTCTTCCGGGGATTCTCGTCGCGCTTGTTGCGGAGCATGTCGAGTGCATTGATGAGGCGAGGCCGGGTCGTCCGGGGATCGATGACGTCATCGATGAACCCACGCGCCGCGGCAATGTACGGATGGGCGAACTGAGTCTTGTAATTCTCGACACGGGCTTCCGCGGCGGCCTCGGGATCCTCGGCCGAGGCCAACTCTTTGCGGAACAACACCTCGACCGCCCCTTTCGGGCCCATCACCGCGATCTCCGCTGTCGGCCAGGCGAGGTTCACGTCCCCTCGAATGTGTTTTGAACTCATCACGTCGTAGGCCCCGCCGTACGCTTTTCGGATGATGACCGTGATCTTCGGGACGGTCGCCTCGGAGAAGGCATAGAGCAGCTTGGCACCGTGCCGGATGATCCCGCCGTGCTCCTGGCTGACACCGGGCAAGAATCCGGGCACATCCTCGAGGACGATCAGCGGGATGTTGAAGGCGTCGCAACAACGCACGAATCGGGCTCCCTTCACAGAAGAATCGATATCCAGAACACCTGCCAAGAAAGCGGGTTGATTGGCAACGATCCCGACAGCGTGTCCCCCGACATGTGCGAAGCCCACGATGAGATTGCCCGCAAACGCCTTGTGTACTTCGTAGAACTCCCGATCGTCCACGACGGCACCTATGATATCATGCATGTCGTAGGGTTTATTGGAGTTATCCGGTACGATATCAAGTAATTTATCATCTCGACGATCGTGAGGATCGTCTGACTCTCGGGACGACGGAGCTTCGGTGTTGTTCTGGGGGAGGAACGCCATCAAGTCACGGACGGCGGCCAAACATTCCGGCTCGGAATCGTGTGCGAAGTGGGCCACCCCCGACTTGGACGCGTGCACATCAGCCCCACCCAGGCCCTCCATATCGATGTCTTCGTGGGTGACCGTCTTCACGACGCCGGGTCCGGTGACGAACATGTAGCTGGTGCCACGCACCATGTATACGAAATCCGTAATGGCGGGCGAATACACAGCGCCGCCGGCGCACGGACCAAGGATCACGCTGATCTGAGGGATGACACCGGAAGCAAGTGTGTTGCGGAGAAAAATGTCCGCATATCCGCCCAGTGACACCACACCTTCCTGGATGCGGGCACCGCCGGAGTCGTTCAGTCCTATGAGCGGCGCGCCGTTCTTCAGCGCCATGTCCTGGAGTTTGACGATCTTTTCGGCGTGCGCCTCGGAGAGGGAGCCTCCGAAAACCGTAAAATCCTGAGAAAAGACGTAGACGAGTCGACCATGGATAGTCCCGTAGCCCGTGACGACCCCGTCCCCCAGGATTTTCTTGTCCGCGAGCCCTTCGTCGGCGGAGCGGTGCGTGACGAACCGATCCATCTCGACGAAGGAGTCTTCGTCCAGGAGGAGCGAAACGCGCTGACGCGCCAGAAGCTTACCTTTGGCTTGTTGAGCCTCCAGCCTCGCCTCTCCCCCGCCCAGTTCCGCTTTCCGTCCGAGGTTTTCGAGATGTTCGAGCTTGTCCCGCATCGACATCCGCCGACCCCCGCCCTACAAGGCTGCTGAAGAAATTGTGTGGGCCACTCGGCGGATTCTACCGACGGGCGGGCCCGAAGGAGAACGACGTCGGACAGCGGAACCCGACAACGCGGTCCAATGCCCCCTCGGGGATCGAATCCGTTTCGGGATCCGGCAACGGTGGGGCCAGGATCGCGTCCACACGAGCCCCATCGCTCAAACCCCGCATCTGCCGATCCTGGAGACAGCCCACGAAGTGATCCCGCACCACTCGACCCTCGTCGACGAACACGCGGCCGGTTGCGCCTGAAAAGCCGGGCATTGTCTCGAGGGTCTGTAACAACTCACCGGGACTTGTAGCCCCCCTGCGGATACCCTCAAGAAGCAGCCCGGCCGCATCATAACCCAACGCAGGCACCAGATCGGGCAGCGTTCGCTGATAGTACGACTCATAGGCCTCTACGAAGTCCCTGTATCCTTCCCACTCTCCCTCGAAGGGTAGCGGAGACGCAGCCACCACACCGTTCGTGTGCCGTGTCTCGACCCTGGACAGCACCGCTTCTTCACTCCAACCGGCGGTGCCCAGCACGCGGATTTCCAAGGAGTCGAGTCCGAAGAAAGTCACTTGGGGCGCGAGGAGCTCGACGTCCCTTGCCGGTATCGGGAGGACCAACACGTCTGGAAGCAGGACTTCTGCTTGCCGGAGCTGGTCCTCGAAAAATGTCGAGCCGGTCGGGTAGCTGATCTCGCCGAGAATCAACCCGCCCAGAGCTTGAAACTCTTCAGAAAAAGCGCGCGCCTCGTACAGGCCATCGATGCTCTCAGGATAGACCACCGCGGCGGTAAACAGCTCGCTGGCAACGGCATACCTCGCCAACGCGCGCGCGGCTCCGGGGTCCGCACTGCTGAGCGAATACACGCCCGCTGATCCCTCGGGCAAAATGGGCGCCGTGGGAGAGATCACGGCTAGCGACCCTCGGACTCGACTGGAAACTTCGGACAATGCGCCATCCTGAAGGGGTCCGATGACTCCGAAGACGTCTGATACCTCCAGCGCCGACAACGCGATCCTGGCACCGATGACGTCACCGCCGCTGTCTTGGACCACCAGCTCGGTTGCCATGCGCCTTCCCTCTGCCTGGCCGAACATCTCGACGGCCAAACGTATTCCCTCTTGAATTCCGTTCGCGAATTCCCTCAGCCGCGGCGATCCACTCGTCGGGAGGATCGCCCCAATGCGCGGTATGATGACGAAATCGCTCAGATCGCCGGCGAGGACACTCTCGGCCAACAACCGCGCGCGGCCGGTGGCTCCGGAGTCGATCGATCGCGTCGCATAAACACGGGCGCCGTCCTCAACTCCGTTGAGGTATTGGCGGAAAGCGAATTCGGCCAGTATCGAGGCGGACGAGCCCATTCGTGAGGAGACGAGTTGAACGAGTTCGGTATCGGTGAGGTCTTCCACCAGATCTTGCACACGTGCGGCGATGAACTCTGCGGTGTCAGGCTCCAGTGGGACTGACAGCCAGGTTGCGATGGCGTCGCCGTTTCTGCCCAACATCTGGAGCACGTTGCCCTCCAGGAGGGTCACCAAGGCGATGCGCTCATCCCCGTCCGCCAAGTAACTCCGAAACCTGCGCGCTATTTCGAGGGACTCTTCCGGCTTACCGAGAGCCTCCGCGGCTCGAGCGCGAATCCACAGGGCGTTTACGCTGCCCGGGGTGCCGGAGAACTCTCCCTCTACACGGAGCGAAAGTTCTTCAGCGAGTTCGAAATCGCCTTCATCGAGGGCGGTTTGAGCTCGGACAAGGAGAGAATCGGCTTGGGCTTGGAGAGCAGCGAGAACCGCTGTCTCTTCGAGGGCCGGTTCTGCTCGCTCCCCCTCTACTTTGGCGGTGGGCACCCCAGGCGACGCACAGCCGACTACGAATAACGCGGCGATGACCGAAAGCCCGGGCGCATTAAGCGTCCGGGATTTCGGGTATGAGGTCGGCATAAACCGGTGAGCCCTAGGCCTTTTCATCCTCATCGGCGTCGTCTTCGGCGGCAGCCTCTGCTTCTTCGTCTGCTTCGGCCTCTGCTTCTTGGGCTGCCTCCTCTACTT
>JAPYQK010000054.1:0-1308 GCA_029941275.1 Longimicrobiales bacterium | reverse complement strand
GCCTCTGCTTCTTCGTCTGCTTCGGCCTCTGCTTCTTGGGCTGCCTCCTCTACTTCAGCTTCGGCGTCAGCCTCAACGTCACCAGCGTCTGCATCGCCACCTGCCGCCTCCGCTTCGTCGCTCCCTGAATCGTCTCCGGAAGCTTCTTCTTCACCAGCATCCGCTTCGGGAGCCGCCTCGGCCTCCGGCTCATCGGCAGCCGCTTCGGTGGAGGTCTCGGCCTCCTCGGTGGATGCTGCAGGCGCCTCGTCCCGTGGTTTTGCCACGTCCGCACCTTCGGCGTCGTCGATCGACTCTTCCTCAGGCGGAGGCTCCGGCACATCCACACGCTCCGGAAGCACCTTTACCTCAAGCACAATCCTACGATTCGCGGAGACGGACTCGATCACTTTGAGTTCGAGTGCCTCGCCAGCCCGGAAATACTCGGGTAGTGCTTCTTCCTCCTCGACACCCGAATGGGAGGTCGGGACGAAACCCTCGATGTCGTCCCCGAGATCCACGACCACCCCTTTTTCCTGCACCCGGGCGACCGAACCTTCAGGCTCGACCCCAGCGGAAAAGCGCTCCGAAATCTCGGGCCAGGGATCGTCGGTAAGCTGTTTGATCCCCAGGGAAATCCTCTTGGCTTCTGCATCGACGTCCAGTACCAGCACCTGGACCTCGTCACCTTTCTGGATGACTTCCGACGGGTGCTCGACCCGTCGTGTCCAACTGAGATCCGAGACATGCACCAGGCCGTCGATTCCCGACTCGATTTCGATGAATGCACCAAAGGATGTGAGATTGCGCACCACACCCGCCAACTCCGTGCCGGTCGGGTACTTGGCTGGAAGAGCGAGCCACGGATCCTCTTCGATCTGTTTCATGCCGAGCGAGATTTTCTCGTCTTGCATGTCTACTTTCAACACGACTGCTTCGATCTCGTCGCTGATATTCACCAGCTTGGACGGATGCCGAATGTTGCGCGTCCACGACATCTCGGAAATGTGGACGAGACCCTCGACTCCCTTCTCCAATTCGATGAATGCGCCGTAGTTGGTGATCGACACGACTTTTCCGCGTACTCGAGAGCCCACGGGGTATTTCTTGTCGATGTCGGTCCATGGGTACGGCAGAAGCTGCTTGAGCCCCAACGAAATACGCTCGCGGTCCCAATCGATGTCGAGAACTTTTACATCGATCAAGGCCCCGATGTCCACGACCTCGGAGGGATGTCCCACCCGCCCCCAAGACATGTCGGTGATATGAAGCAGGCCGTCGAGTCCACCCAAGTCGATGAACGCACCGAAGTCGGTGATGTTCTTGACC
>JAPYQK010000053.1:14048-15464 GCA_029941275.1 Longimicrobiales bacterium | reverse complement strand
TGCCATCGACGGCGAGAGCCGCGCCGAATCCGTCGCCGATCTCCACAGCTGCGGACGTGAGGACAGCCGTCTCTACCCAATCCCCGGCCTCGTCGGGTCCAAATACATGGACCGTACCGGCGTGGTTGGCCGGGATCGGGAAAAAATAGAACTCGCCGGGCCGGCCCACGAAGATCTCTCCACCCTCGAAAACGACGGCAGTCGCGAACGCACCGGCAGCGACCGTGGAAGGAGAACGCGTCCCGTGTCGCGTCTGAGCGACCACTGAGGCAGCCGTCAAGCCGGTAAGAACAGTAAAGCAGAGGCCTAAGGCCGTGGAGTAACGTGAGGTGCGCATCTTCTCCTCCTTTACTCCTCCGTACGAAGCGTAGCCCCCGGATCTCCAGCCTCTGGATTCGCTGGACCAGGTGTAGCCTTCGGGTCTCCCGTGCCAGACGTGGCCCCCGGATCCCCTGTTGCCGGATCCTCTGTAGCAGGCGTAGCCTCCGAAACCGGGCCGGCCTCTGCACTCGGCGTGGCCTCCGAGACCCCACCTTCAGCGGGCGAAGCCTCCTGATCGAGCTCTTGCGCCGCCGGATTCCAAAGCATCCCGAACGCCAGCCACCCCAAGCCCCCGACGATCAGGGCCAAGACCAGCCAACCGAGGATGTCGACAAAAAGACCGACGCTTAGTGCCGGCCACTGGATCCGGTATTGGCTGAACAGCACCGCACGCTCCGACATCCAATGCCAACCCGTGTGCGCGACGGCGATCGAAAGAATGAGGGTCCCCATGCGCTCGTTGAGCACATAACGGAAGAGGATCTCAAGTGCGGGGATACACAACAAGAGGACCAGAAGCTGCCCGAGCTCCACGCCCACGTTGAAAGCCAACAAAGATGTCAGCAGGTGGCTTCCGGCGAATTGGAGCGACTCACGGAGCGCAAACGAGAAGCCGAAGCCGTGAACGAGTCCGAACCCGAACGTCACTATCCAGCGACGGCGAACGTTGGCCCCAATCACGTTTTCGAGCGCCATATAAAGGATCGACGCCGCGATAACCGTTTCCACCAATGGAGGGAACCACAGCGTATTCGGGGCAAATCCGTAGGCGGAGGCGATCAACGTGATCGAGTGGGCCACCGTAAAGGCCGTCACGATCGGAATCAGAGCATTAAAACGCCGGAAGGGAATGACCAGACAGAGGAGGAACAGCAGGTGGTCGATCCCATCCAGGATGTGGAGGAACCCGGACTGCACGAACCGTAGCGCGGCCTGATGCCACCTCGGGTCGAGGCTGACGATTCCTGGATCGCCCACAAATTGGAACGCCCGCACCACCCCGTTCGGCGGCATGAAGCGGAGGACGGTCTGGACCCGCGACGCCAATCGCTCCATCCCCGGCCGAATCGAGAACCTCGAATCCTCCGACTGAAT
>JAPYQK010000053.1:1415-13948 GCA_029941275.1 Longimicrobiales bacterium | reverse complement strand
AGGCACTTGCGGAACCAACATACAGCAACTTAGATCGGGTAGCGACCGAGAGCCGTATACCCTCGGTCACGTCGGGAATGATCCCGTTGGCGGCCCTTTTTGAGGTCCACCACGGGATCTATTTGCCGGTGATCCGCCGGGGCCCCGACAAGCACCTGCACAGAGACGGAGGAAGGTCGATGAAACGCACGTTCAATCTTCTCGCTGGCGTTGCCACGGTCGTAGTTATGGGCGCATGCGCCCAAGGCGAGGGGGCTCCTGCTTTCACTGGTGATTTTGGGGACGCTGGCATGGCGCCCCGATTCGAGGTGGATCCGCTCTTCCCTCAGCCGCTTCCGAACCACTGGCTGGTTGGGCCGATGATCGGTGTTACGGTGGACTCGCGAGACCATATATGGATCGTGCATCGGAACACGGTGGACCAGTTCGCCATGACCACGGAGATCGGCATTGTCTCCGAAGTCAGTGAGTGCTGTCAGCCGGGACCCCCGGTTTTGGAATTCGATCAGGAAGGCAATCTGATCTCCTCCTTTGGTGGACCCAGCCCGACGGGCGAGTACGATTGGCCCACGTCGAACCATGGGCTCGCGATCGACAACATGGGCAACATCTGGATCGGCGGGAACGGCGGTGCCGACAAGCACGTCCTCCAGTTCGCCATCGACGGCACGTTCCTGCAGCAAGTCGGTGATCCGGCGGCGCGTGACGGACGTGACAGCAACGACATGGCGAACTTCGGGCAGGTGGCGAAGCTCTCCAACCATGCCGCGACCAACGAGTTGTTCGTAGCCGATGGCTATCAGAACAGGCGGGTCGCGGTCCTCGACGCGACGACCGGTGAGATCAAGCGTTACTGGGGTGCTTACGGCAACGTGCCGGACGACGAGGAATACGGCTCCATGACTCGGTGGTCCAACCGGGACGGGACGCCTCCTCCGCCGCAGTTCCAAGGTCCTGTGCACTGCGCCGAGCCGAGCACCGATGGTTTGGTCTACGTTTGCGACCGCGGGGCCGACCGGGTTCAGGTCTTCCAGATCGACGGGACGTACGTGCAGGAAGTCCAGTTCTCGCCCAACACACGGTCTCAGGGTTCAACCTGGGACATCGCTTTCTCGCCCGACGCAGCCCAGACCTACTTGTACCTGGCCGACGGTCAGAACATGAAGGTCTACATCATCCTGCGTGAGACGATGGAAGTCCTGACGAGCTTCGGGGACGGTGGGCGTCAGCCCGGCCTGTTCTTCGCGGTGCACAGCATCGACACCGACTCGGACGGAAACATCTACACGACCGAGACCTACGAGGGATCACGCCTGCAGAAGTTCGTTTACCTGGGCATTGGTCCGATCCCGAGCGCTAACCAGGGCGCCCTGTGGCCCGGCGAGACGCATACGTACGGCGGGATGTAATAACACGGAAGAATCGGTGCTCTACGGGCTCTAGTGTAGAGTTCGAAATGCAGTATCTGTCAGACCGGCCCTGTGTGCATCAGCATGCAGGGCCGGTCTTCGGACATTGAGAGTCATCTGTCGCCCGAATCTGAGAGGAAAATCATGACGAAGAGAATTCTTTGCTTGCTAACGGTTGTTTCCTTTGCTGCGTCCTGCGGCGGGGGTGACGAAGAGTCAGCTGCCGACGAGCCCCTGGAGCCCATGATGAGCTTCTTCCTCACCAGCGCGGGCCTTGGAGACGGCGCCGCATTGGGAGGCCTCGAAGGCGCGGATGCGTATTGCCAATCCTTGGCCGCAGCGGTCGGGGCGGGCGGGACATGGCACGCCTATTTGAGTGCGGCGGCCACGGCGGACGCGGCGGCGGTCAACGCACGCGACCGGATCGGGACGGGGCCTTGGTACAACCAGGCCCTCGTGGAAGTCGCGAGTGACATCGACAACCTACACCTGACCATGGCGCCAGGGACCGGTGCCTCGAACAACCTCACGAAGGAGACGGTGCTCAATGAGCGGGGCGGCATGACAAACGGCCGTGGCGACGATCCGAACCGGCACGACATCCTGACCGGGTCCAACTTGGATGGCACCGTGACCGTTGGCGACGGAGACACCACGTGCAACAACTGGACGAGCAACGGTGAAGGCAGCGCGTCGGTCGGTCACTTCGATCGCAACGGTGGTGGCGCCAACCCGGACTCCTGGAACTTTGCCCACGCCAGCCGTGGTTGCGGCCAGGAGGATCTGCAAGGTACCGGTGGGGATGGGCTGTTCTACTGCTTCTCGATCTAGAAGCCGGCGAATCTGATTGAGGGGGACGGCCTCTTGTGAAGAGGCCGTCCCCTCTCGATCTACAGGCCCGGCGTGCGAAGTGGTGCGCCGTTAGCAGCATGCGCGGAACGCGGTGAAAGGTGGTACGAACCGCGACGATATCTGGTTTAAATGTGATCCGGCTCAATCGGTTCGCGCCGTGATGACCGGCAACTTCGGAGGGGTGTAGTAGATGGGCACTTTCAGCAAATCAGCCATTCTCGGCCTAGCTCTCGCGGTGGGTATCTCGACCGCGGCCTCTAGTCAGGCGGGGGCGACAGATGGCGAGTGGCGCTACTACGGCGGCGGGCCGGGCGGGACGGCGTATTCTCCTTTGGACCAGATCGACGCCACCAACGTCGGTGATCTCGAAATCGCATGGACCTGGGCGGCGCGCAACCAGGGCCCCCGTCCGGAGCAAAAGAACTCGTCCACTCCGCTGATGGTTGACGGTGTCCTCTACGTTACGGCGGGCTCACGCCGGAACGTGACAGCGTTGGACGCCGGCACGGGTGAGATGCTTTGGATGTGGCGCATGGATGAGGGTGTTCGGGCCGAGAGTTCCCCCCGCGCCAACTCGGGACGTGGTGTCGCATACTGGACGGATGGCCAGGGGGACGACCGCATCTATGTGATCACACCGGCCTACCATCTCGTCGCTTTGGACGCACACACGGGTCGTGAGATCGAGTCCTTTGGAGCGAACGGGGTTGTCGACTTGAGGTTGGGGCTCGATCAACCGGTCAACCTCCTCGAAGACGTCATCGGATCGTCGTCTCCGCCCGTGATCGCGCGAGACGTCATCGTTGTGGGCGCGGCGCTTGCCGTGGGCACGGCGCCACCCTCTCGGGAAAACGTGGCGGGGCACGTACGCGGCTTCGACGTCAGGACGGGTGAGCGCAAATGGATTTTCCACACGATCCCTCAAGAAGGTGAATTCGGGTACGACACATGGTTGGACGGTTCGGCGGAATACACGGGGAACGCTGCGGTCTGGCCCCCGTTTACGGCCGACGAGGAGCTCGGCATCGTCTACTTGCCGGTTGAAGACGCCACCGGGGACTACTTCGGTGGTCACCGGCCGGGCGACAACCTTTTCTCGGCCAGCCTCGTCGCGCTGAACGTCGAAACGGGTGAGCTTATTTGGCACTTTCAGCTCGTTCACCACGACATCTGGGACTACGATGCTCCGACGGCACCGATCCTGACGGACATCACGGTGGACGGACGGGAGATTCAAGCGGTCGCCCAGATTACGAAACAGTCCTTCGTCTACGTTTTCGATCGGGTGACCGGAGAGCCAGTCTGGCCGATCGAGGAACGGCCGGTCCCCGCCGGTGACGTGCCGGGCGAGTGGTACTCGCCCACACAGCCCTTCCCCACCAGACCGGCGCCATTCGACCGGCAAGGATTGACGATCGACGATCTCATCGACTTCACGCCCGAACTCCGGGCCGAAGCCGAGGAGGTCGTGGCGGGCATGACCATCGGGCCGCTCTACACGCCCCAGACGGTCTTGGATAGCGAGGGCAAACGGGGCACCCTGATGACACCCGGAAGTACGGGTGGCGCGAACTGGGAAGGCGGCGCCTTCGATCCCGAGACCGGGGTGTTGTACGTGGCGTCCAAATCCGACCCAGCCGGGCTCACGATGAGGGAGGGCGCTGAGAGATCGGACATGGACTACATTGCGGGCTTCGCGGGCGCGCGGGTGAGGGGGCTTCCCGTCATCAAGCCGCCGTGGGGTCGTATCACCGCGATCGACTTGAACACGGGCGACCATCTCTGGATGCAAGCCAATGGCGATGCGACGGACCGGGTCAAGAACAACCCGGCCCTGGAGGGCGTCGAGATCGGGCGGTGGGGCAAGGCGACTAGGGCCGGCATTCTGGTCACCAAGGCACTCGTGCTCGCCGGTGAAGGGTACGGCGGAGATCCCCACTTCTACGGCTACGACAAAGCCACCGGCGAGATCATCGCCGACTTGGAGATCCCCGCGTCCCAGACGAGTCTTCCCATGACGTATATGCACGACGGCGAGCAGTACGTGGTCTTCACCGTGGGCGGGGGCGGGTACACCGCCGAGTTGATCGCGCTGAAGCTTCCGTAGTGAGTTGCCGAGGGCCCGTGCGCAGCGGTTTCTGCTGACAACGGGCCATCGTCTTCGGTAGCAACGACGCGGACTCTCGCTGGTTGGCCGCTGTTAGTCCGCGGACGCCAAGTAGGGAGCACGACGGCCACGGCCGTTGGGAAGCCGGTCAACGCCAAGGACCGGATCGGGGTCCTACTCTGTAGAACCAAGGGCTAGTAGAAACCGCGTTTACAATTGACTCCGGTCCGCTAGGTTCGAGCCCCGTTCGACCGGAACCTCTGAAGGAGTGTAGCGGATGGGCACGTTCACAAAATCAGCCGTTCTCGGACTGGTTCTCGCGCTAGGTCTTTCGATGCCCGCTGCCGCCCAGCAAGGCGCGACGGACGGTGAGTGGCGTTACTATGGCGGTGGCCCGGGCGGGACGGCGTATTCACCGTTGGACCAGATCGACGCTTCGAACGTCGGCGATCTCGAGATCGCGTGGACCTGGGCCGCCCGCAACCAAGGGCCACGTCCGGAGGGGAAGAACTCCACGACCCCGCTGATGGTGGACGGCGTGCTCTACGCCACAGCCGGCACACGCCGCAACGTGGTCGCATTGGACGCCGGTACGGGTGAGATGCTCTGGATGTGGCGCATGGATGAGGGTGAGCGAGCCAGGAGCGCCCCCCGCCCGAACTCGGGCCGTGGTGTAGCATACTGGACCGACGGTCAGGGAGACGACCGCATTTACGTGATCACACCCGCCTATCACATGGTGGCCTTGGACGCCCATACGGGCCGTGAGATCGAATCGTTTGGAACGGACGGCGTGATCGACTTGAGGTTGGAACTCGACCGCCCCGTCAATCTCATCGAGGACGTCATCGGATCATCTTCTCCTCCGGTGATCGCGAGGGACGTCATCGTAGTGGGCGCTGCACTGGCAGTGGGTTCGCGTCCGCCCTCCATGGAAAACGTGCCCGGCCACGTGCGCGGGTACGATGTCAGAACGGGTGAACGCAAGTGGATCTTCCACACGATCCCCCAGGATGGCGAGTACGGGAACGAGACCTGGGAAGACGGTTCGTGGGAATACACGGGGAACGCAGCGGTTTGGCCCCCCTTCACTGTCGACGAGGAATTGGGGTACGTCTACCTGCCCGTGGAGGATCCCACCGGCGACTATTATGGCGGTCATAGGCCTGGCGACAACCTCTTCTCGTCAAGCCTCGTGGCGCTCAACATCGAGACGGGCGATCGGATCTGGCACTTCCAGATGGTGCACCATGACATCTGGGACTACGACGCCCCCACAGCGCCGATTCTGACCGACATCACAGTGGATGGGCGAGACATTCAAGCGGTCGCCCAGATTACCAAACAGGCCTTTCTCTATGTATTCGACCGGGTCACGGGCGAGCCTGTTTGGCCGATTGAGGAGCGACCGGTCCCGCAAGGCAACGTGCCGGGGGAATGGTACTCCCCAACGCAGCCCTTCCCAACCAAACCCGCGCCGTTCGACCGGCAGGGAATAACAATCGACGACCTCATCGACTTTACGCCTGAGCTGAGAGCCGAAGCCGAGGCGAGAATCGCGAACCAGATCGTCGGCCCACTGTTCACGCCCCCCTCGACCGTGGACGACAATGGCGTAGGCGGCACCATGATGATGCCCAGTCAAACGGGCGGTGCCAACTGGGAGGGTGGCGCGTTTGATCCCGAGACCGGCGTGATCTACATCGCCTCGAAAACGGACGGCGGCACGCTGACGCTCGGGACCTCAGACGCGTCGGACATGCAATACGTCCAGAGCTTTGGCGGCTTCAGGGGGCGTGGGGGCGGTCGTGGCGCCGGCCGGGGTGGACGCGGCGGCGGGCGAGGCCGGGGGTCGGGCCTCCCGCTGGTCAAACCGCCGTGGGGACGTATCACGGCCATCGATCTCAACACCGGCGAGCACCTCTGGATGCAAGCCAACGGGGATACCCGGGACCGCGTCAAGAACAACCCGGCTCTCGATGGCGTCGAGATCGGAAGGTGGGGCAAGAACACGCGGGCCGGCATCCTGGTCACCAAGACCCTGGTGCTGGCGGGAGAGGGGTATGGTGGAGACCCCCATTTCTACGCCTATGACAAGACCACGGGCGAGATCATCGCCGACCTCGAAATACCGGCGAGCCAGTCGAGTCTGCCCATGACCTATATGCATGAAGGCGAGCAGTATGTCGTCTTCACCGTCGGGAGCGGACAATATCCAGCCGAGTTGATCGCGCTGAAGCTTCCGTAGCGGTCAGCCCATCCGGGCTGTAAGACTGGGTTGTTGGACTGGACTGTAGGACAGTGTGCGGTCACGTCGGAAGACCGCCGGTCAAAAGGAGCGGCCACTCCCATTATGTAGGGAGTGGCCGCTCGACTTATAGGACAGTCCGCCCACGGGCATTCGACAACTCGACTGGCGTTCATTACTCGACGCCGAGTCGGTGGCCTTGGTCAGGCGGGCTGAGGCTCTTCCTTCCCTCTTCGGCCCAGCGTCCGGATCGCGAGCGGCAAGGTGATCAGCGCCATAGTCGCAGCGGTCATCGTACCCAGGATCACCGCGGACCCGAAGCGGCGCGTCGGCGGGAACGTGGACAACCCGAAGATCCCGAAGCCGACACAGATGAGGAGCGTCGCTGCCAGAACCGGCCCCATGATCTGGGTTCGGGCCGTCGACCAGCTCTCCAATTGAGCCAGTCCATCAGCACGAAGGTGCCTGACCCGCACCACCAGATGAATCATCGAGTCGACGCCCATGGCCAACGCCACGTTGGCAGCTGGCGACGTGATGATGTCGACCGAGACCCCTAAATGGCCGAACGTCCCCAGAACGACCAAGGGGACACCGGCGAGACACGCAACCATGATCATGGTGTCCTTCGCGGCACGTGAAACCACCCCGGCGACGAAGAGGAACAGGAGTAGTAGACCCCCGAGACCGATCTGTAGACTCGACGTGATCAGCAGACCGAGCTGCGCCTGAAGATCGTACAACCCTCCCACTTGTACCGGCTCGAGCCCCGCTTCCACCGCATATCCTTGCAGTCGATCCATGACCGCCTGCCGAGAGGGCTCCTCCACCGATTCCTTCATGCGGATGAAGAAGCGGCCTTCGTTCCGTTCCTCCGTCACGTAGCCCAGAGCGATCTCGTCGTACTGAGGTGTCGACATCTGATCGAGAAGCACGCCCAGGCTCAAGAACCGTGCAAGCGGAATCGTCCGGGCATGCGCCAGCAGCACCGCCGGCGACAACACGGCGCCTACTGCCGAGTCCGCCTCGAGCGCGTCCTGGAAAACCCACATGCGATCGTATACCTCATTGTCGTCGATACGACCGCCTGCTGCGTCCCGGACCGCGATGTTGAGGGTGCTGCTCCCACCGTCGCGATCGATCCGCTCGAGGCCGGTCCGAAGCTCAGCACCCTCGGCAAAGTAGGTGAGTAGCCCCGGGTCGGTATCGAGGCTGGGAACACCCACGCCCAAACCAAGGACGACCAGGGCGATGACCGCCAACAGTCTGGGCTGCCCTACCGTGATCCCAGAGATTGCCGCGGGCGGCACTGTCGAGGATATCGGTCGCTCCGATCCACGGCCCAGGAATGTCGGGTAAATCGTGTACGCCACACCGAGGGCCGTCGCCGCGCCGATCGCACCGGCGATCCCCAACTCTCTCAACGGCTTGGCCGAAGCCAACAGTAGACTCAGAAAACCCAGCAGAGTCGTGGCCATGGACCAGAAAGAGGCCTCCAGAGTCAGCGAGACGGCCCGGGCCACCCGCTGATCAGCCGCCAGCTCGAGGGTCCCCAACCGACGCCAGTTCGCGGTAAGAAAAACGATATGCGAAAGCGTCAGCACGAAAACGATCGTGATGAGATTAGCTGTGAGCAGACCGATCTGGATGCCGATCGTCTGGGTGAGAAGCAGAGTGACAGCACAAGCGGTTATGCAGCTCGTCAACGCACCTGCAACGATCCCCACGTTCCGGTAGATGAGCGCCGCAAGTAGACCGAACAAAAGAAGCGAAGTCAGGCTGAAGACCTGGAGATCCCGAAAGAGATTTCGTCGAATTTGCTCGACGATCACGGGCACACCGGACATGACCACGCCTACATCAGGTGTGCTCAGGCGCTCGACCACCTCCTCCAATCGAGGGAGGAGAACTTCGGGGTCTGATGCGTCCACAGTGAGAATGAGGTTCGTCGCAGCTTCGTCCGGCGTCAAAAGGATCCGGCTGAACATGGGACTCGGCGCGGCGTCATCGGTCGTGATCGAGAAGACGCTTACCACACAGTTCTCTGGGTCCGGGGAGCACTCCACGCCTGAAAACGCCTCCGTGAGCTCACCGATCCGCTCGCCGTATGCTTCAGGATCGCCCACCATGTCCTCGGCCCGTACGACCACCAACCCCGCCTCGCCCCCGGTGTACCGCCGATTCAAGTCATTGGACATCTGGAGCTGTGGGTCGTCGGCGGAGAAAAAGAAGTCGCTTTCGACCTTCGGAGACAGATCGACAAACAGTCCGACCGCCACGAGGCCGACCACGCCGGCGACCAAGGAGAGCCAGTGGGACTTGGGATGTGTCCATGCGGAAGGGAACATCAACGCCCGCCTTTGGTCGAAGATTCTTGGAGAAGATTCCGAAATGGAAAATCCTTCAGAGCATCCTGGAAACGCGTCCAAGGAAACTCGGAGGAAAATACCAAGTTAGAAAGGGGAGCGATCACGTGAGATCCCGCAGCGTCCTGTTCGGCTTCTGTTTGTTTGCTCTGTTTGCTCGGAGCCCCTTGGGTGCCCAGGAGACGCCCGTCAGCATCGACGTCTTTGCAACCCTGGAGGCCTTGGTGGAAGGCGAAGTCGACACCTTCGTCGACTTCTTCCACGAGGACGTTCGGGGGTTTTTCGTGGACCGCACCGCCATGGTCGAAGGCATGAGCGCGCTTGCCTTTCGGGCTCTGTTGCTCACAGGGCTTCGAACCGACCTCGTCGCGAGCAATCTGGACGTGAACAGATATGGTAACACCGCCGTCTCGGCCGGATATCTCACAGGAACCGTCAGACTGCCTGGCGGGGCCACTCGGACCGGCACGTGGAAATATTCGGACACGCGAGTTCTGGAAGACGGATTGTGGAAGATCGTGCAGTATCACATCTCCCCGATCGCTGAGTGACCATTCCGGCCTGGAGATTCCGCGGCGGGACCCGTCGTCACTGACCTACTGACCACCGGCTGACTTGGGGTCGCAACGATCGCCCCTAAAGGTA
This sequence comes from Longimicrobiales bacterium, assembly GCA_029941275.1. Taxonomy (GTDB): domain Bacteria; phylum Gemmatimonadota; class Gemmatimonadetes; order Longimicrobiales; family Gaopeijiaceae; genus UBA822. The sequence goes on along the minus strand of JAPYQK010000053.1, from coordinate 4,321 downwards.
GTGCTTCGGTGAACTCCCCAGCATAGTCGATCACGCACATGGACCGGTAGATCTCATGCGGCCCGCACGCCACGCCGATCACGAGAAGCCTGGGATCGAAGATATTCCTGCGGTGGCCCCGGTCCGGGACACCGTCGTCGATGATCAACCCCATCACGACATCCCGAGCGGTCTGAGGACCATAGGCTAGGTTTTTCGCAAAGATCATGTTCCAGGAGCCGTGACGGTCCATCCGCTCCCCTGGCGTCGACCCGTCGCTGCCGTCGTGCCCCGTGTCTCCCGACGGGCCTTGGTCCTCGACGTGATCGGTCGCCCCACGGGACATCCCCTCCGATTCCTCGAGGGCTGGGGCAGGCTCGGCAGCCGTCAAGAAGTCGATGGCTTCGTCGACGGCGCTGACCCCCTCACGCGTGAGTATTGCTGTGGCGCTGCCAGGAATCCGGATCAAGTTCCCGTCGAAGAATCCACGGAACTCACGGAGGTGTGCCGCGTAAGCGAGAGGGTTGGTGCGTACGAGGTTGTGCTCCTCCACAATTCCCTGCTCGAAAGGAGAAAGAACACGGCTCTCGCGAGGGACCGTGGACTGGGACAGAGCCGGGCTGGCCGTCGCTAGGCAAGCCGCTATTGCCAGCATCGTGCGCATCATGATCAATCCGTGTATACTGTGGCCAGACGCAGGTTCCCCGTCTTTCAAAAGTAAGGAGGATTCGAATGCGGCCATCCAAGATGGCGTTCGTAATCGTCCTGTTAGCCGGACTGGCGCTTATTGTACAGCCGGTCTCCGCTCAGGGCGACGCATCCGACATAATCTCAGTCGGAGATATGGCCCCTGACTTCACGGTCACGGGTGCAACACGCTACGGGATCCTTCAGGATCCGGTCAGCTTGTCGGACCTGCGGGGCGATGTGGTGGTTATCGCGTTTTTCTTCAGAGCAAGGACCCCTGGCTGAACAATCCAAATGGAAGCGTACCGTGATCAGTACGCAAGCGTATTCAGAGGTGGAAGAGGCGTAACTATTTTGGCTGTCAGTAACGACCCAGCGGAAGCTTTGTACTCCTGGGCCAAGGACGCGGATTTCCCGGTCCTGTTCGGTAGCGATCCCGAGGGAGCCGCACCCGCCGCGTTCGGCGTGGGCGCGCGAGGCAACGGCATGCCGCAGAGTCGGGCCGTGGTCGTGGTCGATCCGGAAGGTCGAGTCGCATGGGCCACGTCGGTGTTCCGTGAAATCGATCCTACGGCGTACGAAGAGTTGGGGGAGGCGGTGGCAGAGGTCGCTCCGCCTTTGGACTCTGACGAGGCCGAAGAGGACGACGCACAGGCTGCGGCGTTCACTACACCGCAGGGCACGGGCGTTACGGCTGGCTGCTGAGCCCTACGTTCGGATTCCAGGGTAGCCTTTCGGGCGCCCAGGAAATCGACACCTAGAAAAAGAAGGGCCCGGCTAAGTTTGGCCGGGCCCTTCTTCTATTTTCGGACGACGAAAAGAAGCGCCCCCGATTACGGTTCTCTCACCGCGTACAGCTACTCGCTGGCTTCGAGCCCCGTCAGAACCGCCGCTTCGATATCTTGACCGGCTCCCGATCCGGTATAGGTCACCTTACCCTCGGCGTTGAGGACCACGATGTAGGACGTCCCCGGCGCCAAGAAGGCGCGCACAGCTCGGCCTCCATCATCCCAAAGCGTGGGAAAACCCATCGGCGAGTCTTCGAGGTACCGCCGTACGGATCTCTGCGACTGGGCCACCGCAACCGCCACCGCCACAAACTCGACCCGGCCTTCGTAGCGAGCGTAGGTTTCCATCATCTGTGGATGCAGAGCCTCACAGAGCTCACACCAGCGTGCCCAGAATTCGATGAGAGCAGGACGGCCTTCCACGTACTGCGCCAAGCTGGCCTCGTTGCCGTCCAGATCCTCGATCGTCACGAGCTCGGGTTGCTCGCCCAAAGCAATTCCGAGTTCACCACGCTGCTGCGTAAAAGCGGAAGCCGGAGTGAACGCCCCGACCAAAACGGCGGCCACGAAGGGAGTGAAGACACCCAAGAACATCTTGAATCGGTCGTCGGTTTTCACAGTACCATCCCCACTTGTACGAAGTAATATTGAGCCATCACCAACATAATCACTGCCGCGCCCTTTTTGATCCACACCATCCACGGGCCGGCCGAGGGAAGCGCCGCCCCGAAGCCTGAAAAAAGGCCCACCGCAACCAATAGGGCGGTCATCCCGGAAGAGAAAACGAACAGGTAGAGGAAGCCCATGGCGCCGGCTTCAGTCGCCGCCACCCAAGTGAGCACCACAGCGAACGCCGGGGCGCCACAGGGAGCCGCAACCACACCGGACGCCGCTCCGAGGGCGAATACCGACGGGTAGGACCCACCTTTTCCGGTCCCGGCCCACTGCATGAGGCGCTGCGGCACGCGCACCGGAATCACGTCGAGCATGGCCAGCCCGAAAACCAGGAGCAGATTCCCGATCGCCAATCGGGCCCAGGGGCTGGCGCTCACCGTCCCGAAGAGGCTACCGCTCAGGCCCGCAACGAGCCCGAGCGTCGCATAGAGTAGTGCCAGTCCGAGGGCGTACGTGAACGTCAATCCGATCACCCTGGACTTGGACGCACCCTGTTCCGCACTGCCCGCAAGCACCGACGCCGTGATCGGAATCATCGGATAGACACAGGGCGTCAAGCTTGTGACCAACCCCGCGCCGAATAGGGCCACCAGCGCGAGTAACGGGCTTTGGGCAAGAGCCTCGGAGAGGCCAGTGCCATCGAACATCTGACTCAGCATGGCAATATCTTAACGGAGCAACGTGGCACTCAGAAGTACTCGGCAACGTAAACGACCGCCCAAGGCTCTTACCGATGTCGCCTCGGAGCGGAGTAACGTTCTTAACCAGGAATACACG
>JAPYQK010000053.1:0-1315 GCA_029941275.1 Longimicrobiales bacterium | reverse complement strand
TCCAGGGGTCTTGGTCATCGAGAGTGAAACGGGCTCCGGAGCGAGCATCCTGCTCCGGTTGGGATCAAACGCGAATCGCCGAGATCTCGTACGCTTCGACGGCGGTTATACGGTTCTCACCGTGGTCGAGATCACCGAGGAAGCCTTCAGCGGAACGTGGTCGAGTGGTACCCGCGGGCCCGAGTCGAACGGTTTCTTTTGTGCGGCGCGGAGCCGGTGAGACGTAACTAGGGTTCGGGTCACCGATGAATGGGAAGGCCATCGGAAACCCTCTTGCGGATCTGTTCGTATAGGTGTGAACGTAGGCACAACCACACGTCCAGGAGGCGACAACTGCATGATGACGATTGTCCGGAGGATCGTTCGGGTCGTCCTGAGCTGGATCCTCAAGAAAATCTAGCGTTTCAATCCCCCACGATATTGACGATCACGCGACGCTCCCGAGGGCGCGTGTCCAGGTCGATCAGAACGACCTGCTGCCACGTCCCTAATGGAAGCGCGCCGCCCACAACAGGAAGGGCGAGCGAGGGGCCGATCAAGCTGGCCCGTACGTGGCTGTGCCCATTGTCGTCGTGCCACATCTTCTCATGCTCGTACGTTCCGGCCCGTGGAGCGAGACGTTCGAGAGCCGCGGCGATATCGTGATGAACGAGGCCGGGTTCGAACTCGATGGTGGTGAGTGCCGCCGTCGATCCGACGACCATGGCGGTCAGCTGGCCCACGCCGATGCCGCTCTCGTGCACGAGAGCCTGTAATTCATCGGTGATGTCCACGATGTGGTCGTCGCCGTCGGTTCGACGCTCGATGGTATGTGTCGAGACCGTCATGCTGGAGCTAACCGCCCACCACTAAGCGACCTCGACCTGATACCCCGCGGCTTCGACGGCCGCAATGAGATCCCCGTCGATGACCCCGTCCGACAAAGTCACTTCGGCCGCGTTGTTTTCCAGTGACACGTCGGCTCGAGAAACGCCGTCTAACCGCTCCAAGGCGGACTTCACATGGCCCACGCAGTGATCGCAGGACATTCCCGATATCTTGAGTTGTTTGGTCATAGCTCCCCGCTCCGCTTCGTTTTCTTGTCCTACGGTGAGGGATAAAATTAGTACCCTCCGAGCGCGGCTCACACCCCTGGATCGCCGGGGACGAGTCGGGGATGTTACCCGCTCAGAACCCACCAGCCGAGCAACCCCGCAACCACCAGGCTGAGTATCAGCCCAAAAGCCTGCAGGATGCGAAGCTTGGTGCGAGCGACCCCCGAGACCTCCGACGCGGTTCGTTGAATTCCCCTCGCGCTGACATCGAACATCCACGA
>JAPYQK010000052.1 GCA_029941275.1 Longimicrobiales bacterium | reverse complement strand
CCAAAGCCACGTATGCTCCCAACAAGAAGAACCCCTCCCGGCGCCGGATCCGCAACTTGAGACGCACGATGGGCATCATCAGAATCGTGATGATCAGCACGGCCGGAAACCCGGCTCGCAACACCTCCGGGCTGATCTCGAGCGGAGAAATGATCGAAGTGACCCCCAATACGCCGGCGATGTTGAAAACGTTCGACCCGAGAATGTTGCCCACGGCGATGTCCGCCTCCTGCCTGTAGGATGCGACGGCACACGTAGCAAGTTCGGGAAGTGAAGTGCCGATGGACACCAGCGTGAGGCCGATCACCAACTCCGAAATCCCCATGGCCTCTGCCAAGGCCAGAGCAGACTCGCGGATTACGAAGGCACCCAGCAACAGACCAGCCACGCCCCTGAAGATGAGGCCTACGTCCCTAGCAGCGGTCCGGGAGTACGGCCCGACCGCTCCGTGGGTGAACTCATCGTACTCATCCAACACTTCGCTACTTTCGGTCTTGCCGCTACGAAGAACGAACACGTTGTACGCGACCAGCATCATCACCAACAACACGCCCTCGAAGCGACCAATGTGCCGGTTCCAGATGAGCGGAAAGAGCAACATCGTGATGATGATCATCACCGGCACTTCCCTCGTCACGATCCGGGCTGAGACCTTCAGGGGCCGTATGATCGCACTGATTCCCAAGACGAGGCCGACATTCGCCAAGTTGGACCCCATCACGTTACCGACGGCGAGATCGTAGCTCCCTGACAGAGACGCCACCACTGAGATCACGAGTTCGGGAGCCGAGGTGCCCATGGAGACGACCGTGAGACCCACAACGATCGGGCTCACGCCGAGCGATGAGGCAAGCCGGGCGCTGCCTCGGACCAGCCATTCGGCTCCGAAGTAAAGGACGCCGACACCGCCAACGAAGAGGACGATCTCGCGCGTCACGCGTGTTTCCCGTCCCGTCGGTTGAGCCACACCTGGACTTGGTCCAACGTCATCGTGTTCAGAACGTCTTCCTTGTTCAGCCAAGCGCGGCGCGCTTGATCCACGCCGTAAGACATGTGGTCCAGTCGCTGAACAGAGTGTGCATCGGTGTTGATACTGACCTTCACCCCCAACTCCTTCGCCCGGTGCGCGTGTACGTCATTCAAATCGAGCCGGTTCGGATTGGCGTTGATTTCAACAGCCACGTCCAGATCCCGTGCCGCTTGCAGCACTTCTTCCATTTCGATTTGAAAAGGCTCCCTTCGGGCCAGAAGGCGTCCGGTGGGGTGGGCAAGGATGTCTACCTGCGGGTGCTGCATCGCCGTGAGGACCCGATCCGTCATCCGAACCCGATCCATATCCATGAGTGAGTGCACGGAGACGAGCACTAGATCCAGAACCTCGAGGACCTCGTCGGTCATATCAAGACTCCCGTCCCCGAGAATATCCACCTCCAAGCTCTTGAAAATGGTGATGCCTTCCAACCCCCCTTGCACTCGGGCGATCTCTTCCCACTGCTCGACAGCCCTCTCCGGGGTGATTCCCTGGACCATGGCAAGAGCCGGGCTGTGATCGCTCACGGCCAGATACCGATAGCCCCGAGAAGCACACGCCTTAGCCATCTCCTCGACCGAGGCCTTCCCGTCGCTCCACGTCGAGTGCATATGGAGGTCGCCCAGAATGTCTTCCAAGGTCACGAGCTCGGGCAGCGCGTCTTTGACGGCCGCCTGAACCTCACCGCGATTTTCACGTAAGACGGGCGCGACCCACCTCATATCGAGGGCATCGAATACCGAGTCCTCAGTGTCCCCCGCCACGCGTTCACCGTCTTCTTTGCCCACCTCCTCGGGATCCACTCCCTCTGGGAGACGAAACACACCCCACTCGTTCACACGAAGCCCTTTTCGCTGCGCGATCTGGCGCACGGCGATGTTGTGCTCCTTCGAACCCGTGAAGTAGTGAAGGGCCGCGCCGAACGAACGATCGGGGATGACGCGTAGGTCGACCTCCAGCCCGGAGCGGAGTACCACGCTTCCGCGTGTCTCACCGGCCAGCGCCACCCGCTCGACGGAGGAGAAGGTCGTGAAGTGCTCCATGACCGCTGGAGCCGGCAGTTCCGCTTGCACCAGCAGATCCACGTCTCCGATCGTCTCGCTTCGCCTTCGGTAGCTCCCGGCCACTTCGAGACGCTCCACCCCTGGCGCTGCCCGCATGTGCTCCAGGAGGGGCCCGATCAAGGCGTCTACTTTTGAAATGAGGAACCTGCCCGAGAAGCGGCGAAAATCCTCGATGGAAGTGAGGATCTTGGCAACGCTCGTGGCCCCGAAGCCCTCGAGACTCTCGACACGACCCTCCTTCAAGGCCACTTCGAGTTCGTCGACGTTCGTGATCTTCAGGGACTCCCACAACTTCTTGGCCTTCTTGGGCCCGACGCCGTCGAGCTTCACGAGCTGAACCAGAGAGCGCGGAACTTCGGAGGACACCTCAGTCAATCGCTGGAGTCCGCCGGTCTGGACGAGTTCCGCGATATGGGAGGACATGTCCTTGCCGATCGCATCGAGCGCCGTCAAATCCTCGCCCGCTGCGACCATCGCCGCGAGAGGGCGGGTGAGCCCTCGCACCGTGCGCACGGCGTTTCGATAGGCACGGATGCGGAACGGATTCGATCCCTTGATCTCCAGCAGGTCTCCGAGCTCCTCGAGGTAGCCCGCAATTTCGATGTTCTCCATTGGAGGCTACGTCGCCGCCGCCGCGCGAAGAACTTCGACAAAGGCATCTTCACTCAGAGTCTCTATCTCGAGTTCCTGGGCCTTTGCGAGCTTGGATCCGGGGTCCTTCCCAATCACGACGTAGGTGGTCTCACCACTCACAGAACCGACGACCTGCCCGCCGTTTTCTTCGATCAAACGCTTCGCCTCGGAACGAGAAAAGCCCTCGAGTCCTCCGGTGAACACGAACCTCATCCCCGCCAGCCCGTCGCCGCCTGCCCGCTCTGGCGGCAACAGAGCCTCCATGTGTCGGAGAACCGCTGCAATTCGCGCACGGTTACGTTCGTCATCGAGGAACGCCCTGATCAGCTCGGACATGATCGGTCCGATCCCCTCCACCGCCTCGAGCTGCTCGACCGTAGCGTCCTGCAAGTTTTCGAACGTCTGGTATTCCGCGGCGAGCGTCGCTGCAACGGTCGCTCCCACCTCAGGAATGCCGAGGCCGTACAGAAAACGAGCAAGCTCGACGGTCCGCTTCTCCGCAATGGCGCGGGCGAGGTTCGTCGCGGATATCTCGGCAAATCCATCAAGCTCCTCGAGCTGCTCCGCCTTCAGCTCAAAGAGGTCGGCAAGCTCTTTCACGAGACCACGGTCCACGAGAAGCGTGACCGTCTCCTCGCCCAACCCCTCGATATCTAGGCCCGCCCTGGACCCGAAGTGTGTGAGGCCTCTCTTGAGCTGGGCCATACATCCGAAGCGGTTCGGGCAATACGTGAACGGGCCTTTCTCATAAACGGGTGTCTCGCAGGCCGGGCACAACTCAGGCATCCGGAACGTCGCCCCGCGGTTCCGCCCGTCCTCCGGTACGCGCTCCACCACTTGCGGAATCACGTCGCCGGCCCGCTGGATCCTGACGAGGTCGCCTTCGCGAATGTCCTTCCGGGAGACCTCCTCTCGATTGTGTAGCGAAGCCCGGGAAACCGTGACGCCACCGACCTCGACCGGCCTCAAGAGGGCCACGGGTGTGAGCTTGCCTGTTCGGCCCACGGAAACCGCGATCTTCTCGACCCGAGTGATCTCTTTACGCGGCTCGAACTTGTAGGCGAGCGCCCACCGGGGATGATGTGAGGTGGCGCCCAAATCCGCCCGTGAATCGAGGTGGTCCAGCTTGATGACCACACCGTCGATCTCGTAATCGAGATCATCCCGCTCAGCAGCGTACTGCCCGTGATACTCGAGAATTTCCTCGACCGTCGTGGCCAAGGTCACGCGCTCGGGTGTCTGGAAGCCCCACGCTCTCAGTGCTTCTACCGCCTCGTGGTCCGAAGTCATCTGGGCACCGCGCACCAGTAGTATGTCGTAGGCCAGGAGGTGGAGGGGCCTCTCGGCGGTCAGGCGCGAGTCGAGCTGCCGAAGCGAGCCCGACGCCGAATTGCGTGGATTCACATACGGCTCGGAGCCCTGTTCGACCATGCGGGCGTTGAGCGCCTCGAACGCCGAGAGGTACATGATGACCTCCCCGCGAACCGCAAGTAGCTCCGGGGCCGGGAGGTCGACTTCGCGAAGTCGCAGGGGAAGGCTCGGAACGGTCCTCAGGTTTTCCGTTACGAGCTCACCAACACGACCGTTCCCACGTGTTACAGCTCGGACGAACAGTCCGTCCTCATACACGAGTTCGATGGATGCGCCATCCAGCTTCGGTTCGAGCAGGTAGCGAGGCTCGTCTTCGAGTCCTTTCCGCACTCGTTCGTCGAAGCGTCCGATCTCTTCCGGATCCTGGGTCGAATCCAACGACAGCATGGGGACCGTATGCTCCACATTGGGGAAAGCACTTTGCGGCTCCGTCCCCACCCGCTGGCTCGGCGAATCGAGGGTGACGAGGCGGGGATGAGCGCCTTCGAGCGTGCGAAGTTCGGCAAAGAGTCGATCGTACTCCGCATCGTCGACCTCAGGCCGCGATTCGACATAGTACAGATGGGAGTGCTGCCTGAGCTCTTCACGCAGTTGCTCTAGGCGTCGGGCCACGTGCTCCTCGCCTGCATCTCCTTTCCCGCCTTCACGAGACTCGGTCTCGGTGTTAGGCGAATCGTCGGACCTGTCGGGCCGCGTCGTGCTCAAAAAAGCTCCGTTTTTTTGGCTTAATTTCTACCGATCAGCTTCTGCCCGGACCCCAACCCCCCTACTTAGTGACACCCCTTTAGCGGGGCAAGCCTAATAACGTGGCGAATAGCTACGGAGCCGTACAGCCCTAGCGAGCGCCAGGGCCGAGCAATATATCAGGAGCGCAAAACCCTACTTATCGAACCACGTTCGAGCGAGCCCGGCGGTGCTGCCCGCGCCCCCTCAGACGGTTGCAGGAATGGTGACAATCGGGCCATGACACCCCTCGATATCGACCAGATCCGGGCTGACACTCCCGGCACTCTAAGCGTCAATCATCTCAACAATGCTGGGTCGAGCCTCGTGCCCAACCCAGTGCTCGACACCGTCACGGAGCACTTGGCCCTCGAGGCAGGAATCGGAGGCTACGAAGCGGAGGCGCTCCGCCAGCCCGAAATCCGATCTGTATACGACTCGATAGGAACGCTCATCGGAGCTGACCCCCAGAACGTGGCGATCACCGACAACGCGACCGGAGCATTCATTCAGGCGCTCTCCGCCATTCCGTTCGTCCCGGGCGACGTCATCGTGACGACCCGAAACGACTATGTCTCCAACCAGATCATGTTCCTCTCGCTCGCCTCTCGTTTCGGAGTTGAAGTGGTACACGGGCCGGAGCGGCCCTCAGGTGGGGTGGACGTTGGAGCGCTCGAAAAGCTCATCCACCGTATGCGGCCCAAACTGGTCACCGTTACGCACATCCCGACGAGCTCCGGCCTCGTTCAGCATGTGGCGGACGTCGGGGCCATCTGCCGCCAACGGGAAGTCCTCTATCTCGTCGATGCCTGTCAGTCCGTCGGACAGATGCCCATCGATGTCGAGGACATCGGTTGCGACTTCCTGACGGCGACCTCTCGGAAGTTCCTCAGGGGTCCGCGCGGGGTTGGATTCCTATACGTCTCGGATCGGGCTCTGGGCCTTGGTTTGGAGCCGCTCTTCCCCGACATGCGCGGGGCCGACTGGATTCAGGGAGACCTCTACCAGCCCGCTCCAGGCGCCCGACGCTTTGAAAACTTCGAGGCACCCATCGCAATGGTATTGGGCATGGGCCGGGCCGCCCGTTACGCGATGGACCTCGGCCTCGAGGCGATTCGCGCGCGGGCCTGGGCGCTCTCGGATTCGTTGCGTACACGGCTCGCCGAGTTGGACGGAGTGCACGTTCAGGACAGAGGGGAGGCTCAGTGCGCCATCGTGACGGCATCGATGGACGGACACCATCCCCTGGACCTTCTGCGCGCGCTCAGGAAGGAGGGCATTCATACATCCCGTACGGGACGAGATTCGGCGATTTTCGACTTTGACGAGAAAGGCGTGGACCAGGTGCTCCGGATTTCACCGCACTACTACAACACGGAGGAAGAGATCGAGGCGATCGTGCAAGCGCTTTCTCGCCTGATGAAGTGACCCCATCCGTGTGGGCGGTCGAATCCACAAGAATGGGCGGATCTTTCATGATCGGCGGATCCGCTTGACGGATCCACATGAAGGATTCTTCACTAGCCTTCGTACCATTCACGACAAGGAGCGAGAAACGTTGCAACCGGAGGTCGAACGCGAAGTGGTCTGAATGTCCAAGTCGGGAGACCCCCGATCGTACGAGCCGTTGGTGCGGGCCTACGAGGGCCCGGGACTCCGACTTGCCGTTGGCCATGCTCGGCAGCGTCGACGAAGCACGGGACGCGCTCCAGGACGCCTTCATCAAGGCCTGGAAATCTCTCCACCGGTTCGACGTCACCCATCCGTTCGGACCCTGGCTCTTTCAAATCTTGAGAAATCAATGCCGGGACGTGATCCGAAGCCGCCAGTCGCGCGAGCGGCTCGAGGTGCGTGACGAGCATATCGAGATCCGCCCCGCTGGGGCCTCGACCGATCCGGCCTACCTCCAGGAACGGAGTGAAGCCGGCGCCGCGAGGGCCTCACGCGTGGCCCGATATCCCTCTTCGAGAAAGAAAGCGCGTTTTTCGAAGTCGAACCCGTCGGCGTCTCCGAAGTTTGGGCGGACGTATGTGAGCGGAACCCCCGTCCAGTTCCGAACGGCTTCTCTTCTCGCGTGCCCCGCCATCAGGCCGAACACCCTCATGTGAATGGCCACCATACCGCCGTCAACTACGGCTTGGGCGTCAGCCTCTGGATCCGCACCAACATCGATCGCGATGATCCGGGTGGCACCCAACTTCCATGCTCTCTCGAGGGGGAGCATGTCCAGCGCTCCCCCGTCGACGAGCAACTGCCCTCCAACTTCAGCAGGTGGAAAAAGCAGCGGAAGCGCGGCCGACGCGTATACCGAATCGATGAGGGCGGCGTCCTGATCTCCCCCGTGGCCGAACCAGACCAACTCGCCCGACTCCAGGTCCACGGCGTTGACGGTCAGAGGAATGATCAGTTCATCCCATCGTTCGGTGGGGAGCAGATCCCGGATAGAGCGCCGAAGCGTGTCGCCCCGGAGCACGCTCCGAGAGCGAATCCCGTTCACCCATACGGCACGACGGTTCACTCTCATGACGTCGCGGCGCCTAACCCGCTCGACATACTCCTCGAACTCCCCGATCGACCGGCCCCCCGCGATGGCCGCCCCCATGATCGCCCCTGCGCTCGTACCGATGATTCCCGCCACCGGAATTTCGGCCTCCTGAATCGCCCTCCACGCCCCAACGTGCGCGACCCCCTTGGCGGAGCCGCCACCCAGGATCACCCAAGTCTGAACCTCGCCCTCTCGCCCTCCGTCAGGAGGCTGCTCAGAGTCCTTCAACACGTCGACCATGCATTGAACCGCTCCCTGGCTTGACGGTATGTTACCGCCAATTTAGCTTAAATCTAACGGAGAATCATTCTCAATAAGGCCCCTCGCAGCCGTCTTGCTTTTCGTATGAGCGACACCCCTATCCTTACGATTACAGGCCTTCGTGCCAAGGTTGCGGACGAAGACATCGATATCCTCACGGGTCTCGATCTCACGCTGCAACCCGGCGAAATACATGCCATCATGGGGCCTAACGGCTCCGGAAAGAGCACCCTCGCCAAAGTCCTGGCCGGCCACCCCGATTACGAGGTCACGGCCGGGGAAATCGTCTTCCAGGGCACGTCCATCCACGATTTGGAACCCGACGAACGCGCGCGCGCGGGAGTCTTCCTGGCTTTTCAATATCCCGCGGAAGTTCCGGGCGTGTCCATAGCGAACTTCTTGAGAGCGGCCCTGCAGGCCCGTCTCGAGAAGGACGAGGAAGTGGATCTCTTCGACTTCCAGGACCTGCTCCTCGAGCGAATGGAACTTCTCGACATGGATCCCTCCTTTGCCGAGCGCCCGGTGAACGACGGCTTCAGTGGTGGAGAGAAGAAGCGCAACGAGATCCTTCAGATGGCCGTGCTTCGCCCTGCGCTCGCGCTCATGGACGAAACCGACTCGGGACTCGACATCGACGCGCTCCAGATCGTGGCGCACGGCGTGAACACGTTGCGGGCCGAAAATCCCGAGATGACGATCCTCCTGATCACGCACTATCAGCGCTTGCTCAACTACATCAAGCCTGATGTGGTTCACGTGATGGTCAACGGACGTATCGTACGATCCGGCGGACCCGAGGTGGCGCTCGAGTTGGAGGAGCAGGGATACGCCGATTGGAAGACCCAAGAAGTGGTGCCCGCCTAGCAATCGCCTTCCGGCCTCAAGGGCCGACAGCAGGAACAGAAGATCATGCCAGAAAATGAACTCGTCGAAGGATTCGGACTCGACGAATACCAGTACGGATTCGTCGATGAGGAGGCCCACGTCTTTCGGACCAGGCCCGGCCTGGACGAGGATATCGTCCGGCAGATTTCGAAGCATAAGGACGAGCCCGAGTGGATGCTCGAGTTCCGCCTGAAAGCTCTGAAGATCTACGAGTCGAAGCCCATGCCCAATTGGGGCGGTAACCTTTCGGATCTCGAGGCGACGCTCGATGAGATCTACTTCTATGTGAAACCGCAGGATCAGATGGAGCGCTCCTGGGACGACGTACCGGACAACATCAAGAACACGTTCGAGAAGTTGGGCATCCCCGAAGCGGAGCAGAAGCTCCTGGCCGGCGTCGGAGCACAATACGAGTCCGAGATGGTCTACCACTCGCTCAAAGAGGAGTGGTCCTCCAAGGGCGTGATCTTCGATTCGATCGAGGACGGGCTCAAGAATCATCCGGAGCTCTTCCGCGAGCACTTCGCGACCGTGGTTCCGACGGCCGACAACAAGTTCGCGGCGCTCAACTCGGCGGTCTGGTCGGGTGGCTCGTTCGTCTACATTCCCAAGGGTGTGGAGCTTGAGACACCTCTGCAGGCGTACTTCCGGGTCAATCAGGAGCGTATGGGACAGTTCGAGCGCACGCTGATCATCCTAGATGAGGGCGCGCATGCTCACTACATCGAGGGGTGCACGGCGCCGGTTTACTCCACCGATTCGTTCCACTCGGGTGTGATTGAGATCATCCTGAAGCAAGATTCGCGATTCCGGTACACGACCATCCAGAATTGGTCGAACAACATGTACAACCTGGTGACCCAAAGGGCCGTGGTGGAGCAGAACGCGACCATGGAGTGGCTCGACGGGAATCTCGGCTCCAAGCTCACGATGAAGTACCCGTCCTGCTATCTCGTGGGTGAAGGCGCACACGGAGAGATCATGTCGATCGCTTATGCGAGCGACGGGCAGCACCAAGACACCGGAGGAAAAGTCGTCCACGTGGCGCCGAACACCACCTCATCGATCATCTCGAAGTCGATCTCGAAGGGGAGTGGACGGTCGTCCTACCGTGGCCTGTGCAAGGTGTACGAAGGCGCGACCAACGCACGCTCCAACGTCGAGTGTGACGCGCTTCTCATCAACGAGACCTCGCGTACGGATACGTATCCGTACATAGAGATCGAAGAGAAGTCGGCGTCAGTGGGACACGAGGCGACCGTCTCCAAGGTAGGCGACGCTCAACTTTTTTACCTCATGAGCCGCGGCTTGAGCCAAGAAGAGGCCATGGCGCTCATCGTACGCGGATTCATCGAGCCGATCGCCAAGGAGCTTCCGCTCGAATACGCCGTCGAACTCAACCGTCTCATCGAACTCGAAATGGAGGGGTCGGTCGGCTGATGTCCGACCCATCCCATGCCATCGCGGCACCCATCGACGACGAAGAGACAGCCATTCCCCTGGACGAGGACGCGGTAGGCAGGATCAGCGAGGGTGCGCCCGCGTGGTTGAGCGAGCGGAGACGACACGCGTGGTCGATGTTCGAGAACACGGCCTTTCCCACCACGCGGTCCGAAGAGTGGAGATATACGGACGTCTCTCGCGTGGTGAACCTCGCTGACCTCCGGCTCGTAACCCGTGCGTCGCTGCCCCAAAACGGCCACCGCCCGCCGATGCTCGCAGCGGCCATGGACGAAGACCACGCGGCGGCGGGTCACACGGTGCTGATAGACGGAACTGTGACACACGTCGATCTGGATCCCGCTCTCGCGGAGCAAGGAGTCATCCTGACCTCGCTGCGTTCGGCGGTGCATGAGCACGGTGACCTTCTCGAAGAGTTGCTCGCCACGGAGGGTTTACCCCCCGAGGAGGGTAAGTTCGAGGCGCTCAACGCAGCGCTTTGGACGGACGGGGTGCTGCTCTACGTCCCGAGGGACGTGAAGCTCGAGCTACCTGTGCGAGCCACGCGCTGGCTTTCCCACGCCGGCTCTGCGGTCTGCACGCGGACCCTTGTTGTGGCCGAACCGGGTAGCCAGGTCTCCTACGTCGAGGAGGTACTTTCCGAAGATTTTGAGCGCCGCACGCTCGTTTCGTCCGCTACCGAAGTCATCGCACGCGATGGGGCGCAAGTTCAGTGCGTTTCCATCCAGCGACTCGGCCGAGACGCTTTTTACCAGTCGGCGCAGCGAACGCTTGCCCATCGGGGCTCGACGCTCGACACACTGAACGTCAATCTCGGAGCCTCGGTAAGTCGCCTCGACCTCAACGCTCAGCTGTTGGGACCCGGCGCGCATAGCGACATGCTCGGGCTCTACTTCGGTGACGACCACCAGCACTTCGACCACAACACCAGTCAGGACCATATAGCGCCCGACACGGGAAGCGACCTTCTCTTCAAGGGAGCGTTGGACGATCACTCCCGGGCGGCGTTTCGGGGAATCATTCGGGTTCACCCGGAGGCCCAGCGGACCGACGCTTACCAGACCAACCGGAACCTTCTTCTTTCAGACGAAGCCCGGGCCGACTCTCTTCCGAACCTAGAGATCGAGGCCGACGACGTAAAATGTTCTCACGGGGCTTCCGTCGGACAGCTAGATTCCGAGACACTCTTCTATCTTTTGAGCCGAGGAATGAGTCGGCAGCAGGCCGAGCGTCTAGTCGTTCTGGGCTTTCTCCGGGACGTGATGACCCGCCTGCCGCTCGGAGGGGTCGTCGAGAAAGTGACACGCGCAATCGAGAGGAAGCTCCAACATGTCTGACCGACAACTCCACCATGGCTGATGGAAACTGGGTGAAAGTCGCCGACCGAGGTGACTGCCCTCCCGGCAGTCTATTCGAGGTCGAGGTGGAACAACTGAGAATCGTCCTGGCCAACGTGGAGGGCGACCTGTACGCGCTCCAGAATAGGTGCTCACATCAGGATCTTCCGCTCTCCGACGGAGAACTGGAGGGGGACCAATTGGAGTGCTTGTACCACGGAGCTAGGTTCGACGTGTGCACCGGAAAGGCCACAGGACTTCCCGCGATCAAGCCCGTAGAAGCGTACCCCGTCGAACTTCGCGGCCAAGAAATTTACGTCCAGATCTAGAAGGGCTGAATCAAAATGCCCACGTCTCCTCGACCCGAATGGACGGCGGTGAGAGCTCAGTTCCCGGCGATGACCCAGGACGTGAGCGGGCACCCGCTGGTCTACCTGGACAGCGCCGCCACTTCGCAGAAGCCCCGAGTCGTGCTGGACGCACTCGCCAAGTATTACGAGCGCGATAACGCGAACGTCCACCGTGGCATCCATGAACTGAGCCGGCGAGCCACCATCGCATACGAAGAAGCCCGTGCGAAGCTGGCGAGCTTCATCGGCGCCGCGGATCCGTCCGAGTTGGTGTGGACTCGCGGCACAACCGAGGCGATCAACCTGGTCGCGAGCAGTTGGGGACTGGACACGCTCAAAGAGGGAGACGAGGTCCTCTTGAGTTCGATGGAGCATCACTCCAACATCGTGCCTTGGCAGCTGGTGGCCCATCGTACGGGCGCTCGCCTCCGGTACATTGAGATGGACGACCAAGGCCGGCTGGTGCTGGACGATCTTTCCGAGCTACTTACGGAGCGCACCCGCTTGGTCGCGGTCACCCACATCTCGAACGCGTTGGGAACCGTCAATCCGGTACGAGAGATCACCGAGCACGCCAAGAAAGTGGGGGCGCTGGTGCTCGTCGACGGCGCCCAAGCCGTGCCCCACCGTCGGGTCGATGTCCAAGAGTTGGGGTGTGACTTCTACGCATTCTCGGGTCACAAGATGTGTGGTCCCACCGGGTCGGGTGCCCTGTGGGCCCGGCGCGAATTGCTCGAGTCGATGCCGCCGTACCACGGAGGCGGTGAGATGATTCGCATCGTCGGCCGCGACTCGAGCACTTGGGCGGAGATCCCACACAAGTTCGAAGCCGGCACACCGAACATCGCTGGCGCCATCACCCTCGGGGTGGCCGCCGACTTCCTCGACGAGGTGGGCTTCGACGCCATCGCCGAACACGAGAGAGAGGTGCTCGCGTACGCTCTCCAACGGCTCGACGATCTGGGTGGCGTCACCGTCTACGGGCCCACCGATCTGGACGAACGGTCCGGTGTGATCTCGTTCACCATGGGGGACGCACACCCTCACGACATCTCGACCATCCTCGATTCCCGGGGAGTCGCGATCCGCGCGGGCCATCACTGCGCGCAACTCGTCATGAAACACTTCGGAATTTCTGCCACCGCTCGGGCGAGCTTCTACCTGTATAACTCGACGGACGATGTGGACCGTCTGGTCGAGGGACTCGCGTCGGTTCAGGAGATTTTCGGCCCCGGCTGAGCCCGGCCCGGATGTACCAAACGGCTCGCCAAAATGCCGGTGCGGGACGGCGATTCGAAATATCCGCGTCGATGCCCTATACTGGATTCGTCCGGCCCCCTTTTGTGGTGACGCGTGAATGGAAGCCTCCCTTACATCTCTGTACCAAGAGCTCATCCTGGAGCATTACCGCAATCCGCGGAACAAGGGTGAGGTCACGGATCACACCGCCGAAGCACACGTTTCAAATCCCGTGTGCGGCGACGAGATCACCGTCCAGCTTCGTCTCGACGGGAATCAGATCGTTGAGATCGCCTTCGACGGTCAGGGATGTTCGATCTCACAGGCATCGATGTCGATGATGACCGTCATGGTCAAAAGCAGAGAGCGGGACGAGGCGATCAACCTCGCCGACCTCTTTACCGACATGATGCAGGGCGTTGAAGGCGCGTCCGTCGATGAGTCGTTGGGGGACCTCCGTGCACTGCAAGGCGTTTCGAAATTCCCAGTGCGGATTCGATGCGCCCTCCTGGCCTTCGACGCGCTCCGTGAAGCGCTCGGGGCCAAACGGGGAGCTGGGCTGAAAGCTGACCCGGAGGCTGATGCCTCAGGGGGAGCAGCTCACGACGATGCATCCCAAGGGGAGACCACACACTGATGCCAGCGCATGAGTCCGCGCCCGACCGTGCTTCCGCAGTCCATTCCGGAGTCTTGAACGACCCAGCCGCAGGATCGATCGGGGTATGGGTCACCCGCAACGGAGTCCGACGGATCGGACCCGTCACGCCCGAGATGATCGAAGACGGTCACTGGGATCCCGACGGGCAGCCCACGCTCAGCACCGCCCTTCAGCAACTCGACCATTACTTCAGGGGGAAGAGGAAGGACTTCGACCTTCCCCTCGACTTCTCCGGCGCCACCGAATTCCAGAGACGCATCTACGGCCGACTGATGGAGATTCCGTATGGCCGCATCGTGTCGTACGGGGACATCGCCGACGAATTGGGCGAGCCGGGTGCGGCGCGGGCGGTGGGCCAGGCCGTGGGGGCCAATCCACTGCCGATCGTTGTTCCCTGCCATCGTGTGGTTCGAAGCGACGGTAAGCTGGGCGGTTACAGCGGAGGCCTATGCCTCAAAGTCGCGCTGCTCGCGATCGAGGGTATCGCCGTCGACGGGCAGCAGTCGGGAAGTCGGGTGCACCCGGAACTCTTGAGACTCCCGCTTTAGGGGCCCCGGGCGGGGGTTGGCGGCTCCTATTTGGCGTGTGGAAGGGGAGAGGGTTCGACGGTCCTCCTGAGGACAGTCCGCCGCCAAAGGCGGTGGAGCGAAGCGCTGGCCGGAGCGGGGCCGTGAACCCCTCCTCCAACCCCCGCGAAAAAGAAAGGGGCCTCGGACCCCCTCCTAAGGCTGCAACACCACCTTCACAGCCCCACTCCTCCGGTGGTTCGCCGCCGCCAGCAACCCGTCCCGGTACTGCGCAAGAGGAAAGACGTGGGTGACCATGTCCTCCACCGGCGCCCGGCTCTCGACCAATAGATCATGTGCGATCTCGAACGTGTGTCTCCGCTCACCCCGCCAGTCCTCCAGTCCGTAGCCCACAGCCCCCCGGATGCGGAGTTCCCTGGCCCAGACGAACGTGAGATCCAGTTTCTTGAACTCAGCCACGCATCCGATGACCACGATGCGAGCGCGCGGTGAACCGTAGCTGAGCGACTGTGCAACGCTGCTGCGGCTTCCGACGCAGTCGTAGATCAGCGGGAACCCTCCACCCGAGTAGACCTCGGGGCCCACCACCGGTAAGTAGGCGGAGGCCCCAGTATCGACTAAAGCTTGTCGCGCCCCCGGACCCGGCGCGACCACCTCGGTGGCGCCCAGCGCGATGGCCAATTTCTGCTCGTGGTCCCGCTTGGCCTGCGCAAGGATAGGTCCTTCGAACCCGATGGCGCGGAGCGCCCAGACCGTGGCCAGAGCGATGGTACCGCTCCCAATCACGAGGACCGGGTCCGGGTCCTTCGGGGGCGTGCGCAACACGGCATGCATGGCGATGGAAAGCGGCTCGAGGAGCACGGCCGCGTTGTCGGTCAGGGCGTCATCGACGGCGAACACCTGTGTGTCGTGGGCGAGCACCGTCTGGCCCCATCCGCCGGGCAGGTCCTTGTGATAACCGATCGTCAAACCCGGCGAGAGCGGCCGGTCCCCGATCATCGTGACGCCGTCTTCCCCAGCACGTTCACAGGTACAGTGAAGTCCTTCGTTGCAAGACGGGCATTCATCCCCAGAGGCGTAACCCCGTGTCGTACAGGAGATCATCGGGTCCATCGTCACCCGTTGGCCGGGTGAAACCTTGGACACGTTGGCGCCGACCGACTTGACCCTTCCCAGAATCTCATGCCCGAGGACCGCCGGGAACGAACCGAAGGGCTCCATGGCCGGACTAGCGGAGTACGTCAGGTTGCTGACGTCGGTCCCGCAAATCCCACCCGCGATGACCTCGATCTCGACCCAGTCCGGCCCAGGCAGCACCGGGTCGGGGAGATCGCGCATTCTCACCCCGCTCAGAAGTCCGTGAAGGGCCGACTCGGTTATGCGCCCGACCGTCTTCGCGAGGAGGAAGTGGGCAACGGATACGTTGAAGGTGACTCCCTTCATAATGTTCTACTCGACCTCCCGAAGTGGATTTTCTGTTCAGGCAGAGCACGTCGCTGTTTCCGGGGCTCTTCTGACAACCTCCACCCGTCGCCCTCCGGACCCCGCCTT